>JAGHUF010000089.1 GCA_018064935.1 Candidatus Merdinaster equi | reverse complement strand
ACAGATGTATCGCAAGTTGTCTTCTTGTAATTTACCGTATACGAAATGCAAAACCAAAATGCTACAATTACTGCAAGAATCGAACCCATAATACATAGCACAATTTTCAAAAATTTCTTCATTGTTATAACACTCCTTTTAATGTCCACGTATATCCAGTTCTTCCAATAGAGAATTTCCGCTTCCCCATGAATATACAATGTAATAACCGCTATCCTTTATTTTTTCCGAAAATTGTAGTGTCTCGTGATCAATCACCTCAATGTGCTGCCCTTCCTGAGTTTCCATCAAACATTCCCATTCATTACTTCTGTAATCTGAATAGTAAGCATCCAATTTTTCCAAAGACAAATCACTTCGAATTAAAATTGCTCCGAAATACTGCATTCCATTTCCGTTACCCGTCAGCTTCCCAGCCTGTGACAACGACTCTATCAATTCCGTTTCCTCTGGCAGCGGGATTTCACATAATGCTCTTTCCACCTTATAGGCTGTATAGTTATTTATAAGTGGAATTGAAATCACACCACCTATCAATACAACTGCTGCCAATATTCCAACTAACTTTAATTTCTTCATGTGTTCTCCTTTCTTTTCTTACACCTGTAAGATTACCATAGAACACCACTATTATCAAATCAATCTTTAATGCGGTATTGGTAGTCTGGTATATGCATAATTCCGTCATTTAAGATTTCATTCCCCAAATACTGAAAACTGCCGTCCTCTGCAAACCTTACCGTAAGTTCATGGGTTATGACTGCATCATCGCAAATGACCATGTCACAAACCGCCTCCACCGTTAATGTAATCGTCCCATCTTCATTTTCTTTGATATCGACAACCTCCGGCAGAGAAGTTCCAAAAAAAGTAGGAGCATAATTACCACAACCAAGTCTTGCCCATAAATAAGTCTGATTTTCTTCATCAAATACTGCATATTCCCGTATCTGTTCTTCTGTTACCGGAAGGTACTCCATAATCAGACTTTCAAATTCCTCTTTTGGTATTCCATTGGGAAAATCTTCCGAATTGAACTTTTCCTGATATTTCATTCTATACAAATACTCATACATCCCATTGTAATCCAGTTCGTCCATATGATCTGTATCCCAATTGGAACACAAAAGATTGTTCCCTTGATATCCTAAACCTCGCACACATCTTTCGGACGTTTCTCGTTGTTCTTCCGTCATTGGCTTCACTCTGATCAGGCAGCTTCCATCCACGATTTCACTGACCTCCGGTGGCTCCGGCACGCACAACTCATAACCAAACCATCCTTTATCCGTATATTTCCACTCTTTGATTCTTGTGTAAGAAATGTACGAAATCCCCGGCTTATTGTCATCATTCCAAATTCCCCTTGCACTTACAACATACATGTCCGTGCCATCATAAATGAATTTCAGTCTACCTATACCTCCATCATAATTAACATCATATATTATTACGAAGCCACTTTTTCCTTCCATACATTCCGTAAGGAAACCATCTACAGCTTCAAAATTTCCCATGTTGGCATATTTTACCGCCGTGGTAACTGGGCATCCCGATTCTATTACTATGTTCTGTATCTCAAGAATTGTTTCATCAGAAAGAACCACATTGGATGCCTTGCCCTTGTCCGCATGCTCATAAATGTCAGAATATAATCCCATCATTTTTTTACAATCTGCTTCAGCTTCTTTACTCTCATTCTCATCCACGGGAAGGCCATAGCCCTTCGCCCACTGTTCTGCTGCCTCTTCCTCTGCACTTTTTGTTTCCTCCGTGGAAGATGCCTCTTCTGTATCTTCCACAAGTGGTTCGCCTGTAATACTATCTTCTTTCTCACAGGCACATACGAAACACCCAATCAGAAATGCCATAATCAGCAGAATGCTTTTTTTCTTTAATACCATAAAATCATCCTTTCGTTCTTGCTATTGGCGGCAGTTCCAATTCTATTTGCTCTATAGAATTAGAAAGATACCTGAAAGTTCCGTCCTCAAATGGCTGGATCACAATCTTATTTCTAAAGGCAAGGTCAGAATTGTAATCCGGCCATACTCCATCTACGATAAGAGTTATCGTTCCACCCCCATTTTTTGTATAATCAACAACTTCTCCAAATGGCGGATATTGGCTGGCATAAATCATTTCATATTCATAGCTGTTGCTGCCCTCGTCATACTTGCAACACTCTCTCAGTTGTTCTACGGATACTGGGAAATAGGTAGTCATAATTTTTTCATATTCTTCTGCTGGAATTCCCCAATTTTCCGTCTTCAGATTTTCGCCAGTATGAATCCGATAGATATCCTCATACATGCAAGGCTTCAGAATATCCTCCACGTTGCTACTGTCCCAGTTTGTGACAAGCAGATTGTAATTTACATAACTCAGTCCCGATATATATTTCTCCGTCAATTCCTTGCAGTCTTCTGAAAGAGGTTCTATTCTCCAATACTGCCTTAAACTTGCATGTGCAATCACATATTCATACGCATAGATAAAATATCCTTTTTCGGTAAGTTTGATTTCAGCCACATTACTCACGGAAGTTCCCTGTATTTCCGGCGTACCGCCTTCCTTCCACCGAACGCCTATGTAATAGGTCTTTAACTGTCCTTTCCGATAAATAAAGGTTACTGCTCCAATCAGTCCATCTCGATGCACTTCGAATACTGTAACCATCGAATCCCGTCCATCCAAATAATCCTCATAAAAATTCTCAATTGCTTCATGATTTTGCATGGCAGTACCTTCTTCTACACTTACCAGACCGCTTCTGCCCAATTGTTCCACCACAGCCTTCCGCTGCTCGCTGGTAAATTCACTAATGCCGGAAGAATAACTTGGTGCATCTGCAATTACAATATCCTTATACATTTCGCTGACTGACTCTGCTGCCGATAACACCATACTCTGTAGTTGTTCCTTTTCCTCATCTGAAATAAGACAATCGCTGGATTGAGGAATAAACCAATACGCTGACTCCGTGGCACTTTCCGTATTAGTTTCTTCTTCCGTTACCGTTTCTCTGTTCGCAATATCTACGGGAGGTTCCCATACTTCCTCTGCCACCTTCATTTCTTCCGTATGTAGCTTTCCCCAACAAATCACTCCTGCAATTACTACAATTAACAATACTAAAATCGGTAATCCCCATTTTTTCAACAGCCATTTTACATCTTCCATTATTCTCCTCCATATAGTTCTTCCCATTCCTCAGCTGTTAAACGAGGCGTGTGCCATGTTTCCCCACAATTATCTTCGGAAGGTATGATTCGATTGGATACATATTGTACCCCTCCATCCTCTAAAGGGCGAACCACAACCTCGTGAGCATATACCTTGGAATCACCTGTATAAGGGAATACCACATTAGCTGTGAGTGTAATTGTTCCATCGCTGTTTTCTGTAAAACCGACTACCTCTGAATATGGATATTCCGGGTACTCTACTTCTTCAAAGCCTCTTGGCTTATATTCATAAGTCAAATTCTCCGAATCATAGATGGTTTTTGATTGCAGCGTTTCACTGTCAATATTGAAGTATTTCATAATAACACTTTCAAATTCATCTTTTGGAATCTGATAAACTGCACTGACTGATAAGTTGTCATCTGCAACATAGGGAACATACTGACCGTTTACTTTTGGATAGAGAATGTCATACATATCATAGAAATTCAAATCCCTGAAATCATTCTCACTCCAATCCACAATGAACATATTATTCCGTTCAAAGCTGATTGGGTTGAGATATTTCCGACTCAACTCCCTATATGTTTCATCCAATGGCTGTACCCGTAATGCAGTGTTTTCTTCTACTAAGCCTGCCGTAAGAATATATAATTCTTCTGAGTACCAATTACCAGAAAACACAAGATACCCTTCTTCCGTATAGCTCCAATATTCTGCTTGATAGCTTCCGGTAACCTCTCTTTGTATATTTCCGTTCTCGTACTTGTAATAGCTTCTGACCACATCTACATTTCCATCTTTTGTTTGCAAATCGTATTTTACAAATCCACCTAAATAACTGACCTCAAGAATCGTTAGTTCTGCCTCCTCTTTGTTATCCACCATTTCACAGAATCGGACTACCTGCTCCGCCTCCGTCATATCAATTTGGTTTTTACTGTCAACAGCTGGATACCCATTTTCTCCGAGTCGATTAACGATGCTTCGAATCATTTCCAAATCAGCTATCTTGTTTTCCTCTACTGCTTTTTCATAAAGATCCACACAGATGTCTATAATTTCCTCTGCCTGAGAATTCTCTGGAATGGTTTGAACCTCTACTACAGTTTCATCAACCGGTGTTTCTTCCGGGGGTGTATCACTACACCCCGAAACACTTAGCATTAACATAAAGCTAATTGCCATTAAACCAACTTTCCAAAACCATGTTGTCCTTTTTAACAACATAACCGCTGCCTCCTCTTCCTTTCACATCTTCTACCATGCTGATAATCAATATAGGACGTTCCACCGTATCTTCTGCTGTAAAAATGGCAAACCATCCTAATTCAGTACCTGTTGTATCATCCTTCGATGCCTTGATTTCTGCTGTACCTGTTTTCCCTGCTAAAAGAATGTCATCCCGATGGGCTGCATACCCAGTTCCATTCGAATCGTTCACAACCTTCTTGGTCCCTTCCAACACACGGCTTGCATTTTCATTGGAAAAGGCTCCCGGAATCCAAAACTCAGCTACTGCTTCACTCTGATATACCAAATAAGGTTTTATGACATTTCCCTCATTACAGAAAGCAGAATAGATACATGCCATATGTAATGGATTTACCAAAATCTGTCCCTGACCGTAACCGCTGTCAGCTAACTGTATTTCTGTTTCAATCCTCTCTGAATTTGAATACTGTGACTCTGCCATTTTAATTTCAAATGGCAGTTCCTCGTTGAAGCCAAGTCCAGTCAAAGAACTCTCTATCTCTTCCGAACCAATCTTTAGTGCTGCCTTTGCAAAATAAATATTATCGGAATAAATCAGTGCATTCTCTAAAATGACTGGCTCATATGCATGGAGTGTTGTTACATGATAGGACCCCCACGATGCATCCTTTTGCCAGCTTAAGCCTACGTTCCCGTAATCTTCCATTGGATCAATTGCTCCTGATTCCAAGCCGACCGCAGCGGTAATAGGCTTGAATGTAGACCCCGGACACCACACTTGCCGGAACCGATTATACATTGGCTTATTCTCATCCTCGTTAAGTACGGTCCACTTCTCACTAGACAATCCCATAATAAAATCGTTATTGTCATAGGCCGGTGTGCTAACCAAAGCCAATACTTCTCCCGTATACGGATTCATGGCAACAGAGCAACTCTTGTCTTCCTTAAACTGCTCATATAACGAAACCTGCAACTTCGCATCTATCGTCAGCTGTATGTTCTGTCCATGCTGTACCAATATACAAGCCAGTTCTTCTTTTTCTTTGCCTTCCGAATTCACAATGTAAATCCTGCAGCCGTTCTGACCTTTCAATTCTTTCTCAAACAGACCTTCCATCCCACTTCTGCCGATTACACTATTGGCTGTATATCCTTCCCCGGCATGTTCTTCCAAATCTTCTGCTGTAACGCTCTGTACATATCCTATCAAATGTGCCGCTGCCTCACCCAATGAATACTCTCGCACTTCTATGTCAGAAATCATCACTCCGGGAATTTCCAATAACTTCTCATGCCTTTCCTTCTCTTTCAAAACCTCTTCGTCTGGTTCCACTTTCATCAGCTCAATTTCTTCCACTCTTGGAATCGTTTTAACAGGAACAAAAGAGTCCTCCTTTACCCACTGTGCTGACAGTTTCTTTTCTATGACTTCCGGCTCGATTTCCAACAACTCTGCTATTTTTTGAATTGCTTCATTTATATCTTCCAATTTTCCCGGAACAATTCCAACCGATGATGCAATGCCCTTTCCAGCAAGAATGCGTCCATTCCTGTCCAGAATTTCTCCTCGGTTTGCCTGTGTAGCAGAAACTCTTACCTTATCTGCAGAAGTTAAATTCGGAAAAATCAGAGAATCATCCCAAACCAACTTATATCCCTCTTCGCCTTTCAGGAAAAGTGCTTCGTTCTCAAAGCTGATATTTCCTGCAACCGTATCGAAAGATGTCTGATAGGTTACCTCCATTTGCTCTTCGTCATATGCAATAATCTCCACTGCCATATTCTGGACTTCTATGCCTTCATAAATAGCCGAATTCCTTTTTATGAAATCCTCCTGACTGATATTGCCCGATGCTTCAATATGGAGCATCGCATACATCTGTTCATACTCCTGTTTTGGAATATGGTTTATGTATTCAACCAAAAGCTCTTCTGGTGTTTTCCAACCATTTCCCTTTGTGAACATTCCTGCTACACATACTGCAGCAGTTACCGCAGCCATTCCTATAACAGCAATTGCAATCCATAGGAGCCTGCTTCTTGCTTTCTTTCGTTTATGTCTGCTTTTTCCTTTCATATTGACCTCCATTCATCTTGCTTTGCTGATATGGCCATATTCTATTTTCAACGTACATTATAGTCTCAAATATTACGTTCGTAAGACTTTAAAGCAAAAAAATTTTCTCTATATCAGATGTCTATTACTCCACATTCCCCCTTCCGTTTTTATTACATGCGTAAGATTTCGGAACAAAAAAATTTTATCCTTAAACCTGATGCACTTGTATAAATATTACATCAGTAAGATTTAGAAGTCAAGTTATCTTTATATAAAAAGACTTCTGCCAGAAGGTATCAATATTTTCGCAAAAGTGATACATTTTAGCAAAAGCCTATTATTCAGCAGAGTTTCGCAACGCCCCACCAATTCGTTATTCAAATGTTTCATTCAAAGTTCAGAACACACACATCCATTTTCTTTCCTCGACAACCCACAAACCGCAGAAAATCAAGGTTTCTTTGAAAGCAGACAAACGGTTTCAATATTTATAGTGTTCCAAAACATATACAGATAAATTGGCGTATCAAATAATAGCTTTTCATATTGACGAAGCG
>JAGHUF010000102.1 GCA_018064935.1 Candidatus Merdinaster equi | reverse complement strand
GCTCCCTGGAATTGGAGAAACAAGGGCTAAGGCAATTATTGAGTACAGGGAGAAGCACGGCGCATTTAACAGTATTGAAGAACTTAAGAATGTAAATGGGATTAAGGATGGAGTATATGATGCCCTGAAGGATTCCATATGCGTATAGAACTAAATGCCACATTGAATAGGTATGATGCCAGGATACGAGGCGTAATACAGCAAGTAAGGATAAGGAGGCCGTTATGTCTGTATTCTTTTTTGTTCATATGCCTTGTTGGAATTATCTTGATAATATTTCCTGAAAAAGAATTTCCATCAGCTCTGTTTGACAAAAAAAGCATAATTGTCAAGGGCTATGTGGATAGGATAGAGCACAAAAATGGCAAAATGGTGCTGTATATAAGGGATGTTTTCTGCGATGAGGAACCATATAAGTCGGCGCTGGGTGAACACGAGGGCGAAGAGGGATTCGTTTGCTATCTATCAGAAGTGGAATCGCCGTCTGAGTATCGAGGACAAGACGACATAAAGCAGAGTCATAATCAGAATAACAATCTTCGTATAGGATCAGGTATCGAGCTTGAGGGAAAGTGCAGGGCATTTTCCACACCGCGCAATGTAGGTCAATTTGATTATGCCAATTACCAGAAAACCAGGGGCTTCTACATGGCAATGTATAATTGCAGGATTCTGGGTATGTCCGATTCTGTAGATCTAATTAAGGACAGTTTGCACTGCGTACGCACGGAATTAGCAGAAGCTATTTCGCAGAATTTCGGAAACGATGATGCGGGGATACTTAAGACAATGCTGCTTGGTGATAAGAATGATCTGACTGATGAAGATAAGGAGCTGTTCCAGCAGGGAGGAATCTCACATATACTGGCAATCTCAGGACTTCATATATCGCTGATAGGTATGGGATTGTATGCGATTCTATCTTGGATAGTCAGACCCATAGAAAAATGGTTCTTTCACAGAAAGAGAAGGCTACCGATGAAACTGTATATATGCAGGGTTCTGATATGTATCGTCTTTATGTATTTGTACGGAGTTATGACTGGAATGAGCAGCTCGGCCTTTAGGGCGATATTCATGTTTGCGCTGATGCTCAGGGCAAAGAGAATCGGTCGAACCTATGATATGCTGACGGCATTATCGCTTGCAGGGGCATGCATCGTACTGGAAAATCCGTACTATGTATTTGACTGTGGTTTTCTGTTATCATTTGGCGCTGTCATGGGAATAACATTGCTTCAGCCTGTATTAGCATGTTTTTATGGTGGGCTAAAACCGCTGAAAAGCGATGGGAGAGGCGAGGCAGGAGATGGTGGCAGAAAGTGTTTTCATCGCATTAGGAAAAAAACAAGTATAGTGCTGAGAAATACTTTTATAAAGATTGCAGAACTTATGTTAACCTCGGCAGCAGTGATGCTATTTACTCTTCCGATAATATTGGATAATTATTACGAGATTCACCCGTGGTCATTGATATTAAATATATTGGTTGTTCCATCAGTAGGAATTCTGGTTGTGTGCGGTATCACAGTTATGTTAACCGCGATAGCCTCGAGTTTTTTATCGGGAATTCCTGTTTTGAATGTCTTGACTGTAATTCTAAACACAATATCTGATATATGTTCATGGATTGGAACATTACTCATGGAGGGATACAGATATTTATCTGGGTGGACAGCAAATCTGCCTTTTTCTTCGATAGTAGCAGGCAAGCCCACGACCCTACAGATAATTATTTACTATGCGCTTATGTCTATCTTGGTAGGAGCTTTTATTATCTGGAAGTACTATATCGCTGAGGATAAAAGGGAGAGATATTTATGTAAGGGCAGAATAGTAGCTGCAGCCTGGATTATGTGCATGCTTGCTGTTTTGTGCACGAAGTTGGATTCAAGGCTTAAGGTCACGATGCTCGACTGTGGACAGGGTGATGCGTTATGCATCGAATACGCTGGAAAAACATATATGGTAGATGGCGGATCTTCATCTGAAAAGCAGCTTGGAAAATATACTATATTGCCATATTTGAAGGCTTCGGGAATCAGCAGAGTCGATGGGTGGTTTGTATCTCATCCTGATGAAGATCATATGAATGCACTTCTTGAAGTATTAGGTGACTATAGTTCATGTGGAATAAGAATTCAGGCGATTTTCCTGCCTAATTCAGCGAGTATAGAGGAGGATGCACAGGAGATAATAAGTGCAGCGAATGAGAATGGAATAGCAATTCATTTTCTGTCTGAGAGGGATCGTATAAGCTGGGGAGGATTTATGAATTTGGGCGATGCGGTTAACATAAGATGTCTAAATCCGCTGAAAAACGATCCGTCGAAGGATACTAATGATTACTCGGAGGTGCTTTTACTGGAATATGGTGATTTCGGGATGCTATTCATGGGAGATGCATCTGATAAGACAGAGAGGAGAATGCTTGAAAGACTTGCAGAAGATGAGAAGGAAAGGCAAGAGATACGCGAAAGTGATAGTGCTGGGAGCATTACTTCTGAAATAGAGGAGGTAAACCTAAGCGGTGTAGATGTTCTCAAAGTGGGGCATCACGGTTCTAACTCTTCGAGTTCGAAAGTGTTTCTTGAGGCAGTATCTCCGCGGCTTGCGCTCATATCTTCAGGAATTGGCAACAGGTATGGGCATCCTCATGAGGAAACAATCAAAAGGCTTAGCGGTGTGGGAGCCAACATACTCAATACGCAAGATACAGGGGCAATAACATTATGGACCGATGGAAATCACCTGGAAATAAGCAGATATATCCGCTAACTGGCATGGTAAATTTTGCGAAAATCGGCCTTTTTATTTAGGCAGTGTGCGATGTATTATCATACCAACATATACGAGCACGAGGAAAAGTGTGAAAAAACGATGATGTTTTTTTACGACAAATAGCTCAGAAAGATTGCTCAGGAAAGAGGATAGCATAATGAAAAGAATAGTATCAGTTCAGGATATTTCATGTGTGGGACAGTGTTCACTTACAGTTGCATTGCCAGTACTGTCAGCGTACGGAATCGAAACAGCAATTCTTCCATCAGGAATACTCAGTACTCATACGGGTGGGTTCACAGGTTTTACCTATCATGATCTCACAGAGGAGATGTTCAAGATTGTTGAGCACTGGGGAAAAGAAAACCTTACATTTGATGCAATTTATACCGGATATATCGGAGATGCGCGCCAGTTTGATATGATTATTGACATGAAGAAGCTTCTCAACCCAGGAGGACTTCTCATCGTTGACCCGGCAATGGCTGATCACGGCAAGCTGTATCCGGCTCTCAATGAAGATATTGTGAAAGGAATGCGTAAGATTACCGAGCAGGCAGATGTTATTCTCCCTAACCTCACAGAGGCTGCTTTTTTACTGGACATACCATATGACGAGGCGCCTTCAAAAGAGAAGGTTGAAGAGATGGTTAAGAAATTGGCAGCTATGGGGCCTGAAACAGTTGTGCTCACTGGTGTTTCTTACGAGTCAGGTAAGATTGGAGCTGTTGCATATGAGAAAACAACAGGAAAAATGACAGAATACTTTGCCAATAAGCAGGAAAAGAGCTATCATGGAACAGGTGATATTTTCTCAAGCGTTGTAATTGCTAATCTGCTGAATGGTGTTGATATACTGGATAATCTCAAGGATGCATGTGAGTTTATTGTTAAGGCAATTCAGAAGACAATGCCTGATGAGAATCACGGATACGGTGTTCATTTCGAGGCTGTTCTGGCTGAGAGATAGTGTGATAATGGTAAGGTCAAGGAACTGTTAAGTGAAGCAAATCGATAACGATATTCAGAATGGAACAATTAAGAATATATATCTGCTGTATGGGCAGGAGCGTTATCTGATTATGCAATATAAGGATAAAATAGTAAAGGCACTTGTTTCAGATGGCGACACAATGAATTTCTCAAAATTTGAGGGTTCAGAGGTGACGCTTCCACAGCTTGTGGATTTGTCTGAAACAATGCCTTTTTTGTCTGAAAAAAGAGTAATCTGGGTAAATAACTGCGGTCTGTTTAAGAAAGGCGGAGAGGAACTATCTGAGTATATTCCCCAGATTCCTGATACAACTGTACTAATCTTCACTGAGTTGGAGGCTGACAAGAGAAGCAAGGCAGTAAAGGCAGCTGATAAAAGAGGGCGCGTTGTAGAGTTTAATACTCCTGATGAGAGCACAATCAGGACATGGATTAAGAGCAGATTCAAATCAGAGGGTAAAGATATTTCAGGGGATACAATAACTCATTTCCTCAAGGTGACAGGAGCGGACATGGGATCTATGTCCACAGAGATAGAAAAGCTCATATGCTATGCCCTCGACAGGAATGTGATTGTTGCAGAAGATATTGATGAGGTGTGTACACATCAGATTACCGGCAAGGTATTTGATATGGTTGAAGCAGTAGCCAGAGGGCAGCAGGACAAGGCCCTTTCTCTATATACGGACCTTCTTGCTCTGAGAGAGCCACCGCTTAGAATTCTCGCTCTGATTTCAAGGCAGTTTAATATACTTCTGCAGGTTAAAGAAATGAAGCAGGTACATGCCAGCGATAAGGATATAGCAGCCAAGGTGGGAATTCCGCCATTTACTGTTAGTAGATATGCAGATCAGGCATCAAGATTCTCGAGACACCAGCTGATGAATGCACTTGAGGAGTGCGCAGCTACAGATGAGAAGTTCAAGTCGGGAATGATTGAGGATGTCATCGGTGTCGAATTATTGATAATAAAATATAGTGGTAGAAAATGAATTTTTATGGGATTTGCGGTATAATATTTAGATATAGTGTTAAAAGAAGCATTTGTAAGTAGGGAAAAATAAAACAAAAAAACAATGAGTAAGTACATCGGTATTTTTGCTACAGAAATTTCATCCAGAGTGCAGGCTGATTTGTATCAGGAATTGCATGCAAGAGCGATTGAGAGAGGATATAATCTCTTTTTCTTCTCAGCTAATCTTATGCGTCTGTCTGATACAACTGATCCTAACGTATTTGAGCTGTTTGAAATAGCGGAAAATGTCGATTGTGCAGCATATATTATACATGCTCAGTCGCTTAGGAATACGATGCTGATTGACAAGATGATTGAGATTGGACACAGGAAGAATATTCCGGTAATTGCATACGATTGTGAGAATTATGGATATACCAAGGAGCGTGGTATTATCACCATAAATCCGGACTATAGCCTGGGCTTTGAGAATGGTATTAAGCATCTGATTGAGCATCATCATTCAAAAGAAATATATATGCTTGCCGGACAGAGGAATAATAAATATTCGGACGAGCGAATTGAGGCATACAAGAGACAGCTTATAGCGCATGGGATGGAATACAGAGAGGATCATGTACTGTATGGTGATTTCTGGGAAGTTCCGGCTATGGATGCTGTGAATGCACTTCTTGATAGTGATCTTCCTAAGCCTGATGCGATTTGCAGTGCGAATGATTCGATGGCGATTGCTGCAATTCGAGTTCTCAAATTACGTGGCTATGAAGTTCCCGGTGATGTGCTGGTAACTGGATTTGACGGAATCGAAGATGGCAAATTTAATGATCCTCAGATTTCGACATGTGAGCCGATTTTGGAAGATGTTCCAGATATAGTATTTGATGCTATAAAAAATGATACCCGCACTGGTGAACACAAAGTTTCATTTAGGTTTATAGCCAAGGAAAGCTGCAATTGTGAGAATGAAAATCAGCTCAGTGACAGGCAAGAGATTGCAAGGCTTGTAGAAAATGCAAGGCAGACTTCGTGGCAGCACAGCCTTCTTGCCAATATGCAGCTCGAACTCATGGATAGCTGTGAGCTCGAGGATGCGGACAGCCATATGGTTGAGGTGCTCAAACTGTATAAAGGATTTTCGCAGCTCTATTGTGTCAGAGACCAGATTGAGTATCAGTATGATCTTGCAAGACCACTTGAAAAAATGCGAATTAGCCTGAATAAAGATTTCATGTCACTGGTAGGAGAAGAATCATTCCAGGTTGATGATATAGTACCGGGTGGAATTTCTTTTTTTGATAATGCTAAAAAGGAAGAGATGTTTATTTTCAGACTTCTTCAGTCTGGTAGCAAAACCTATGGGTACAGTATCACCAAGACAGAACAATTTAGAGAGAATGAAATTAAGATATTCGGTCAGATTGAGGAAAACTATTGTAATACAATAGAGAGCATTTTGAGAAATATGCGCCTGGATCAGGCAAATAAAAAATTGAGTGAGATGTATGACCGTATGTCAGAGGTATTTATCAGAGATACCATGACTGGATTGTACAACAGACATGGTTATTACCAGAAGCTGGATGAATATATGACTCGTACAGATCTCAAGGAAGGTTATATTCATCTTATTGCCATAGATATGGATGGTATGAAGGCTATCAATGATAATTTTGGGCATCAGGAAGGTGATAATGCAATCAAAGCCGTGTCTAAAACGATAAATGATTGCTTTGCCCAGCCATGCGTATGTGCTAGATTCGGCGGTGATGAATTCATGGTTGCACTCTTCACATCTAATGGTGAAAAACCATCTGCTGAGACGATTTCTACCAGATTGAATAATTATCTTGGCGCTCTGGTTGATTCGAAGAAATGTGGATACTCAGTTGGTGTCAGCGTGGGGCATGCAGTTGGAAGAGTCAATGAGATAGTTGACATGAATTTGTTTGAAAAGCAGGCGGATGAGAAAATGTATGGAGATAAGAGGCAGCGAAAGGGTAACTAATCTCTATATTGTACAATTTGGCTTCATGAATTATAATTAACATAACTTTAGAAGTGTGTTGTTTCTTGGCATAACTGGGGCGCCCCTTCGTGGTTGACCGCTCAGAAATGGAGATTATTATGAATATTAATGCAGTTGGTGGGTATACAGGTGTTAACTATGGAACAATTGCAAGTGGAAAGAGAATAAATTCTGCAGCGGATGATGCAGCTGGGCTTGCACAGGTTCAGAAACTTAATTCACAGTCAAGAGGACTTGATCAGGGTGCAGCTAATGCGAAGGATATGGATAATCTTACCAAGGTTGCAGATGGTGCGCTTGGAAGTATCAATGATTATCTTCAGGCTATTCGTGATAAGTCGCTCCAGGCATCTAACGGACTTCTTACCAAGTCAGATAAGCAGGCAATCCAGAATGAGATTAGTCAGTATCTGCAGGGTATCAATGATGTAGCAAACAATACAACTTTTAATACGAGAAAGATTCTTAACGAAGATGGTGACATGTTCACCATGACAGGACCAGATGGATCTGGTAAGGATGTTAAGACTGGTAATGCAACACTTAAATCACTTGGACTTGAGGATTACGATGTAACAGGTGATTTTGATATCAGCAGAATTGATAAGGCGATTGATCAGATTAACAGTATGAGAGGCTCTGAGGGAGCTGCTTCCAATGCGCTTATGCGTATCTACAGCTATAATCAGAATACTTCTGAGAATACTGTTGCATCAAGCAGCAGACTTGAGGATCTTGATATGGGAGCTGCGATATCTGAGCAGAAGAAGAATCAGGTTCTTGATGAATATAAGAATGTGATGCTGAAGAAGCAGATGGAGCAGGAATCACTGGTAACTAAGATGCTGCAGTAAGTTCAGTTTCGTAGTTGTTTACAATGAGAGAAGAACAATGCCATGCTGGTGATTGTTCTTCTTTTTCTTTAACTTGAAAAAAGAGGTAACAAAAGTGAAAGACAGATACTCAGAGATACTTAAGACAAGTATTATAGGTATAATTGCTAATGTTTTGCTGGTGGCAGCAAAGGCTGCAATTGGATGGATTGCCAATTCTATCTCAATCATGCTTGATGCGGTTAACAATCTGGCAGATGCTATTTCCAGCGTTGTTACAATAATAGGAATTAAGCTTGCCGGAAAAGCACCGGATAAGAAGCATCCTTTCGGATATGGCAGGACTGAATATATATCAACCCTTGCTATTTCAGTAATTATCCTGTATGCAGGTATCACGGCTGGAATTGAGTCGGTGAAGGGAATAATCGAGCCTACTAAGCCAGAGTATAATGGTGTGATGTTGATTATTCTTGGCATAGCAGCAGTTGTCAAAGTGGCGTTGGGTCTTTTTTACAGAAAAAAGGGAAAGGACACTAATTCGGACTCATTAAAAGCAACTGGTGCAGATTCACTATTTGATTCAGTGATTTCAGCGGCGACGATTGTGGCAGCAGTTATTTTTCTGTGCTTCAATGTCAGCCTGGAGGCATATCTCGGAGCAATAATTTCGCTTATCATTATTCGTTCAGGTGTTGAGATTCTGCGCGAAACCTTATCCAAGATTCTTGGCGAGGGTGCAAGTGTGGAGCTTGTGAAGAAGATAAAACAGAGCATTGCAGCGCACGATGGAGTGCAGGGAGCTTATGATCTGATTTTTCACAATTATGGGGAGAATGTGTATGTCGCATCAGTTCATATTGAAGTGGTGGACAGTATGAATGCCAATGAGATAGATGTTCTCATAAGGCATATCACGGATGATATCTATAAAGAGTTTGGAGTTCTGCTGACTGCAATCGGTATATATTCGCACAATACAATGGATGAAGACATTATTAAGATGCGTGAGAATGTGTCAAGAATTGCAGTCGCCTATGATAATGTGCACCAGGTACATGGTTTTTATGTTAATATAAACGATAAAATCATGCGCTTTGACATGGTTATTTCCTTTGATGAAAAGGATAGAATAAGTCTATATAACAAAGTGATTGATGATCTCAAGAAGGAATATCCTGAATATGAGATCAGTGCGGGGATGGATTCTGATTTTAATGAAATCTAAAGATAATGTTGAAAAAATTGCAATGAGAGTGTCCTGTGTCAGCATCGTGGCTAACGTTATGCTGTCGCTCTTCAAACTGTTTGCCGGAGTGTTTGCTCATTCGGGAGCTATGGTGAGTGACGCGGTGCATTCTGCATCGGATGTGTTCAGTACCTTTGTTGTCATGATTGGAATCAAGCTGGCATCGAAGGAGTCTGACAAGGAACATCCGTATGGCCATGAGAGAATGGAATGTGTTGCGGCGATTATCCTTGCGACAGTTCTGTGTATTACAGGATTATTTATCGGCAAGGATGCAATTATTGACCTGATGAATGGGGAGTCCAGCACAAAGCTTGAACCAGGGGTGCTGGCGCTCATCGCAGCGATTACATCAATTGTTGTAAAAGAGGGAATGTACTGGTATACAAGGCATTTCGCTAAAAAAATAGATTCGAGTGCGCTGATGGCAGATGCCTGGCACCACAGGTCAGATGCACTATCATCTATTGGGGCACTTGTAGGAATAGCCTTTGCATTATTTGGATATCCGATGATGGATTCAGTTGCGAGCATCGTGATATGCCTCTTTATTGTCAAGGCGGCATATGATATTTTCAAAGATGCTGTCGACAAGATGGTTGATAAGTCATGTGATCCACAGGTTGAGGAAGAAATACGTTCAATTGTTCTTGCACATGATGGTGTGAGAGGAATAGACAGGCTACAGACCAGACAGTTTGGTAATAAAATGTATGTTGACCTTGAGATATGTGCTGACGGAGATAAATCTCTTAATGAGACACATGTGATTGCTGAAGCTGTTCATGACAGTATCGAGAATCAGTTTCCCAAGGTCAAACATATTATGGTGCATGTCAATCCGTTCTGCCTTGAAGAACATGGGGAATGATTAATAATCCTGGTCATTCTGTGCATAAAATGTCATTTTGAAAACGTTACACGTGGTTATACGAGTGCACTAAACCCGGCACCAGTATCAGAGGATAAGGCGGCAGCAGAGGAATCTGCGCCGCTTTGTTTGTCTATAATATCAAACAAATCTTTGAGATATTCTGCATCAGATTTTACCATGTCTTTCATTTCACTATTTCTATGCTTGATTTTCATCATCTTGAAATCAGCCGGGTCAATGTCATCTCCAGCTTCGAGGTCCATTTCATCAGTCAACTCGTCAAGTCCAAGCTCATCAAGCAGGTCTTTCATTTCTTCAGATAAATCAGAAATAAGTTCATCCATTTTAGAGGCAAAATCTTTCGGAGATAACAGTTCAGAATCTGCCATTTGATATGTGCTGGTTGATTGGCTGCTATCTGAACCCGATGACTGTTCGGAATTCAGTAGTTCTTCGTTATTTAATAATTCTTCGTTATTTAATAATTCTTCGTCATTTAATAATTCTTCATCATCTGCGCAGGATTCACCTGATTCTATTTCGTCCTCTTCATCTTCATTCTGTGATATCTCACCGAGACATAATCCGCCAGAAGCTTTTATCATCTCTTCTTCGAGCAAGTGTTTCTCTTTTTTCTTAGCGACTCTTTCCATTCGTTTTACATGTTTAATAGCAGCTTCAAGTTCATCGCTATCGTAGCCCTCTTTGCCTCTGAGGGATTTTAGGTGACGGAGTTCCTTTCTAGCAAGAAATACTGCTTCGCGTGCACCTGAAGAGGTTTTGCTTCGTATTATTTTTGTAGAAATGGATTTGAAATTATATTGCAGCTGTTTGACTTCTAAACCTGTTTTTTGGTTCTTATTTCTGGCTGCAGCCAGAGCATCAGCATAATTCCAGGTTGAGGATAAGCTTTTCTGGGTCTGAGCAAAACGCCGCCTGCTCTGTTCTACAAGTTTTCTTACCTTGGGATCTTCAAATTCTTCCATACCGCGTGTAAGGTAATTGTCGTTTTTGCTGGCCAAAGAGCTTACTCCATGACTTTGAGCACGATTCATAGACGCACTATGCCCACTACGTCCCATAGTATCTGCCATATAGTTGGATGTGTGCGATTGGTTACCAGAATAGACTCCCTGTGCAAAGGGAGATGAATTTATGGAATATATCATAAGCTTATGCCTCTCTGTCCATGAGTTAATTTCGAAATCCGTTCGAACGCATAAAACACCTTATCATTCTATATTTCGGAGAAGTGAGTGAATTACTTTAGAGGGAAGGAGGCTTGGGGCGGCAAGTCGGATGGAGAGTACGCTCGAGACCAAGGGCGATTAATGGGACACCTCGCGAGTACAATAGGTATTAGAAGATGTGGTGCAATGAGTTTTTCATTTAAAGAATGAGTTTTGCAATAGGAGGATGAAGAAGATGAATAGAAAATGGTTCCGCATGATTTGTAGTGCATTAACAATAATACTTATTGCCGAAATTATAATTTTGATGCAGGGCAAGGATGTCAAGGCGAGTGGATATGATGAGGAATATTATAGCGAACTCGAGGAGGAGTATCTGTGTGAGGTTCATGAAAGCCTGGAGTGTCTAGGACTTGGCAAGACTGGAGTTAATCTTACCAGAATAATCGGCGAAGATGAGGGAAGACAGTATAAGCTTGTGCTTTGCTCAGAGAGATTTAATGAAAAGAGTTTATCTGATGAAGTGGAATCCCTTATTTCGGATATAGCTTTTGGCGATGGCAGATGTGAAATAGCCGTGCATACAAAAGCTGATTAAATGGGAGTACTTTTACTACATATTAGAATGACAAAAAGATTGGGATTGGAGTATGATATCTCTGTGAGACTAGTGTCCACATATTCTTTATGAAAAAGAGGAATATCTATGAGAAACAATCCGAATCCTTTTGAAATCTATAGACATTTTAAGGGGAATAAATATCAGATTCTGACTCTTGCAAAAGATTCAGAAGATGGAAGAAAAAAAGTGGTTTATCAGGCGCTTTATGATCCGTTTGAGGTCTACGTACGAGATCTTGATATGTTCATGAGCGAAGTAGATCATGGCAAATATCCGAATGTAGTACAGAAATATCGTTTTGAACTTGTTTCAGGCAATGATAGAGTTGACGATGCCGAGAAAACGAAAATCGAAGTTAAGACAGCAGGGGCTGTAAACACAGATGCTCAAAATAATGATGCGACATTCGTGGATATTAAGCCAGAGAAAACCAGAACAGAAGAAAAGAATATAAAGGATAACAATACAGAAGACCGGCAGCCATATGCTGTGGATGAAGGGCTGATGAGATTTCTTAGCGCGGGAAGTAATTCAGAAAAACTCGATATTCTGGTGTCAATTAAGAATAAACTTGATGACAGAATATTAAGATCCATGGCGATGTCGCTGGAACTGCAATTTAAGGAAGGTTCATCTGTTGAAGAAAAGTATGATCAGGTAAAAGCCTGTCTGCTTCTAAAACAGAAATATGAGCTGAATCGAAGATGATTCTGTGAACTCTTACAATAATTGTTGGTAGTGCCGGTCGTATCATAAACAGGAGGAATGCAATATGGGATTTGATTTGACGGGCAGACTTGTTGTAGGAGTTTCTTCGAGAGCTTTGTTTGATTTGAATTATGAAAACGAAATATTTGAAACTCAAGGTGTTGAAGCATACAGGCAATACCAGATTGAGCATGAGCATGATTTGTTAAAACCCGGACCGGGATTTAAACTTATCAGGGCATTATTGCATATCAATGAACTCCCAGGACAGGAGGGCAGAGTAGAAGTTATTGTCATGTCGCGAAATAGCGCTGATACATCTCTTCGTGTGTTTCATTCATTACATGAATACGGGATGGGAATTACCAGAGCGGTTTTGGCTGGAGGAGCCTCACTCGCACCATATCTGAATGCGTTTGAAACGGATTTGTTTTTGTCAGCAGATGAAGAAGATGTGAAGAAGGCTATTGAGAGTGGAGTTGCGGCAGGTATCATCTGTTCAGATGGAATTCATACCTACGACACAAACGAGGTATCTGATTGCATAAAAATCGCTTTTGATGGCGACGCTGTGCTGTTCTCTGATGAATCTGAAAGGATATACCAGGAAAAGGGGTTGGCAGCATTTGAAGAGAATGAAGAAAAGAATGCGATGAATCCTATGCCAGAGGGGCCATTTGCTAAATTTCTCAAGACTCTGTCGGATTTACAGAAGGAGTTCCCGGAGGAAAAAACACCGATACGCACAGCTCTTGTAACTGCAAGAAGTGCGCCTGCGCATGAACGTGTTATTCGCACACTCAGGGCGTGGGGAGTTCGAATTGATGAGGCTTTTTTCCTTGGAGGCATTTCGAAGAAGAACGTGCTCAAAGCATTTGGAGCCGACATCTTCTTTGATGACCAGCTGGTGCATACTCAGGCAGCAGTTGAGGTTGTTCCAACAGCAAGAGTTCCCTATTCGGATTCAACCTGATTAACTTATGTTATTAGCTGAGCAGGGATGGGGATAATTCATAAAAAAACACAAGCCCTTGTGAAAGAAACAAAAATAAGGTACTATAAATTGATGGTTGCTAGTCTGGGATAATTCTATTCCAGGCTTAGCTAAGTTATAAGGAGTGTATATAATATGAAATTACTTACAGTAGCTATTCCCTGCTACAATTCGCAGGATTATATGGAGAAGTGCATTAAATCTGCACTTGTCGGTGGAGAAGATGTTGAGATTCTTGTAATAAATGATGGATCAAAAGACGATACCGAGAAAATTGGTAAAAAATATCAGGAGAAGTATCCATCAATTGTAAGACTGATTAATCAGGAAAATAAAGGACATGGTGGAGCAGTAAATACTGGAATTGAGAATGCAACTGGAATGTATTATAAGGTTGTTGATTCTGATGACTGGCTTGCTAAGAAACCATTTCTTGAGGTGCTTGAACAGCTTAGAAAGTTTGCTGATGGTTCGCTCGATGCTTTTTTCTGCAATTTTGTATATGACAAGGTTGGTGCAAAGAAGAAGAAAGTAATGCAGTATCGCAATATTTTCCCAACCGATCAGGTGTTTAGTTGGAGTGATGTTAAGAAGTTCCCAAAGGGACATTATATTCTGATGCATTCTGTAATATACAGGACTGCACTTCTGAGAGAGTGTGGAATTAAGCTGCCAGAGCATACCTTCTATGTAGATAATCTGTATGTATATGAACCACTGAAATTTGTTAAGAAGATGTATTACATGGATGTTGTTCTGTATCGTTACTTCATTGGAAGAGACGATCAGTCTGTTCATGAATCTGTAATGATGGGAAGAATTGACCAGCAGGTTAGAGTTAACAAGCGTATGATTGAGTACGCTAAAGAAGAGAATATCATGCATCTTCAGAAGTCTCTTTCAACTTATCTGGTGAATTATGTTGAGATTATCACAATCATATCTTCAATTTTGATGATTAAGATTGGAACACCTGAAGCATTTGAGATGAAGACAGAGTTGTGGAATTACATTAAAGTGACAGACGAAGAACTGTATAAGAGACTACGCTATGCGTTCCCAGGCAATTTCATGAATATGGATAATAAGTTTGGACGTGGTGTATCAAAGATAGGCTATGACATTGCACAGAAAGTATTTAAGTTTAACTAATGGAGCAGTATATGCCAGAAGAACAGGCAAAAGAAATAAAGAAAAAACCTGTAATTAAGGTGAGAAAACTGCATAAGTTTTACAAACTCGGCGATGAGATAGTTAAGGCATTGAATGGAGTCGATTTTGATATTTATAAAGGTGAGTTCTGCGCGATTGTAGGTAGCTCAGGATCAGGTAAGTCGACTCTGTTGAATATGCTTGCAGGTCTGGAAGGACCAACAAAAGGCGAGATTGTAATTGCTGGAGAGCATATAGAAAAAAAGTCCGAAAACCAGCTTGTTAAATTCAGGCGAGAGCATGTAGGATTTATTTTTCAGTCATATAATCTGCTTCCATCACATAATGCACTTGATAATATTGCAATGCCGTTGAACTTCCAGGGAGTAGCACCAGCGGTAAGAAAAAAGAAAGCGTTGCAGGCGATTAAGCTGGTGGGACTTGAGAAGTACTCGAAGCACA
Organism: Candidatus Merdinaster equi; assembly: GCA_018064935.1. Taxonomy (GTDB): domain Bacteria; phylum Bacillota; class Clostridia; order Lachnospirales; family Lachnospiraceae; genus Merdinaster; species Merdinaster equi. Next base: position 5,745 of record JAGHUF010000102.1, on the reverse strand, counting down.
GACCGAATCAGATGTCTGGTGGACAGCAGCAAAGAATAGGAATTGCGAGAGCGCTTGTGCTGCAGCCTGAAATAATATTTGCAGATGAACCAACTGGAAACCTGGATTCAAGAACATCCAGAGAAATAATGGAACTGATGCAGAAGGTGGTGCGTAAGAAGAACCAGACATTGGTTATGGTTACGCATGATAATTATCTGGCAGGATTTGCTGATAGAATTATTCATATCAAGGACGGAAAAGTTATACAGATAGAAGAAAATCATAACCCGAATGGTATTTTTGCCGATGGTGGTCAGAGCGACGGAGTAACTGGAGGATATACGAATGAAGTTCACAAATTATAAATGGATGAAGAAATTGGGCAGGGCGGTTCTTGCAATCGTGGTTGCAGGAGTGATATTTATCTCTGGCAATTCGCTTTTCTCTGGAAATGGTGCATCGGTTGTATATGCTGACAGGAGCGGAGATGATTTATATAACGCAGTTTCCGTAGCAATGATGGAACTTGAGGAGTATTTGAAGACCATAGAACTTGAATATTCATTTACACCAGATTACGCAAAACGTTTGCAGAGTATTTATTCTGATGGAAGGAATTATATCGCAAACAATGGAAAATTCGAGAGCTTTGATATCACTTCCTATGTGACAACAGTCAAGGAGAGAATGTTAAATTTTGCTAAAAGCTATGGATCAGTAGAAAGGCCAGCAAATGACACAACCAAGTATCTTGGAATGTATTCTAACCTTGATGTTGTACATGTAAAATATGGCGAGAGCTGTATGATAGTTCTGCCAATTGTAAATTACAGTGATGTAGATCTGTATAATGTTGTAATTTCACCGAAGGAGTCTGTTGACCCAGAGAAGTGGCCATTTGAGATAACTAAGACTGGAGAGAGTCAGGTTATTCCATATTTGCCAGGAAATGAAGTTCGTGAAACTGTATACGATAACAGAATGGAAATTGGATGGGTATGGACTGCACGTTCTTCAAAGCTCAAGTCGGGTTATTATGCGCTCGAGTTCGATGCGACATATGAGAGAAATGGCGCGACATCATCTACAACACTTACAACATACGTTTATATAGATGGTTCGCCTGATGCAGATGTTTCACCAACGCCTACTCCAGAAGCGCAGTCTACACCACGTATAGTTGTAACAGGTTTTGAAACTGATCCAGTGAAGGTATACGCAGGTGATACTTTCAAGCTTACAATTCATGTTCAGAATACATCAAAAAGAACAGCAGTTTCGAATATATTATTTGCGTTGGAAGCACAGACCGGAAGCACTGATGGTAATAATTCTGTGGCTGGTGTAGCACCATTCCTTCCTACAAGTGGATCAAGCAATATCTATGTAAATAGTATTGGAAAAGGGGCATCTGAAGATATTTCAATCGAGATGACAGCGAGAGCAGATCTTGGACAGAAGCCATATGTTCTTGTGGTAAATATGAGTTATGAGGATGAGAATGCCAAGGCATATACAGCTCAGACTAATGTTTCAATACCGATTTATCAAGAGTCAAGATACGAAGTAAGTTCTCCAACGGTTGACCCGGGATTTATTACAGTTGGAAACAGCGCCAATATTCTGCTGAATGTATATAATACTGGAAAAACTACACTCTATAATGTGGCAGTGAAATTTGATCAGAATGTTGTATCCGGTGGAGATGTATATGTAGGAAAGCTCGATCCAGGTGCGACCGGTAAGATTGATACAGATGTTGTTGGATTACTTCCTAACGGGGGTAATGTGACTGCATACATTTCGTATGAAAATGAAAATGGTGTCGCAACAACACAGGAAGTAATGATTCCTCTGTCTATTGAAGAGGAGGTAGTGATTGATTATCCTGATGATTATTATGATACACCTATTGAGGAAGAGCCTGTTGACGGCGGAATGCCAATATGGGTAATTATTCTGATTAGTGTGGGTGGCTTACTTGTCATCGGTGCGGTCGTATTAGTAATACTCCTGCAAAAGAGAAAAAAGGCAGCATTATTAAATGATGAGGATGATTCCGACGAGGATGAAATTCTGTAACTGAGAGGTTGTAAATGAGATTTTCAGATATGCTTAGCATGAGCGTAAGCAATCTATGGAAAAGAAAACTTAGAACAGTGTTAACAATTTTGGGTGTTGTAATTGGTACAGCATCCATTGTTGTTATGATTTCGATTGGTTTAGGACTCAGTCAGGCTGTTTTACAGCAGTTTGAAGAGTATGGAGGCATGACTACCATTAGGGCGTATCCCAATTATGGAGGCGGAAATGATGATCCTCTGGCTGGATTCTTTAGCGAGGAACAGATTGATGAGTTTGCGCAGATAGAGCATGTTGAAACAGCGTCGCCTGTGCTGAGATTGGAAACTAAGGCTTTTTCTGGAAAATATGAAGCATATATTTCATTGATTGGTATGAAGCTTGACGCAATCAAAAATATGGATATTGAGCTTGGAGAGGGAAGCATGATGGAAGAAGGAGACCCGCTAAAGCTTATATACGGCAATATTGTGCTCACCAGATTTAGCAACCCAAAATCGAGTGACTCATATTGGGGGAGCGGTAAGCTTCCGGATGTGGATTTGATGAACAATGATATTCGTTATGTTCTGGATATGAATGCCTGGTATGAGTATACAGGTGATACAACCGGAAAAGTATCAAAACCTAAACGTTATGTGATTCCAACTGCAGGTGTGATAGCGGGCGGACCGGAAGATTATAGTGAACAGGCCTACAATGTCTACTGTGATATAGAGGCACTTAAGGAGACCATGCATAAGGTCTTCAAGGGTAAGGTTATTGCTGGACAACCGACCACAAAAAACGGGAAGCCATATTCCAAATTGTATTATCAGGAAGCCTACATAAATGTGGATGATATGAACCACGTAGTAGATGTTCAGAAAATAATAACTGATAAGGGATTTCAGGCTGACTCAAATATGCAGTGGGTTAAGCAAGCCCAGGAAGAGTACGGTTTTATTGAGGCTGTGCTTGGTGGAATCGGCGCAGTGGCTATGCTCATTGCAGCAATTAGTATCGCTAATACAATGATGATGTCAATCTATGAGAGAACCAAAGAGATTGGAATCATGAAGGTGCTAGGATGCAATATGCATAATATTCAGACAATGTTCCTTATTGAAGCTGGGTTCATCGGCTTTATCGGAGGAATCCTAGGAGCCGGATTAAGTTATGTGGCATCCATGATTATCAATGCTTTGTCAGCTGGTGGAAGCTTTATGGGTGTATCAACGGGAATGAGTTATATTCCTATCTGGTTAGCCCTTCTGTCAGTGGTTTTCTCCGTGGTGGTTTCAACTGTAGCAGGATTCTTCCCGTCACTTCGTGCGATGAGACTAAGTCCTTTGGCTGCTATTAGGAATGATTAATGAGTCTGCTGTACTGAAGAAGATAAGACATGGCTAGCGCAAAACTGCAGGATTCATAATTGAATTTGTAGGATTTGAAGGATTCGCATGGAATAAAGTGTGGCGTCGGGTCACAAAATATGGTATGCTCGATATGATGTGCGATACAAGATAGTGTCGTAATATAGGAGGATTTCATTTTGGCTAAGAGAAGAAATGATGAATATATAGAAGACGAAGAAATGTACGATGATCAGGAAGTTGAAGAGACTGAGGAAGAGTACGAAGAAGAATATGTCGATGAGAAGTCGCAGAGAAGAATAGCAAGACGTAAGAGAAGAATCCGTAATCAGATTGTGGCATATGCTGTTCTTATAGTATTAATAGTTGCAATTGTTATTGGTGCAATAATAGGACTTAGCAAACTGTTTGTTAAGAATCCTGAGCAAAATGCAGAGGGTAGTTCAGATATTGCGCAGAGTGGTACTAATGAAGGTTATGATGGCGGACTTATCCAGATAAATGCACCTGAGATAACACTTCATTATACAAATACAGAGAATCAGCCAGAGGAGACACCTCAGAATACCGGAACTACTAATCCTTACGATGACAAGGCCAGAGAATATATTGCGCAGATGAGTCTTGAAGAGAAGGTTGCAGGATTGTTCTTTGTAACACCAGAATCTATGATGGAAGGTGTTGATCAGGCTGTAGTTGCTGGAGCGAAGACTCAGCAGGCATTGGATGCGTACAAGGTTGGCGGCATTATTTATGCTTCAAAGAATATTCAGAGTTTAGACAAGATTAAGGATATGCTTGCTAAGACAAAAACAATGTCGAAGTATCCTCTTTTCCTCGGAGCGCAAGAAGAAGGCGGAAATGCAGTTAATATTTCGTCAGTATTGTCAGATGCTCCAAAAATTGGAAATGCAAGCGATATAGGAGCAACCGGAGAAACATCAAATGCATATAATGCATATTCTCAGGTGGCAACATATATGGCGGGACTTGGCTTTAATGTTGATTTTGCTCCAAATGCCATGATTGGAAATGGAAAGAGAGCATTTGCAGCAGACGCTGATACTGTTTCGACATACATTTATCAGAGTATTACAGGACTTGAGGATAATCGCGTTAGTTCAGCGGTTGCTGGCTTCCCGGGCACTGGTTCAGCGGATGGAATCACTTCTGAGGGAAGAGCCACTGTACAGTCAGATCTTGATACAATAGAGACGACAGATATGATTCCATACAAGATGGCAGTTAACGCTGGTGCAGATATGATTTCAGTATCAAATGTTTCATATCCTGCAGTTGTGGGTGATTATACACCTGCTACTATGTCTCCTATGATTGTGACAGAATTACTCAGAGATAGATTGGGATATGATGGAATTATTATCACAGAGCCTATGAATGTTGTGGCTGTAACAGAGTATTATACTTCTGAGCAGGCAGCTGTGAATGCGATATTGGCAGGTTGCGATATGATTCTCATGCCAGAAGATTTTAAGGCTGCATATAATGGTGTACTTGCTGCCGTTCAGAATGGTGAGATATCTGAAAGCAGAATTGAGGAGTCACTTCTTAGAATTTACAGAGTGAAACTTCAGGGAATGGAATAAATCATTGTGTTGGTTTATTAATATGGTCCAGGGCGTTGCTATCTTGGAAAATAGTCATAGAAGTGGCGTAAATGTAGGGCATAAAAAAATAATAAAAAAATAGTTGACATCTCCAAGAGATGACGATATACTACATATGTTGCTTGCGAAGAGCATGTGACATATGCGCGAGTGGCTCAGTTGGTGGAGCACGACCTTGCCAAGGTCGGGGTCGCGGGTTCGAGTCCCGTCTCGCGCTCTGAGGAACATGAAAAGGATATCTGAATGGATATCCTTTTTTCGTGTTACCAGAGCGAATCCAAGACCTCGAAGGTTCGAGGTCTCCGCTTCGCTCCGGTCCGCGCAAAACCAAGGTCCCCCGGACCTTGTGCGCCGTCTCGCGCTCTCTCAGATAAGCTCAGGAATACCGAGAAATCGGCATTCCTGAGCTTTTTTCTTCTATTTTTCGTTTAAATTTAATCCTATCCGAACATCTCATTCCAACTGTCAGTATCAATATTTCCTAATCTAGATACTCGTTTATAATAGCATCGTTTTGTTGTATACCTGAAAATGCTAAATATAAAGAAACTATTTTTAACAATAAGAAAATATGCTAGGATGTTTTAATGAAAATGTTTATGGAGGAATGCAGTGGGTAATCTTTTATCAAAAGGCATTGAAGCTGAGGAACAGCGAACAGGAAGAAATAAAGAAACATCTATTAATCATACCTACAT
>JAGHUF010000004.1 GCA_018064935.1 Candidatus Merdinaster equi | reverse complement strand
AGCAATCATTTACAGAAAAGCTACGTTCGCTATTAATCTTTGGTTCAAATAGTAGAAGATATAAAGATATTTTTGATATGTATTATTTGAAGGATATTGTTGATGAGAAAAAAATTCATGATGCAATACAATTACTTATTTTTGATGATGAGGGTATGCGTGAGAATGATTATGAAAGTATCGTAAAACGAGTTGAAAATACATTTAAAGACAAACAATATTTGCGTAGAATATCAGGGTCAAGACAGCGTTGGATTGATGAAGATATTCAAGTGATTGCGGAGGGGATTGTTGATTGGATGAAGAGGCTTAGTGTATAAAAATTAGGGACTTGGAGGACAGATATGGAAACATATTATTTAATTGATTTTGAGAATGTAAATAATGATGGAATTGCAAATATTGAATGTATGACAAAAACAGACCATATACATATATTTTCAACACAAAATGCAACAAATATAAGGTCTGATGTATTTTGGTTAAATGGCGATATCAAATCACATTTGGTTCCAGCACGTAAACAATCATTAGATATGCATTTGGTGTCATATTTGGGACATTTGTTGGGAATCAATGGAAAAGAATGCAGTTATGTGATTATTAGCAAAGATAAAGATTATGATAATATTGTAAAGTTTTGGAAAGAGGAAGGATATCCTAATATTTCTAGAAAAGAGAAGTTGCCTGGAAGTGTAAAACAATCAAACCCTAATGGAGTAAAAGCAACTAATACAACAGTACAAGAAACACAGAAAACAAAACAGTTACAAGCAGTGAATAGTATAATTAGTACAGGATTATCGTATACATTGTCGGGAAGTGATAGATGTGACTTAAATTTATATGTACAACATGCGCTTACTGATAATTATAGTTATACAATTGGTGAGGCAAATAGAATCTGTAAATTTGTCATAGCACATTGTAATGAAGACAGAATGTTGAGTGGATTATACAATGATATAAGATCTGAATTTCCAAATCACTATGAGAAAGTATATTCTGATGTGAAAGAAATACTGTGTGAGTTTGTTGGAGATAGAAAACAGGATAAAAAGAGAGAATCACAAGTTAGGTCTTTTTTCGGCAGATATTTCAAAAAGAAAATCTATACAGAATGTAAGGAAGATATTATTGATGCAATTCTTTCGGGAAAAACAAAGTTACAGGTAAACAATAATTTAATGCAAATATTTTCGGATGGAAGTATTGTGTCTCATATATATAAAACTATTCAACCTTTGATAAAAGACTTACCAGGCAAATAGATTGTTGGGAATGTTATTTGAACCCCAAGGGTGCAAAAATGCACCCCCTAAATGGGTTCAAGGGTTTCAAATGCACCCACCAAAATCGTAGTAGTAACACACCTGATTTTGACTACGTTTCTACTACGAATGAGTGTATCGATTTGCCTTATTTTGCCACGATATGCCAAGATATGTACTAAAAATCAATGTCACGTGGCATTGTAATAATACTTTGTACATTTTTAGAATGCGCAAAACACGGCAAAACGTGGCATATTTAGGCTTTTTAGGAGGAAAAATATGAAAACGCGTGTGCTCTTTATCTGCCACGGCAGGACGCACTGATTTCAAGGCATTAGTTGTAAAAGCCCGCTTTGTATAATAAAATTATCTTCGTAATAACAAATTGGAGGTTTTTGGTGGAAGAGTTTTTTAGTCAGGTTGGAGGAATTAACGAAGCAATAAAGGATTTTGTCTGGGATCAGCTTGGAGTCTGGTTGCTTCTTGCAGCAGGAGTTATTCTCACCTGCTGTAGTGGTTTTTTTCAGATAACGCATATCAGACACTGGTGGAAGAATACAATTGGAAGTCTGTTCTCAAAGGGAGCAAAGAGTAGAAAAAATAAGGAAAAGGGTGCAATTTCCCAGTTCCAGGCACTGTGCACTGCTCTTGCAGCAACTATTGGAACAGGTAATATCGCCGGAGTTGCTTCTGCAATATGTGTTGGTGGCGCCGGGGCCGTATTCTGGATGTGGGTTGCTGCTTTCTTTGGAATGATTACTAATTATTCGGAGAACATCCTTGGTATTTATTTCAGAAGAAAGAATAAGAAGGGCGAATGGTCCGGTGGACCGATGTACTACATCAAGGACGGATTTGGAAAATATAAAGGATGCAAGACTATTGCGAAAATACTCGCAGTTCTTTTTGCTTCATTTGCTGTGCTTGCATCATTCGGAATTGGTAATCTGGGACAGACCAACAAAATTGTTATAAATCTTCAGAATGCTTTTTTTGAGGGGACGGAATCAGCAATCGCATTTGGAAATGTGTCGTGGATGGCATTGATTCTTGGGCTTGTATTGACAATTGTTGGTGCTTTGATTATTCTGGGTGGACTTCAGAGAATTGCTGCTTTTGCTGAAAAGGTTGTTCCTTTCATGGCAATAATATATGTTGTTGGCGCGCTAGTTATTATGGGCGTTCATATTACTGAGGTAGGTGCAGCGTTTGCAATCATATTCAAGTGCGCATTCGGTGTACAGGCTGTTGCAGGTGGTTTTGCCGGAGTGGCAGTAAAGGAAGTTATTACTCAGGGATGTAAGAGGGGAATTTTCTCGAATGAAGCTGGACTTGGATCTTCAGTTATGGTTCATTCTAATTCGAATGTTGTAGAGCCAGTTAAGCAGGGGCTCTGGGGCATCTTCGAGGTGTTTGCGGATACCATTGTTGTGTGTACAATGACTGCAATTGTGGTTCTTACAAGTGGGGCAATTGACCTGAATACAGGTGCTGTTGCTGCTGGAACTAAGGACGCAACACTCGTTGCAACTGCTTTTGGAAATGTGTTTGGCAAACCGGGAGTAATCTTCATAGCATTGTGTGTACTCCTATTTGCTTTTACAACTGTGCTGGGCTGGTCGCATTATGGAAGCAAGGCCTTCGAGTATCTCTTTGGAGAGAAGGCTGCGGTAGGATACCGCGCAGTCTTCGTTGTATTAATAGCTGCAGGTCCAATGATGAGTTCGTCACTCGCATGGGAGATATCCGATACCTTTAACGGACTGATGATGATTCCAAACTTGATTGGTGTATTGTCGTTAACGCCGATAGTCTTGAAGGTTACTAGGAATTACCGCGACAGAATCATTCATGGCAAGCCGATAAAACCTATGCTGTCTGCTATTCCTGAAGTTCAGGAAGAGATGGAAGCTAAGTTAAGTTCGAATACTAATGTAGAAGAATAGATTCAGATAGTGGTCAGGCCGTTTTGCCATGGCCACTATTTTTGATTCGTACGAGAGGTATATAAGAGATGTATAGATGTATCAATAAACATGTAATTAAAATCATAGCAGTCACCTTGGCTGTTTTTATTTCATTAGTTGGATGTGCAGGAGAGAATACAGCACCTAGAGGTGAGGGCGATATGACGGTGGAACAACAAAATGGCGATGTGGTAGTAGGCGACAAAGAAGATATAGCTGATTCTATCAGGAACCTTGATTTGACTGATGTGGATGCACAAACACTTACAAAGGACTATCTTGGAAATGGCATAAATCTTGGTAATACAATGGAAGCTTACGGCAGGAAGACTCTTGGAATAGATGCTGATGTTGCCTCGTACGAAAGAATCTGGGGACAGCCTATAACAACTGCTGCGATGCTTAAGGGAATGAAGAACTGTGGATTTGATACTGTCAGAATTCCAGTTGCGTGGACTAATATGATGGACTATACAAACGGGGATTATTCAATTAATCCTAAGCTCCTCGACCGTGTTCAGGAAATAGTCGATTATGCGCTTGATGCACAGATGTTTGTCATTGTTAATGACCACTGGGATGGCGGTTGGTGGGCAATGTTTGGCTCATCTGACGAGCAATCGGCTCAAAACGCATATACCATGTACGTGGAAATGTGGAAGCAGATAGCAGAGAGATTCAAGGATTATCCAGATGCACTTATATTCGAATCTGCCAATGAGGAACTGGGCGATGGACTAAATCGCAATTCTGAGTGGCCTGATTCTGGTTCGCTTACGAGAAATGAGTGCTACGAAATGACTAATAATATTAATCAGGTATTTGTAGATACAATTCGAAGTTCGGGTGGGAACAATGCTGACAGATTCCTGCTTATTGCTGGCTTTAACACTGATTTTGCGTTGACATGCGATTCGAGATATAACATGCCGAAGGATACTGTTTCAGGCAAGCTTCTTCTGTCAGTACATTACTACACTCCTTGGAATTACTGCGGAGCTGAAAAAGATGCCAGATGGGGGCTTAGGCCTGAATACGAGGAGATGGATAAGAATTTTGCATCTCTGACCAGATTTACAGATGAAGGTTATGGAATAATAATCGGTGAATATGGAGCACTTCCTGTGTATGAGAGAACAACCAAGTCATACCAGTTCAAACAGAATACTATTGAGTATACAACGCATCTTCTTGATAATTGTGACAAATACAATTACTGCCCGTTATTGTGGTCATGCAATGATTTTTATAATAAGAAGACCTGTGAAATGCAAAATGATGAGTTGGCTAAGCTTTTCAGCGAAAGATGCCTGTCAGTTGAAAAGGCAGCAGGCGAGGCGTATTTAAAACAGGTTGAAGAGAGAATGGAGGAAGCTACTAGTGGTGCTCCTGAAATGTGGGGGGATGTAGAAATTTACGAACCAGGAACTCCCGTTGCATGGATTATGTGGAATGGCGGGGCAGGGACCTTCAGCGTAGGTAATTCTTACAATCCTGCGGATAATACGATGGGGATTCATGCACATAATGCTGTTGTAGAAGGGGCAGGAGAGTATGTGGTAAGCCTGGATTTTGATGAACCAAACACCGGACTTACATTCGCTGCGCTGGCAATTGCTGATGGAGAAAACTTATTTCCTGGATGTGTAATAGATATCACAGAAATAACCTATGATGGTGTGGCAGTTGATTTAATTGCCAATCCCTACACATGTTCTGATGATGGGAAATGCACCAGGGTAAATCTGCTAAACGAGTGGGTGGGCGAGGCACCGGCTACTAATAGAACAGCAGATGGATCATCGGATGGTTTGTCTCCAATTATCCTTGACAAAACTCAGATAAAAAATGTTAGGAATATTACAATCAAATTCAATTTGATTGTTCCATAGCAGGACGGACAATAGCAAGGTGTTAATCTATGCCATGCTTGTCATGAAGCCGTTGCAAGTTTCATTCAGACCATATATAGTCGCTTTTTTGCATTCCGTATGTTATAATACACAAGATAATGTGTATTTTTGAAAGGATATTAACATGAAGAATAGATTGTTAAAAGTATTAGCTGTAACAGGAGCGATGGCACTTATGCTTACTGCTTGCGGACAGCCACAGGCTCAGACGGCGGAGGAAATTACTCCTGAGGGAGAATTAAAACCCAATATTGAATTTATTAATGATTCGTCTGAGGGTGGTGAGACTCAAAATAATGATACAGTGACAGATGCCCCTGAACAGACTGGTGATCAGGAGATAACCCCAGAGGCAGATATACCGGAAACTTCAGACTCAGGAACTGAAGCTGGAGCTGATGCAGGAACAATAATTGACCTTAAGAGAATCTATTCTGATATTGCTTCAAGTGTTAATCTTGTTTCGCCAATGAATCCTACAGAAGAGTTTATTTTCAATTACTATGGAATTGATACCACAGCTCTTGAGGATTATGTGTTTGTAATGTCAGAAGAGGCGACATCTGCTGAGACTATTGTTATGATTGAGAGCTCTGATTCGGATATAAGAAGAGGGGCAAAAGAATCACTGGAAACACTCAGAGAAGACAAACTTCTTGAACTTCAGGATTACCTCCCAGATCAGTATACAATCACTGAGAGAGCATCTGTTGTTGAAAAAGGAAATGTTGTTTACCTTGTAATTAGTGAGAATGATGAGGCAATCTTGTCTGTAATTGGTGAAAATTTGTAATTAGCTATGGTATTCAGTAGTATTCCGTTTTTGTTTGTATTTTTTCCGTTGTGCCTTATTATGTATTACCTGGTGCCGGGGAAAATAAAAAATCTGGTTTTGCTAGTATTCAGTCTGGTATTTTACGCATGGGGTGAACCAGTATATATAGTACTGATGCTGGTGGAGACGCTTTCAGATTATCTGGTGGGGCGAATTATGGTCAAAACCAAGCATAAAAAGGCTTGTCTGGTTTGGTCAATTTGCTTCAATCTATTGATTTTATGCTTCTTCAAGTACGCGAATTTCCTGATTGGCATGGTGAATTCGGTGACGCCACTTGATATACCGGCACTTGATTTGGCTCTGCCAATTGGAATTAGTTTTTATACCTTTCAAACACTCAGTTACATAATTGATTTGTATCGTGGGGAAGTGGAAGCGGAAAAGTCATATATCAATTATTTGACATATGTCTCAATGTTCCCTCAGCTTGTGGCAGGACCTATAGTTAGATATAGCAGTGTGCAAAAGCAGCTTGTCAGCAGGAAGATTGATGTAGATAAAGTTGTTATCGGTTTCCTCAGATTTCTGAAGGGACTGTTCAAAAAAGTACTTCTTGCGAATCAGATTGGAAGCCTCTGGGAGATGATTCTTGCACAGCCCGATGCCGAGAGAAGCATATTGTCGGCGTGGCTTGGGGCGATTGCGTTTACATTTCAGATATACTACGACTTCAGCGGATATTCTGATATGGCTATCGGAATGGGCAAGATGCTTGGGTTTGATTTTGATGAGAACTTCAAACATCCCCTCATGTCCTTATCAATCACGGATTTTTGGAGACGCTGGCATATATCACTTTCTAGCTGGTTCAAGAGCTATGTATATATTCCCTTAGGTGGGAACAGACGTGGAACTGCCAGACAGGTCAGAAATATTCTGATTGTATGGATGCTGACTGGTTTTTGGCATGGAGCGTCGTGGAATTTTATTTTTTGGGGATTATATTATGGCGTGCTTCTGCTTGTTGAAAAGCTTGTGCTTGGCAAGTGGATTGACAGATGGCCAAAGGTTATAAGACATATATACTCATTTGTTATTGTTGCATTTGGCTTTGTTCTATTTGCAATTGACGATATGGGACAGCTTGGTGGATTTATAGCTAGTATGTTTGCAGGGAATGGATTCGTTGGAAATGCCTTTATGTGGCAAATTCAGAATTATGGAATTCTCCTCCTGTTATGCTTCTTTGGAATGGGACTTATGCCAGATGACCTACGTAGTCAATGGGAGAAAAATAGGGTATACAAGGTGCTTCAGCCGGTTATTGTTGCCGGAGGCGTTCTCTTATCAATAGCATGCCTTGTGAACAACAGCTACAACCCTTTCTTATATTTTAGATTTTAAGTGCGGGCTGAGAAAATCGGCGCGAAGCGTCTGATTTTCCTTGGCGAGCAGGGGAAAAGAGAGTTTGGATTAGGATGAATAAGAAGAATAGCTTTATCGCTAAGAGAATAATCGCGGCACTGATGGCGATTGCACTAATCGTCGGAGCAACTGTTGCTTTGCCACAGACTGAGATTAAAACTCAGGCAGCAAATGATTACAGCTGTGTATTCAATGCTAATTACTACTATTCAGCCAACCCGGATGTGGCTCTGATAATTGGAAGTAGCTACGAACTTCTTCAGGCGCACTTCATTAATTACGGAATGGCAGAGGGCAGGCAGGGATGTGAGTCATTTAATGTATATGGATATATGGCGGCTAATCCGGATCTGGTCCTTCTGTATGGCAACAATCTGAAAGCATATTATATGCATTATGTTGTTTTCGGCAAGGATGAAGGGAGGGAAGTAATAACTGACCCGGCATTGATTCCTGATATTTCGCTGCTAATTCCGGAAACGACCGGTGAACAGAATAATACGGGTGATACACCGAAGGTGACGCCTGTTCCTACCCAGATAACTCCAACTCCGGGTGTCCAGGATAATAAAAATGACACATCTCAGGATTCTAATAATTCCAAAGTAGTTAATCCGGTGAAGACCAAGGTTAATGCAACTGTTCAGAAGCAAGTGGAGGACTACTTCACTAAGAGCGTTTTTGTCGGCGACTCAATTATGGTAGGTTACCGAAACTTTGTTGCAAAAACTCCGGAGTCCCCAGTGTCAAAAGCGCAATTCCTTGCCGCGACAAGTTTTTCTATTACACATGCTCTTAATCCAGCGTCCAAGGATTCGCTTCAGCCGGTATATCAGGGCAAGAAGCGCAATGTCTGGGAGAGTATATCTCTCATGGGAGCGAAGCATGTATTTCTTATGTTTGGAACGAATGACCTCATCAGCAAGAATGCATATGTAGTTGAGGAACAGATGTTTAAACTTGTGGACAAGATCCTGGAAGTTAATCCAGATGTTGATATACATATCATCAGCATGACGCCAATTGCTGGCGGAGCGCAGCAGAAGGGTGCGCTGAATAATACGAGTATTCCTATCTATAATTCGAGACTGTATGCGGATTGTGTAAAAAAAGGATACTCCTACGTAGAACTGCATAAATATATGCTCGATGCGAATGGTGATTTGAGAAAAGAATACTGTAGTGACAAGTTTGTGCATCTTCTCCCGGTAGCATACGAAAATGGCTGGGAGCCAGTATTCTTTAATCATGTTGTAAATTGTCTGAAAAAGGGTAAATAATCAAAAACTGGTTTTTTCATGAATGAAATTAAGGATGAGAAACAGAATAGGCCTGATGCATTTGCAAAGGCTGCAGCATTTGCCGCAGCCTTTATTTTCATTTTATGTGGTGTTCTGTTGTTCGCCCTTCCTGACAGAGAGTATTCAGAGGCAGAAAACAGATATCTGAAGGGGAAACCTCAGGTTACGTTCTCAAATCTGTTCGACGGAAGCTACATGGATGATGTTAATGAGTATCTGACAGACCAGTTCCCGTTCAGAGACGCCTGGATTAGTCTTCAGTCTGGAATGCAGCAGGCTCTTGGGAAGAAGCAGATAAATGGTGTTTATCTGGCAGCAGATAATTATTTGATTGCGCAGTATGATAGTCCGCAGAATACTGACAGAATAAAAAACACTTTCCAGAAATTTGCTAAGGCAGTTAGTGAAAAGAGAGAAGATGTTTCGAAATACCTAATGCTGGTGCCGTCTGCAATTACGATATATGCGGATAAGCTGCCTGAATATGCTGGAAATGCGTCACAGGTAGATACAATAAATGAGATATATGATTATGTTTCGGAATTAGAATCAGAATCAGCATCAGAAGATGTAGCCACAGTCGATGTGTATGGGTATCTGATGAGAAGTGATATTCAAAGCCAGACTGCCGATAAACAGCTGTTTTATAAAACAGATCATCATTGGACTACAATCGGGGCATATTATGGCTATCAGGCGCTGTGCGAGAGGATGGGAATAGTACCGCTGTCGATTGATGAATATGACAGGCAGTATGTAACCTATGACTTCCATGGCACGTATTCTGCGAGAGTTAATTTACCTGGTGAAAAAGGGGATGCTATATGTCTCTTTAACAGAAAACAGGAAAAGCTTAAGGTTCTGTATGAGGATTCCGGCGAGATAACGGATAGTCTGTACAATCTCGAATACCTTGAGAAGAAAGATAAATACTCTCTGTTTTTGAATAATCTTCATCCATTGGTAGTTGTGGAAATAGAGAATAATAATACTGGAAAGAACCTTGTGCTTGTTAAGGACAGCTATGCGAACAGCCTTATTCCTTTTTTGACAGCACATTTTGATATAATATATGTGTTCGATCCAAGATATTATAAGGGTAGTATCTCCGATTTTATTATGGAGCATGCTGAAGTTACGGATGTTCTCGTACTGTACAATATGAGTACAATCGATACGGATACTGGAATAAGGGCGATATTCTGACAGACTGATGTCAAGTTAATTTGCTGGCATTATGATACTGGTATGGTGTAGTCAGGGCGGATGACATCGTGATATAGTAAGAATGCAGGTTTGGAGAATATATGAGTAAGGATCTTCTGACTTTATATAAGATGATAGTTCTGTATATGCTGGAAAAAGCGTCAAGTCCGCTTACTCGGGCGCAGATTTCAGATTTTATTCTGGATAAGGAATATACAGATTATATGACGCTACAGACCGTCTTTAGCGATCTCACAGAAGATGGTTTCATCACAGCGGAAGAGACCGAAAACAGGACTATCTATGAAATAACTCCGGAAGGTGCGGAGACGCTTGAATTCTTCGGAGGACGTCTGTCTGAAGATATAAGGGATGATATTAAGGTATATCTGAAGCAGAATGAGGTTCAGATTATTGATGAGCTGTCTGTAAAGACCAATTACGACCGCAATTCCAAGGGAGAGTATATAGCAGAGCTGACTCTTCTGGAAAGGGAGTCGCAGCTTATGAATATGTCAGTTACGGTGCCGTCAAAAGAATTGGCAGAGCGTGTGTGCAATAACTGGAAGACACAAAACGAGGAGATATACCAGTATTTAATCGGAAAACTGTTTTAAGCCCATAAGCCTTATATGGATGAGTTTATTTGTACAGAAAATTAAGGAAGAATAGAGAGTTAAATTATGGTTAAAGAGCAATTGTTAGGAGCATCAAATAAGTTTTTCTATTATGTTATGTCAGGAGGAGCTACCTTCAATATAAGGCTGACATTTACGGTAAACAATCTTCAGGTGGATGTTCTAAAACAGTCGTTTGAAGATGCGCTTAAGAGGTATCCCGAATTGTCTGTTAAGCCTGTAATAAAAGGAAATGCATTGTCGTCGGTTTTAATTAGTGAACCGCTGGTTGTTGCTCCCAAGGGGCAGAAAGCGCTGCACTTTGGAACCAAGGATACCAATGGTTATATGTTTTATTTAAGCTATGAGGCGGACAGTTTTACTGTCAGTTATTATCATGGACTCACTGACGTTGTTGGAATGGTTGAGTATGTGAGATGTGCCATGTATTTGTATGCGACACGCACCGGTTTTGAGTTCAATGAGGATGAGCTTAAGGAGCTTCTTGCTTCTATCAGAGAGGATGAAAAATATTATGAGAAGAACATGAGTCAGGATCTTCTCGACCCTTATAATGCGCATAAAAATGAAGCAGCTGTGCCAGATTATGAGTATGATGGCAGAACTGCTTTTTCTATTCCTGCAACAACATATGAAGATGATGTTTATTACTATCATGAATGTGAAATAACGCTCAAGACATCGGAATTCCTTGCAATGTCCAAGAAACTTGGAGTTTCGGCTGCACCACTTATTTTAGACATCACATCTGGTGCTATCAGAAAAGAATATGCCGCCGGGGATTTGCCTGTAACCGCGATGTTGCCTGTCAATTTCAGACCTTATGTGGGTTCAAAAACAGTTGTCAACTGTTCTGATTCAGTATTCATTCCATATCATAGCGAGGACGAGGAATTGAATGTTGAGGAGAGATGTGCAAAATGGAAGGAATATATAACTAAGCAGGTGAATCTGGGAAATCTTACGAAACAGATGGCTGGAAAAGCAGGCAATGTTGAGATGTTTGAGAAAGATGAAATGCCAATACTGGACAGAGTTGGTCTTATGACGAAGGTACTTCCCAAGGATGCAAAAAGACCGCTCTCATATGCAATGACTTATCCGGGTAAAATGACTTTACTGTCCGGGCTTGACAGATTCCTTGTGAATTACGAGCTCAAGGGCTGGGCAAGGGCAAATGCAGTAGTTGGATACAGCTTTAGAGACGAATTACATTTCATGGTATTATGCAGAACAGATGATAACAGACTGGCGAACTGCATACTGAATGAATTTAGAGATAGAGGACTTGAGGCTAGTATGGTGGATAATAAGAGAGTTTATCCAGATTTGGTACTAGTTAAGGAACTGGAGAGGCTTGAAAACTAGTTGCAGACGGAGTTACAGATTTCAAATCTGAAGACAGGCTGAAATCGCCTTCGCGCTTCACTCTTCGCCTCTTTACAACAAGCAGCTCAGAAATGAGGATTAGTATGAATAATTACGAAGTTTCAATTGTTACCCCCTACCATAATATTGATTTGGATATTTTTAAGAGTGGTCTGGAATCAATCAAGAATCAGACACTTGGCTTTTCTAAGATTGAGTGGATTATTGTACTTCACAACTGTGAGGATAAATATATCCAGGGCGTTCAGGAGATGACCAAAGAGTACGAGAATATTAAGACATTTGTGCTCAATAATAACGTCCATTCTGCATCGAGTCCGAGAAACTATGGAATGAAGATGGCGAGCGCTAAGTATATCGGATTCCTTGACGGTGATGACAGCTATACGCCTGGATGCCTTAAAACAGTTCTGCTTCATATGAAAAAATCAGGTGCGCAGGTAACTTGGTTTAGAAGAGAATATGAGCTTGAGAGTGAGAAATCAGTTCCCGTAACAGAAATAGTTCTGTGGGATCAGACAAGAGAAGAAATTATTCTGGAAAAGGGCGGATACTGGGACGACGAAAAAATGTTCAGTGCTGTTTGGGGTCTTGTTACATCAAGACTATATGATCTCGATTTTCTTCGTGAGAATGAGATTGTTTATGATGAAAGCGTGAAGCTTGGAGAGGATTATCTATTTAACTTCGAAGTATATGGAAGGGCCCAGAAATTCTGTTATCTGCCTCAGACCATAGGCTATCACTATTACATAAATGGTGGATCAATACTTCAAAAGAGTGAGAAGACTGAGGAAGATATTATTGATATGGCCAAAGGTCTCAAGAAGATATATGACTGCGGTCTTAAATTTGGATTCCGAATGGATGCAACAATCGGAGGTGTTACTTTCGTTCTTGCAAGATTCATGATGGGAAGTAGCAAACTGTCCCTTGAAGGAAGACAGAAAATCAAGAAAATAGTAGGTCCATATGTTGAGATGATAAAGGACCTTAAGCCAAACAAAATATATTCAGAGAAGGCAGCTTACGACAGAAGTACTTTTCTGAAAGATTATATACTGAACCCTGAAAAGTGGGCAGGAGAGGGTGAAACCTTTATGTCCAGACATTACAGGGAGGTCAAGCCACCTGTTGACCAGACAGTTCTCAATTCAATACTTGAGAATAATGCTGGAACAGACATGGGCAAAAGATATGATTTTAAGAGTATTAATACTCTTAATGGTTTTCAGTCTAAGGTACCAGTCATGCAGTATGATACCTATGAACCGCTTATTGCATTAAATACGAGAATTGGTGAATCGGGAATATTTGTAAGTGAACCAATAACGCACTATGTATATTACACAGGTCAGTATGGTAACAGGAAGCTTCTCCCGGTGACACAGTCGCACCTTAAGGATTATGTAAAAGCGATGGACGAGGTGTTTAAGGATAATAACACTTTTGTTCTGTATGAGAATGTCTCAAAGCCATTCCATTTTAATGATAATTCAGATATTGGTTCTCTGTATGGGGCAATTAATACAGAGTATTACAAAGCACGTGTAAGCGGTGATGTGAGTGCAACTTCACGATTTACTACACCGGATAGTCTGGGATACTCGAGTGAACAGTTCACAAACAGATATATAAAGTGTCTGTTTGCTCTTTGTGATGAGAATGTAACTCAGATCTGTGCTCCTTCAATGAATGCAGTCATGGGAACACTTGATTTCATAAAAAAGAATATAGACGATTTCACCTCAGACATTGCAGCTGGAACGATTAAGAACCTTGATAGATTGAAGGAAGACAATGCCAAAGCACTGCTCAAGGCGTTTAGTAAGAATAATGAGCGAGCAGAGTATTTAAAGAAGGTATTTGAAGGAGAGGTTACGTTAAAAGCTATATGGCCTGGCCTTAAGAAGATTGTTGCACCCAGAATGGGAGATTTTGCTTTGGGGACAAAGCTTGTTGAGAGGGTTAGTGGAGATGTTGAATTATTGGACGGACCACTTATGTACCCAGAGATGCTTCTTGGGACGGCGTCTGATGAAAATGGCAATTATGAGCTGAATCTCGAGAGCGCATTCTTCGAATTCAAGAAGGTGGGGGACTCTGAACTCATATTCTATAAGAAGCTGAAAGCAGGCGAGATATACAGGGTATTTGTTACCAATAAGTCCGGACTGTATCGATATGACACAGGTCGTCACATTAAGATAGTAGGTTTCAATGGCTCAATACCGGTATTTGAACCACTTAGCGACTATGGAACCTGTACTATGATAGGGAATATCTCAATTGGCAGGGATGATATAAATGGAGCTGTATTACAGCTTGGTGATGCATGTGAGTTGAGTATATTTGATTATGCTTCATATCAGAAGAATGATAGCTTGTGTGTTCTTCTAGAACTTGCAGATAATTCCGATATGAATTCAGACCTTGATGCAGTTAAGCATAAGCTTGATGAGATACTTTGCGAGGTGGTCGCTGGTTATAAGAGCGCAAGGGAAGCAGGCGAGATAGATTTGCCTGATGTACATTTAATTGAGCCAGAGACAACTCTGTTATATCAGGAGAGCAGAGCTAAAAAACTGGATGTAACGGTGGATTCAATTCCGGCTCCTCATTTTGTATATAATCCAAAGGATATTAAATTCCTTGAAATGGCAATTATATGATATTCGTACTCAAAATCACAACCTGCAGTACGTTTAGCTGTAAGTGGTAAATATGACAAATGTTGTCATAGTATAGAAGGGAAGAAACTAGAATGACAATCAAGAAGAGCGTTAACAATGATGAAGTAATAATTGAAGTCGAAGGTAGAGTGGATACTAATACTGCGAAAGAGTTCGAGACTGCGGTAAAGGAAATCCCTGCCGGAACTAAGAAACTGACTATTGACATGACGGGGCTTGCCTACATTTCATCAGCTGGACTCAGAGTATTACTTATTGCCAATCAGCTTATGGATGAGTACGGGGAAGTGTGTGCTTTAAATCCGAACAATGAGATTAGAGAAATATTATCAATAACTGGTTTTGACGATTTCTTAAATATAGTCGAGAAGTAATAAGGAGATAATCTAATGGGAACAACTAATGCGGCTTCAAAGGCCAGTCGCTTTGATGCGGTTCAGTCACTACGTTTTTTGTGTTTTCTAATCGTTTTTGGTGTGCATGCAGGATGCCTTGATTTGCCTTCTGCAGCAATTATCCTACAGGTATTTATTATCCTGAGTGGATTTATGCTGACCTATGCATATTCAAACAGAGAATTGCAGGCCGGACCAATTAAGAATTTTAAGTTTGCAGTGGGCAAGATGAAGAAAATGTACCCACTCCATGCGATTACAACAGTAATTCAGTATGTTATTCTGGTTTTTTATTTTATTTATATGGCACAGCAGTGGATGCCTGATATTTTCGATGGACCTGCATTTGGACTGACAGGTTCAATCATTTTACAGAGGCTTCCATATTTCTTCCTCCACATGGGACTGCTGCATGCATGGGTTCCTGATGAGACAGTTAACTTCATGTTTAATGGTCCTTCGTGGTATCTGTCTGTGACAGTATTTTTGTATTTTGTCTTCCCATGGATATGCAAACTGGTAAAGAAGATAAACAGTAAGAAGATTCTCATTACTATTGGTGCAGTTTCGCTCATCATCCTGTATATAGCTTCCTATTTTGCTAATGTATATGATCCAACTGAAACCGCACAGATAAGCCATTATGTAATGCTGCATTGTCCTCTTTTGCAGATTCCGGTATTCCTTATTGGCTGTATCTTCGGAAAGCTTTATCTTGATTGGAGAAATAAGCAGCCTGATGGAGCGGGTAATGCAGAATTGACCACAAGTAAAAAGCTTCTGTGGACACTGTTTGAAATCGGTCCTTTCCTTGCATTTGTTGGAATTACTATAGGTCTTCTTAATCCGGTTAATGTTCCCGGATTTGAGTCGCTCGCATTCTTCGGAACTTTTGGCTTTGCACTGGTTTCACTCTGGTTTGTTTTTGTATTCATAATGAACAGGGGATATGTTACCAAAATTTTAGGAAATAAGCTGTTCGTGTATCTTGGAGACATCAGTGCATATACATATCTGACACATTACATTTTTACTCTCGGCTGGTCTGATTTGACAGAAATTCTTCGTATTGAGAACACCGGAGTGGTTTTGTGGGTATCTACTGCTATTGAATTCATTCTCTCAATTGCAACGGGTATGCTATGCAATTATCTTATGAAGAGAAGCGCAAAAAAGAAGAAGATGAAGCAACAGGGAATACAGCAGAATTAATTGTAGTAAAGGGCTACGATAAAATTAGTAGAAAATGAAATTGTTATTGGAAGTTTTCAAGAAAAATATAAAATATGTCATTCCACTTATCCTGTTTACGATTGTGGGAATTGTATTCCGCCTGATTAATACAAGCTTTATTGGAACAGTTGTAAATCAGGTAATGGCATTCACGTCCGATCCCAATGCGTCAGAAACGGCAGGATCCGTGCTCAGCGTTATCGGTTTGGAGATGTTTGGTATATGTGCAATGATTTCCGTAATGGGAATTATGTCCATTTTCTTCGCATCAAAGCTTTCGGCTGTAACAGGAAGAGATCTTAGGAAAAAGCTCTTTACAAAGATTATGAGCTTTTCAATGAAAGAGATAGATTCGCTCTCCGTTTCGTCGCTTATTACGCTTTGTACCAATGATATTGTTCAGATTCAGAATGTGGTTTTTATCATCTGTACAACGGCGCTCCAGGTGCCATTTCTGGTCATCGGAGGAATCACGAGCATGGTGGCGAACCGTTCGGGATTGTCATGGACTGTAGCCCTTGCCTCTGGACTAGTTATAGTGATTCTTCTTGTCTGTGTTCTGAGAACTCTCAAGATTGCAGGCAGTTATCAAGGCAAGATTGATGCAATAAACAGCGTGACAAGAGAGGGCTTAACTGGAACACAGGTTATCAGAGCTTTCAATCGTGATACATGGAATGAAGAGCGTATCATCAAAGCTAGTAAAGAGTTCCGCGATATAAATATCTCATTTACTAGAAAAATGATTGTCATGGAACCTTCGGTTTATCTGGTTCTCAATCTGGTAAACCTTCTAGCTACCTGGCTGGGTGCCAAGAGACTTGAGGAAGGACTGATTAACGTAGGTGTAATTTCTTCCTACACCTCATATCTGTTTATGATAGTCATGGGCGTTCTCATGTTTGGACTCTCTGCGTTTTCTATGATTAGAATGATTGTATCGCTTAAAAGAATTAGGAAGATAATGGATATCGAGCCAGCAGTATCAGATGGAGATTTGCCTAAGGAGAGTATACCTGAGAGACAGAGCATTGAATTTAAAAACGTATCATTCAAATATGACGAAGAAGGCGGATATGTCATTAAAAATATTGATTTTACGGCGGAATGTGGTAAAACAACGGCTATCATAGGTAATACGGGATGTGGTAAGTCAACAATAATGAACCTTGTTTCCAGATTATATGATCCGGATGAAGGAGAGATTCTCATTGGTGGGATAGATGCCAGAAGATATCCGGTAAATGAACTGAGAAATCAGATTGGTTATGTGACGCAGAAAGCAGTTTTATTTACGGGGGATATAAAGTCAAATATCGATTTTGGAACGGACTGTTCTGATGAGGCCATTAGTGAGGCTGCCGAAATTGCCCAGATAAAAGAGTTTGTTGACGATAATGAAGAAGGCTATGGCTACGCGATTGCCAGAGGAGGAACGAATGTTTCAGGAGGTCAGAGGCAGCGATTGTCTATAGCCAGAGCAATTGCGAAAAATCCCAAGATATATCTGTTTGATGACAGCTTCTCTGCGCTTGATTACAAGACTGATGCCAAGCTTAGAAAGGCACTCAAGGAGAAGACAAAAGATGCAACAGTACTTATAGTTGCACAGCGTGTGACCAGTATATTAGATGCGGACAGAATTATTGTTATGCATAACGGAATCATAGTGGGTCAGGGAACAAGTAGTGAGCTTCTTAAAAGCTGTGAGTATTATCGAGAGATTCTTAAATCACAGGTTTCTGAAGACGAATATGAGAAAATGATCAATAACGAAAGTTAATTGAACGAAGGTTAATTGATTGGATGAAAGTTAATTGAACGAAAGTTAGTTATACGCAGGTTGATTAGAGTAAGCGATGAATAGTAACAATAAAGGTGTTTTTAGAAGAATATTTAGGCTGTCTGGAAAAGGCGGAGTGATTAAGCTTGCATTCATGGTTTTGCTGGTTATAGTACAGGCGCTTTCCATTGCGATTGGCCCTGCTATTCTGGGTGATGCCCTCAATATCATTGTAGAGGGTGCCCTTAATATAGAAGCTGCCCGTGGCGGTGTAGATACCCCTGCACTCATCAGAGTCATCATCATTCTGTGCGTTTTATACATTGTGGGTTACTTGGCCAAGATAGTGCAGGAATATATGATGAGCGATTTTACCGCCAATGTTGTCTGCAACATGAGGATAAGAATCGCAAACAAAATGGGAAGGCTTCCAGTTGGCTATTATGAAAAAAGAGCACTGGGCGATATCATGTCCACTGTAACAAATGATGTGGATGTTATTGCAACAGGTCTCCAGACTATTGTGTCTGGATTGATATATTCAGTCGTTCTTATTGTGACGATTCTTGCAATCATGCTGTCTCTCAATCTGATTATGGCAGGAGTGGTTCTTCTTACTCTTCCGATAAGCATATTTTCAATGAAGGGAATTGTAAAAAGAACTGGTCGTGCATTCTATGAGCAGCAGGTTCTTACAGGAGAAATAAACGGCAAGATAGAGGAAGATATTTCTGGATTTCAGGTGCTTAAGGCATATGTCCGAGAGGAAGATGTTATTGCTGAATTCGATAAGAGTAATGAGCATCTATGCAAGGAAAATAGCAAATCTCAGTTTATGGGTTCAATGATTGACCCAATTGCAATGCTGATAGGAAACATAGGCTATATTGCGGTAGTTATTGTTGGTGCGTTGCTTGCTATTCAGGGACATCTTTCTGTTGGTAGTATACAGGCGTTCATTAATTACGTGAACAATTTCAATCAGCCAGTTCAGAATGCAGCAAAGATGAGTACGCAGATTCAGATGGTTGTTGCCGCTACAAAGAGAGTATTCTCTTTCCTTGATGAGGAGGAAGAAGTTGTCAAAGATAATCTGGTGCGCGAGCATGAGATAAATGGAAAGGTTTCCTTTGAGGATATTTCTTTTGGTTATAACCCGGAGAAGACAATCATAAATGATTTCAGTCTTGAAGTATGTGAGGGCAAGCAGGTTGCGATTGTTGGACCGACAGGTGCAGGAAAGAGTACGATTATCAAACTGCTGATGCGATTCTATGATGTTGATTCTGGAAGAATTATGGTTGATGGTATGGACATTCGAGAGCTTGACAGGGGGCTTCTTCGTTCAGGCATAGGTATGGTTCTTCAGGAAACTTGGCTGTTTAAGGGAAGCATACTGGAAAATATCCGATTTGGAAGACTTGATGCGACTAGAGAAGAGGTTATTGAAGCGGCAAAGCTTGCGGAGGTTGACTATTTTATCTCAACACTTCCGGGCGGTTATGATTATGAGCTTTCCGAAGATGGACAGAATATTTCTTCCGGACAAAGGCAGCTGATAACCATAGCAAGAGCTATTCTGTCTAATAGACCGATTTTGATTCTCGACGAGGCAACATCTTCTGTGGATACGCAGACTGAGCACAGGATACAAAGGGCTATGGATAATCTCATGGAGGGAAGAACCAGTTTTGTTATCGCACACAGACTTAGCACGATAAGAAATGCGGATGTTATTCTTGTGCTTAAGGATGGCGATATTGTTGAACAGGGAACTCATAGTGAACTGCTTGCGAAAAAGGGCTTCTATAGTGAGCTTCATAATGCTCAGTTTGAGAACTGAGAGAAGAAATATATTTGAATGTATGAGGATGTCGGCGGTGGAAATTGCTGTATAGAGGATAACAGCAGAAACACCAGACAATATAGGATAAAAGATAAGATAAAAGATAAGATATAAGACAAAAGATAGGAGATATGTATGCAACCATATTTTAGCGTGTTAATTCCGGTATTTAACCAGGTAGGACTTATGGATCAGTGTATCGAATCGCTGAAAAAGCAGACTTTCGGAGATTTGGAGATTATTATTGTTGATGATGGGTCAACTGATGAATCGCTTAAGATGCTTGAGGGATTTGCCAAGGAAGATAGCAGAATTAGAATACTTCGCCATGAGAAGAACAAGTCACTTGCTGCAGCAAGATATACAGCGATGAAGGAAGCTAAAGGGCAATACATACTATTTCTTGACAGTGATGATTATTATTTTGATTATACCTGTGAGAAAATCCATAATTATCTGATGGAAAATCCTGTTGATATAGTGAGATTTGGATACTATGGAATAAGGACAGATATGACAGAGGAATTCCCGCCTGTTAAGACTGAGGACCCTTATGGTGCACTCCTGAATGGAGAGATTACACCCACTGTTTGGAAGAACTGCTATTCAAAGAGTGTAATAGAGAAAACTCTTGATAGAACAGAATCATTCTACTGCAACATGGGTGAAGATGTATTCTGGGGAACAGTACTCTACAGCATAGCAGAGAGCTTCGGAACTCTGGATGAGAAACTCCATAATTATCTCATGGGTGAGGGAATGAGTACTAATGTTACAAACCAGACAATTGAGAAGTTTAAGAGGAATCTCGCTAGCACCACTGAGTGCGGAAGACAGCTTGTGAAATATATTTCTAAATACGATCCTGAAAACCTTGATAAGGTTCAGACCAAGATTGATACCATGCAGAAATATATCCTGCTTCAGGCTGTTGTTGGCAAACAGTCAATGTGCGATGTGGTTACTTTGATTTCATTATTTGATAATGGAGTTAATCCGGCCGTGTACCAATATGGCTGCTATAAGCTCATTCCTTATGTTGTAAGAATGGCTTATGGCATTACGGATGAGATGATGGATCAATTAGGAATTCATTTTGATAAAAATATTTTTTCTTAACTGAGGGAGGATATATGAAACCTTTTTTTAGTGTACTTGTACCGGTATATAACCAGGTAGGGTTGATGGATGAATGCATACGCTGCCTGAGTGAGCAGACATATTCCGACTTTGAAGTGATTATCGTGGATGATGGGTCAACAGATGATTCTCTCAAAATTCTAAAAGAATTCGCTGAAAAAGATAAAAGAGTAAAAGTAATTGAGCATGGGGTTAATAAGTCACTTCTTGCTGCAAGATTTACTGCAATGGACAAGGCTGAAGGTGAGTATACCTTTTTCCTGGACAGCGATGATTATATTGAAAATGACGGCCTTGAGAAGCTCCACACTTATCTGACAGAGAATGATGTTGAGGCAGTCAGATTCGGATATGTAATTGAGCCTCAGGGGGAGAAGGTTCTGCCTCAGCCCTGTGAGAATACTCTGACCGCAATTCTAAAGACGGAAATTCCACCTGCTATCTGGAAGAACTGTTTCCAGACAGCTGTTGTAAAAAGAGCTATAGCTGACGCAGAGAGCTTCTATTGCAATATGGGTGAAGACAGCTTCATGGCTGCACTTCTGTTTTCACATTGTGATAAGGTTGGCGTGCTGAATGAGTATATTTATCACTATAATATCGGGATTGGAATGTCAGCGCAGAAGAAGTCTGTTTCCACTGATAAGATTAAAAAGGGAATGGAGAGTGTGGTTGCATCTGGTGAGCATATTCTGGAAGTTATAGGAAAAGTAAAGCCGGATTATCTGAGTGATGCAAGACAGGCAGTCTTGATGATGAAGGTATTTGTCGCATCACAGTCTCTCCTTGGTGAGACGGACATTGCTAATTATGTGAGACTTCTTGGTGCTGTTGATGAGGTTGGTCAGCATGCTATCTTTGAGGCCTTGTGCAATAACCACCTGGTGAGCAAGGTATTTGAACTGCGAGGAGTTAAGAATCCGGCACCGGATGTTTCAGTCATCATTCCTATGTACAATGCAAAGGAATATATCCTCTATACTATAGAAAGTGTTCTTGGACAGACGAAGAAAGAAATTGAGGTTTTGGTTATAGATGACTGCTCTACGGATGGCTGCTTTGAAATGTGCCAGAAGCAGTATGCAAATGATCCGAGGGTTAGAGTAATCAGGCAGAAACAGAATGGCGGTCCTGGTAAGGCAAGAAATTCTGGAATCGCTCTGGCAAGGGGCAAGTATGTTGCTTTCCTTGATGCAGATGACCAGTATGTTCCTGATTATCTGAGAGAATTATATGAATGTGCAGAGCAGTATGGTGCGGATGTTGTACATTCTACAGGCTGCTTCATGGCTGTGTCTGAGAATATGCCGGATAACCTTCTTGAGGTGCCTGCAGATCATATAGCACATATAACGCTGGATCATATGGATGAGAAATTGCAGGATATTATGGTTGTAGATGAGGATCCGCAGAAGCGTTTCGAGGCCTGGACAGCGCACCATATTCACTGGGCTGTGTGGAATAAACTGTATAACAGAGAATTCCTGCTTCAGAATAAGATTGAATTCGGTATGATGCGTATGGCTGAGGATCATCATTTTGTATTCAGCTGTCTGTTCAGTGGAGCAAAATATGTCATGATTCCGAACTCAGGATATGTTTACAGAATAGTTGATTCTTCAGTATCGAGGGGTAAGAAGGATATTAATTTCCTAATCAAGCTTCTGGTGGCAGAATTCGAATGTGATCTGGAGATGAAGAAGATTACTTCGCGCATTCCTTTTTTTGCAGAGGATAAAGCGAGAAGTCGCAAGGCAATTCAGTATGCGGAGGATGGTATTGAATTCGGATATCTGCGCGCTGCATATTGGGCAGTGGGGGCAGAAAATGTACGTGCAAGTGAGGAAATATATCAGCTCTTTGAAGAACGTTTTGGAGACAGGGCTGCATATGTTTTTGAAATGTTCAATGATGCACACGAATTCAGAACTCCGGGGGATGAGGTGCAGATGGAGAAATACAATTCTGCGTCATTCTTAAGAAAACTCTTAGAGGACAAGCATCTTCCATCTATGAAAGATTATCAGGAAGCGCAGATGAAGAAGATGATGCAATAGTCAGAGGGATAGAAATGTATTCAGAGATTAAACAGTTAACAAGTGGACAGATTCGTGGATGCACTGATGAGAAAAACGGAGTGAGTGTCTATAAGGGTATTCCATATGGAGAAGCTCCCGTTGGTAAACTTCGTCTCAAGCCTACAGTAAAGGTTAAGCACTGGGATGGTGTGAAGGATTGCACTGAGTTTGGTCCTAATGCGATTCAGGAAAAGCAGGCTCCGTTCATGTTCTGGACAGAAGAATTCATTGCTTCATCGGATGCGTACAGTGAGGATTGTCTGACACTGAATGTGTGGGTGAAGGAAGATGGAGAAACCAATAAGCCGGTTATTCTATATTTCCATGGCGGAAGATTTGTATCCGGAAGTTCTTCTTGTGAGGTTTATGACGGAACCTCTTTTGCTAGGAAGGGTGTTGTATTTGTAAGCTTTAATCACAGAGTAGGAACGCTTGCACAGCTCTCAACCAGAGAGATATATGAAGTATCTGGCAATACGAATTCCGGTAATTACAATCTGTTTGATGCGCTGACAGTGATGGAATGGATCAGGGATAATATCGCCAAGTTTGGAGGCGATGCATCGAATGTGACCTTGATGGGACAATCATCCGGTGCAGGAGAAGTAAATGCACTGACTGTTTGTGAAAAGGCTAAGGGATTATATAAGAGAGCAATCGCATTAAGCTATAACAGTTATGCAGGGACAATTGCTGAGAATGGCTGGAAAGAGCTTGAGGACGCTTTTGTACAGGGGGCGGATGTGACAGATGGTAAGGCTCTGGATGAAATACTTGAGGCACCCTCAGAATATTTCCTTGAGAAAGCACCGATTGATACCATGCGTGTGGATGGGAATCTGCTAACTAATCAGTTTAATAAACTGGTGGACGCAGGACTAAATAAAGACACTGAGGTTGTATTTGGAGCAGTTCCTGGAGACTGGCTGATTTGTTCGCCTTTTTATCATAAGAATACAGAGAAGAAGGAGGATGTAATTCAGTATCTGAAAGACTTCTTCGGGGAGTATTATGACGAGGCGGAGAATATATATGACATAGAGAATACAGATAAGGCAGTACTAATTCCCAGAATCAATAATGACTATATCATTTCCTGTATGCTACTATATGTAAAAGCCAGAAATCAGGCTGGTGCCAAGAATACATATGTGTATTATTTTAAGCATGTGATGCCTGGACCGGAGAATGGTGCATACGGGGTGTTCCATTCATCTGAGCTTCCATACTTCTTTAATTATTTTACTGATAAGAGGAAGGACTTCTGGAAAGCTGATGATACAGCACTTGGAGAGAAGCTGAACCAGTTGATGGTAGACTATGCTAAGGGTGAGGCGCTTGAGAAGCATGGCTGGAATCCGACGAAGGAAACAAATTATCTGGAAATAACTGGAGAAGGCTTCGTGGAGCAGACATTTGATGAGAAGCTGTTTGCATTGTATGAGAAATGTTTTAGAAGATAGAGTGAATTAAGTAATTTGTTTTTGCAGATTTGTGTAAGTGGTTCCAAGTCTGAGAGCAATGAAAGGGCACGGATATAAAATGAAGGAAAGAGAATACGGACTGGACAATCTTAGAATTTTTGCAGCCATAGGTGTAATCTATATTCACGTTGTGACTGTATTTATTAATAGTGTTATGGCGACAGGAGATATGCTTGGATTATCGGTGCTGGTGTTTTTCAGAAATCTTTTTAGCTTTGCAGTTCCTGCTTTTATTCTTCTGTCAGGTGCATTTGTATTTGCTGCTGACAGTACGAAGGACAGGAAGAGTTTTTATAAAAAAACATTTAGAAGACTGGTTATCCCTACCATTGTATTCTCACTCATATTTTTGCTGGAAAGAGTGGTAATAGGAGTGACTACAGCTGGAGTACCGATAACTGTTGGATTAGTGTGGAATGAGCTGTCTCATCTTATTCCGGATACACTTCGCGGTGAAGCAATGTCGCATCTGTGGTACATGTTTGTGCTGATTGCTTTGTACCTAATGGCACCATTTATTATCCGCATAAAAGATTTTTATGGTGAAAAGGGCTTCAAAAAAGTGTCTATTGTGCTTCTCATATGGGGCATTGTAGGAAATCTTATATATGTTTCTGTGAATTCAGATAATGCAAATTTTGGTATAAGAGCTTATTGGACACTTGATAATGTGATTAATTATCTGGGCCTGTTTATGTTTGGTTACACACTTCATGAGTGGGCTAAAGGGATAAAAGAAAAAGCAGGAAGGGCGGCCAAGGTTGTCGGATTTATTGCAATCGCGGTTGCGCTGGCGTTTATAAAATTCATTCTGACAATCAATGTTCAGATTACAATAGTCCAGGATTTTTCAGCACTTAATCCATTCTTTGTTGTTGCTGCATGTTCATTAGTTGTGGCATCTACGCTTATCAGAGGAAGGATTCATTTTAACCGACTTGCATCTGCAACCTATTGGGTATATCTGGTTCATCCACTTGTATTCTTCTTCTATGAGAGAATCGTAACTGCAATAAATGGAATTACCAGGAGTGAGTATGTAAGTCAGATTCAAAATTTGTGGTCTAACATGGGGCTGGAACTTCTTATTAGTACGATTGTATCATTTGTCATAGGTGTTCTGATTGAGATGATTTTGGGACGAAAGAAGAATAAGTAGAAAAATAAATGCCCACAACTCATTTACGCGTGACCGCCCATAGGGGATCAAGGCCGCAGAAAGAGTTGTGGGCATTTGAACTTATGCAAGTGGCTTGCCTGTAAGCTTCTCATATCCCTCAAGATAAATAGCAATTGTCTTATCAACAATTTCCTGAGGAAGAGTCCAGTTGTGACCATTGTTTGCCTTGAGCCAGTCTCTTGCAAACTGCTTATCAAATGAAGGCTGTGAATGACCAGGCTCATAACCCTCTAAAGGCCAGAAACGTGATGAGTCGGGAGTTAACATTTCATCACCAATTACAATATTGCCATCCTCATCAAGACCAAATTCGAATTTGGTATCAGCAATAATAATTCCCTTTGTAAGTGCATAGTCTGCACATTTCTTGTAGAGAGCTATTGTGTAATCACGGAGCTTCTCAGCATATTCCTGTCCCTTGCCAGGGAAACGCTTCTCAAGGTATGCAACGCTTTCTTCAAAGCTTATGTTCTCATCGTGATCACCAATTTCAGCCTTTGTTGATGGAGTATAGATTGGCTCAGGAAGCTTATCTGATTCCTTGAGACCTTCTGGAAGAGTGATTCCACATACCTTTCCAGTTTTCTGGTAGCTAGCCCATCCTGAACCTGTGATATATCCTCTTACAATACATTCAACAGGGAGCATTGTGAGTTTCTTACACATCATGGAATTACCATCAAACTGCTTCTGCTGGAAGAACTCAGGCATATCCTTAACATCAACAGATATCATGTGGTTTGGAAGGATATCCTTTGTCATATCGAACCAGAATTTACTCATCTGTGTGAGAACGGTTCCCTTCTTAGTAACAACATTGTTAAGAATAACATCGAAGCAGCTGATTCTGTCTGTAGCTACCATAATGAGGCTATCGCCATTATCATAAATCTCACGAACTTTTCCTTCTTTAATTGGTTTCATATATATACCTATGCCCTTTCTATAACCTGCAGATTTGTGGTGGCAGGTTTAATTTATTCTTTTCCGTTCCAACAGTAAGTACAGCAATTGTCTGGATCAAGTCCAACTGCTTCAAGCATATCATCAAGACGGTTGAAAGCAAGAGATGTGAACTTGAGTTCCTTGCGAATCTCTTCAATCATTATCTTATACTTCTCAGAATCTGGGTTTGCATATTCCTCAAGAATTTCATCAGTGACATTTCCGTTCTCAAGTCTGTCGATTACTCTTCTTGTAATAAGATCCATCTCAGAAGATGATCTTGAGAAGTTTAGGTACTTACAACCATATAGAAGTGGTGGACAAGCAGGACGAATATGAACTTCCTTGGCACCGCTCTCAAATAAATATTCGGTTGTCTCTCTAAGCTGAGTACCTCTTACAATTGAATCGTCAATGAGAAGGAGACTCTTGTCGCGAATGAGTTCTTCTACTGCAAGCAGCTTCATCTTGGCAATCAGATTACGCTGGCTCTGAATGGTTGGCATGAATGAACGAGGCCATGTAGGTGTATATTTGATGAATGGTCTTGAGAATGGAACGCCTGATTCGTTGGCATATCCAACTGCATGTGCAGTTCCAGAATCCGGTACTCCTGCAACGATGTCTGGTTTAACACTGTCTCTCTTGGCCATCATTGCACCACATCTATAGCGCATTGCCTCAACAGATATTCCTTCATATGAGCTTGAAGGATAGCCATAGTAAATCCACAGGAAAGTACAGATTTTCATCTTTGTTCCCGGGTTTGAAAGAGTCTGGCACTTGTTGGCATTGATTACAACAATTTCGCCAGGACCTAATTCTTTATAATCCTTGTAGCCTAAGTTCTTGTAGGCAAAGCTTTCAAATGATGCGCAGAAACCATCGTCTTTATGGCCGATTACAACTGGTGTACGTCCCTTGCAGTCTCTTGCTGCATAGATTCCGTGCTCATTCATCAGGAGAAGAGAGAGGGAGCCATCAACACTTTCAAGTGCATATTTGATTCCTTCGATCAGATTTTCTTTTTGATTAATGAGAGATGCTACCAATTCTGTAGCGTTGATATCACCACCACTCATTTCAAGGAAGTGTGAGTGATTTGTTTCTAAAAGCTTACCAACAAGTTCCTCTGTGTTATTAATCTTGCTGACAGTGGTAAGAGAGTAGGTTCCATGATGAGAACGAACCAAAAGGGGCTGGGGTTCGTAGTCAGAAATGCATCCAATACCATAATGACCATGCATTGATTGGATATCTTTATCAAATTTTGTACGGAAAGGAGCATTTTCAATATTATGAATTGCTCTGTTAAAACCATCTTTGCCATATACTGTCATTCCGGCACGTCTGGTACCTAAATGAGAATGATAGTCGATGCCGAAGAATAGATCGAAGACACAGTCTTCCTTTGCTGCAACGCCAAAAAAGCCGCCCATTTCATTTCTCCCTTTTCCAAATATAATAGGGGTATTTTTCCTATATCAGACAATATCAAATAAGAAAAAAACCCAAGATTCATTTTAGCAAATCTTTTATTCAGATACAACAAAAGAATGTGACGATTTTTGTGCGATTTTCATGGATTTATTCGCAAATATCGCACAAAACTGTTATCATATTTATGAAATCTGATTATTCGTAAGATGCGAAAAAGAAATCGTGAGTATAATCGCAACCAACGAAGGCACGCTCTCGCTGCTAGTCGCACGCAGCGGTACATAAGACGCCAAAATACAGCGTCTAAGTACCGGCGGCTCCTAAGCACCTTCTTATGGTTTGCGATTATACTCACGATAGAGACTACGACATGAAAGAACATAGTGCGAAGAATAGCGCTGATGCGTTTGTTTTCCGCAACAAATTGCTTGGAAATGAGGATAGTATGCCAAGAGAAATGATAGAAATAGATATTCCGGAAGAAGAGTGCAGACCGCGCGCGATTTTGGCAGGGCTTCGTACAGATGAGAGGGCAGATGATTTTGAGCATTCGATGGATGAAATGAAGAGTCTTATAGATGCCTGCGATATGGATGTGGTTGCTTTTTTATCGCAGACACTGCCCCATCCAGATAGTGGGACATATTTAGGCCGTGGAAAAATCGAAGAATTAGCTGAAACAGCGAGAGTGCTTGAAGCTGAATATTGTGTATTCGAGGACAATCTAAGCCCCGCTCAGATGAAGAATATACAGAAGATGATAGGAATTCCGGTCTGGGACAGAACAGGACTTATATTGGAAATCTTCTCCAGAAGAGCTAAGACGAGGGAGTCGAGATTGCAGGTAGAGTCGGCTTATCTGCAGTATATGCTTCCAAGGCTTACTGGAATGTGGCAGCACCTTGGAAGACAGGGTGGAGGTAGTGGTTCTAGGTCAAACAAAGGTGTGGGTGAGAAACAGCTTGAACTTGATAGAAGACAAATAGGCCACAGAATTGCTGAACTTGAGAGAGAACTGGCTACTATCAGCAGGACACGTCAGGTTCAGAGACAGGGGAGAAAATCGAGTGATATTCCCCATGCGGCGCTGGTTGGTTACACGAATGCAGGCAAGTCCTCTCTGATGAACAGACTGTTGACCTTGTCCAAGTATGTGCCGGATGCGAGAGAGGAAAAGCAGGTGTTTGAGAAGAACATGCTCTTTGCGACACTCGATACGTCAATTAGGCATATATATAGGGCAAACAGGCAGGATTTTCTTTTGTCAGATACAGTTGGGTTTATTGAGAATCTTCCGCATGGTTTGGTAAAGGCGTTTCGGTCAACGCTTGAGGAAGTGAAATATGCTGACTTGCTTCTTATCGTTCTGGATGCATCGGACCCATATCATAAGCAGCATCGAGACATAACAGAAAAGACACTGGATGAGCTGGAAGCTGGAGACATTCCAAGAATATATATTCTCAACAAGTCAGATCTCATTGAGAAAAAAATAAGTGCACCAGTAAGAGTGAACGACAATATTGTCTATGTTTCAACTAAAACAGGTGATGGAATAGATGAGCTTTTATCTATGATATCAGAACAGCTTTACGGAGATGCAGAGGAAATCACTGCACTAGTTCCGTATAGCGCAGGAGATGTATTAAACCGTCTTCATAAAAATGCGCAAGTTCTCAGTGAAGAGTATGCGCCAGAGGGAACCCTGATTACTGCAGTCTGCACCGGGGCGATGCTTAGACTTATGAGAGAGTATGAGACAGCTACTACTCCTCATCGCTCGTAATGTTGTGTGTGGCGTTGAAATCAGTTCTCCTCTGATTGACAATATCTTCGAATTCTCTTGAGGAGATGAGAAGTGCACCGGCACCTCTTATTATTATCTGTTCTAGCCCATCGGATGTAACGACGGTAATTTCGTATTTCGATGCATTCTCATGAGCAAATCTCTCTATATACTGATCTGCAGTCTGGGCTTCACGAGTATATACAACTGTGATATTGTGATAGGACATTTCCTCTGTGGAATGTCCTTTTACTTTATATGCATCATAAACGACAATCAGATGAACGCCTGTAATGGCCTGATAGCTACTGAGGATATCATTGAGTCTTCCGGCAGCGGCATCGATAGAGGCTTCCATTAAGCTGCTCAGCTCCGCCCAGGCATGGATTACGTTATAGCCATCCACGAGAAGATAAGGCTCTTTTCTCGGAGAACCTTTATACTTTGCTTCTGAACTAGAATCAGACTTTGATTTTTCAAGCCTTGTCCTTCTCAGAGATTCGGAGATACCTTTATAGGAACCTTTTCTTCCCTCTGCGTTAGCATGGGAACTCTTTTGAAGAATGGAATCAATTTCTTCGGTGCTGATTGCGTTATTCATATTTTCGAATAAACGCCTCTGCTTGTTGGCGGCGGCACTTTCTTCTTCCGAGTCCTGCAAACTTCTGTCTGTGAAATAGCCGTCCGAATAATCGAGATGCTTATACAAATCAACTTCGTTCCAGGGGATAACTGTTCCTGCTCCGTGAGAACAGAATACTGATGAGGAAGGGTTTCGCAAATCTGCATCAGGGTTATAGCGTGTAGAACTCAGAACCTCTGCCTCGTTGTGACATGGTCCGTAGCCAGATACGCTGAAGGACAGCTGACCAAGACCTTTTGTATAGGCGATTACATCTGAGGTATAGTGGTTCATCGCACTGACAGGGGCAGTTCCTGTCAGAACAGTGATTCCGTTATCATAATCATTCTCTGAAATATTACAGGTTCCCGGCATGGCAGAAATATCGGTCATTGCACGTCCGACATTGGACTCAGGAAGTCTTAAGGTGTAGTCGTAGTAAGGCTCCAAAAGTCTGCAATTGTCTGTGGCGAATAGCTTCATAAGTCCCTGTCGTATAGCCCTGTAGGTGGCCTGCCTGAAATCGCCGCCCTCAGTGTGTTTGTTGTGCGCTCTTCCAGCGACAATTGTGAATCTGATATCAGTAATAGGGGCGCCAGTTAAAACACCGCGATGTTCGCGCTCCTGGAGATGTGTCATTATTAATCTTTGCCAGTTCTTATCAAGCAAATCCTCGGATACTTCTGATGCAAATTCCAGACCACTTCCCAGTGGCAGTGGCTCAATTCTCAGCTGAACCTCAGCATAATGGCGAAGGGGCTCGAAGTGCCCAACACCAATGGTAGAAGCGTCAACCGTCTCTTTGTAACAGATTTTTCCTTCTCCAAATTCAGCATTGAGTCCAAATCGGTCAAGCAAAGTTCGCTTCAGTATCTGAGTCTGGATATCACCCATAAGCCGAACCTGAATCTCTCTCATCTGCTCATTATATTCGGTGGCAAGAGAAGGATCTTCTTCCGTGAGCTGTTCCATAACTCGCAGCATTTCACGCGTGTCAGTGTTGACATTCTGGTTTAGTTCAATAGGAAAATGAACGGCATAAGATATTGCTGGTGTAAGGAGCCTACTTTTTATCGTCTGCGATTTGCCAAATGTGTCACCTGCCTGATAAGAAGTGAGTCCGGGAATGGCACATATTTCACCGGCCGATACCTCCCCTACCTGTGAATATTTCTCTCCGGAATAGATTCTTATCTCAGTAATCTTCTCATCCCCGAGTACACTTCTCACCCTCAGGGTTCCGCTTGTGACTCTTAGGAAGGCCAATCGCTTTCCCTGCTTATCGTAGGTGATTTTGTATATTATTCCGCCAGGTTCGCACTGATTATCAGTCGCACCTGCTTCGGAGGTCATAAATAAGCGGTTTATTACAGATAAAAGAGAAGCAGTACCCTCATGTGTTAATGCACTGCCGAATAATACTGGAAAAAAAGAACGATTGCTAAAAGCGCTCTGTACTGATGACATTGAGAGTTCATTCGATTCAAGAAACTCAGATATAAGAACTTCGTCAGTAGCAGCAATTTCTTCGCACATTTCGGACGTGAGCTCAAAGCCGATTTCGTGCGTCTCCTGAAGACCCTTGAAAGAAATGGCGCAGTCCGACAGTTTGTTTTTAATCTGTGACATCAGGCTATCGCAGTCCACGCCCTTTATGTCTGTTTTATTCACGTATATGAGTGTTGGGATGCGATAGGATTTGAGAAGACTCCACAGAGTGCGAGTATGCGACTGGATTCCTTCGGGTGCGCTGATCAGCAGAATTGCATAATCCATCACGGACAGAGCGCGCTCCATCTCGGGACCAAAATCAACATGACCGGGGGTATCAATAAGGATGAATTCGCCGGCTTGTCTGTCCCCCGAAATAGGAATTCGAGCATTTTTGGTATATATGGTGATGCCACGTTCTTTTTCGACGACATCAGTATCCAGGAACGTGTTTCCCGAATCCACTCTGCCTGAAGACGAAATAACACCTGAACCAAATAAAAGGCTCTCTGATAATGTTGTTTTTCCAGCATCTACATGGGCGACTATGCCGATAGTGATTCTGCTATTTTTCTGCTCTGTCATGCTTTCTATCATAGCATATATATGCACAAATAGGCACTTATGTGGTACAATATTTATGTATTTTTGGGGTTTTATGCAATTGAAAACAGGAAAGGTGGGGAAGGTATGAAACTGAATTTTATCGGTGCAGACCATGAGGTTACTGGAAGCTGTCATTATCTGGAAGCCTGTGGTAAAAATATCCTTGTTGATTACGGAATGCAGCAGGGCGTTGATGTTTTTGAAAATGTGGATTTGCCTGTCTCGGCATCAATGATTGATTATGTGCTCCTTACGCATGCACATGTTGACCATTCTGGAATGCTTCCGCTATTGTATGCTAACGGATTCAGGGGGCAAATATTTGCAACTACTGCAACCGTAGATTTATGTAGCATCATGCTCCGTGACTGTGCGCACATTCAGCAGGCTGAGTGTGAGTGGAAGAATCGTAAGAATAAGAGAAGTTCAAACACAGAACTCGTTGAACCTGCATATACAATGGAAGATGCAGATGGTACCATTAAACTTCTGGTTCCGGTTCGCTACGGAGATACAATAGAGCTGTGTGATGGAATAAAGATCAGATTTACTGACATAGGACATTTGCTTGGCTCTGCAAGTATTGAAATCTGGGTTTCAGAAGAGGGAATCGATAAGAAAATCGTATTTTCGGGGGATATTGGTAATAAGAACCAGCCGCTGATAAAGGATCCAATCGCGACTGCTGAAGCTGATTATGTTGTAATGGAATCCACGTATGGCGACAGGCTTCACAGCAAGGAGCGTGTTGATTACGTGAAGGAGCTTGCGAGCGTCCTCGAGACGACCTTTGAGAAAAAGGGAAATGTGGTTATTCCTTCTTTTGCGGTTGGAAGAACACAGGAGATTCTGTATTTTATCAGACAGATAAAAGAGGACAAGCTTGTACGCAATTATCCTGATTTCCCAGTGTACGTCGACAGCCCGCTGGCTGTGGAGGCGACGGGAATATTCCAGAAGAATATAGCAGACTGTTTTGATGAAGAGGCGATGGAAATCGTCAGAAGAGGAATTAATCCAATCACGTTCAGGGGGTTAAATCTCGCAATTACCTCTGATGAATCTAAGATGATTAACTTTGATGACACACCCAAGGTTATCATTTCTGCGTCAGGAATGTGTGAGGCAGGGCGTATCAGACATCATCTTAAGCATAATCTCTGGAGAGAGGAATGTACTATCCTGTTTGTAGGTTATCAGGCGGTTGGAACACTTGGAAGAATGCTTGTCGATGGCGCAGAAGAAGTAAAGCTGTTCGGTGAGACAATCAATGTTCGTGCGACAATTAAGACTCTTGCCGGACTTTCAGGACATGCTGACAAAAACGGATTGATTGAATGGCTTTCTAAGTTCGAAAGAAAACCGGATAAAGTATTTATTGTCCACGGAGAAGATTCTGTAACAGAGAGCTTTGCGGCCTGCCTGCGTGATGAATATGATTATGATACCTACGCACCTTACAGTGGTTCTGTTTATGATCTTGCCAATAACTGTATTGATTATGACGCAGTTCCAGTGCCTATCGCGCCAAAGAAGAAAGCGCAGAAGGCATCAGATGTCTTTGCAAGACTTCTCGCCGCTGGTCAGCACCTCCTGGCTGTTATACGAAGGAACGAAGGTGGAGCAAACAAAGACCTTGCAAGGTTTGCAGATCAGATTACTTCACTTGCGGACAAGTGGGATAGGGGCGACGATTAAGCTCCGGCAACAAAACATAGTATTTATATGAATCAGGTAATATTGTAGTTTGGAGAAAGAATAAATGAGTTACGCAGATCAGATATTTATCAATATGTGCCGTGATATTATCGAAAATGGTACAAGCACAGAGGGTGAGAAAGTCAGACCTCACTGGGAGGATGGAACTCCGGCATATACAATTAAGAAGTTTGGTGTTGTTAACAGATATGATTTGTCAAAAGAATTCCCTCTGATAACGCTCAGAAAGACAGCGCTCAAATCGGCAACGGATGAGATTCTGTGGATCTGGCAGCAGAAATCAAATAATATTCATGACCTGCATAGCCATATCTGGGATGAGTGGGCTGATGAAAATGGCTCAATTGGAAAAGCGTACGGATACCAGCTTGGTGTTAAGCATAAGTACAAAGAAGGAATGATGGACCAGGTGGATCGTGTTATTTACGACCTTAAGAATAATCCTTTTTCAAGAAGAATTATGACTAATATTTATGTTCATCAGGATCTCAGCGAGATGAATCTGTATCCATGTGCATACAGTATGACTTTCAACGTAACTCAGGATAAGCAGGATGGAAGACTGACACTTAATGCTGTGCTGAATCAGAGATCACAGGATGTTCTGGCAGCGAACAACTGGAATGTTGTGCAGTATTCGGTTCTTGTTCACATGCTTGCACAGGTGTGTGACATGAAAGTGGGAGAACTGGTACATGTCATTGCTGATGCACATATCTATGACAGACACATTCCGCTGGTTAAGGAACTTATTGAAAGACCACAGTATGATGCACCTAAGTTTACACTCAACCCCGATGTTCACGATTTTTACCAGTTCACGAGAGATGATGTAAAGGTTGAGAATTATATCACAGGGCCTCAGATTGAGAATATTCCTATAGCAATATAAATGAAGTAGCAGCAAGTTGCTCAGAAACGAGGATTAATATGAACATGATAGTAGCGGTAGATGCAAACTGGGCGATTGGCAATAAAGGCAATCTCCTTGTATCTATTCCAAATGATATGAAAATGTTTAGGCAGACAACAACAGGCAAGGTGGTAGTTCTTGGACGCAAGACACTGGCGACTTTTCCACAGGGCCTCCCTCTTCCAAAGCGTCAGAATATAATCCTGTCGCGTGATAAGAATTTCTCGGTAAAGGATGCAATTGTAGTGGGAAGTACAGAGGCATTGCTGGAGGAACTTAAGAATTATCCCGATGAGGATATATTTATCATTGGAGGAGCCAGCGTTTATAGAGAGATGCTGCCATATGTTGACACCGTGCATGTCACCAAGATAGACCATGCCTACGAGGCTGATGCCTATTTCCCTAACCTTGATGAGGATCCGGAGTGGGAGATTACAGCTGATTCTGATGAACAGACTTACTTTGATATTGCATATTCTTTTATCAAATATGAAAGAAAAAAGAAATGAGAGATAGACTAAAACTTCCGCCAGATTATCCATATGCGTACGAAACACATCTTCATACAAGTGAAGGGTCTAAGTGTGCGGCCAATGATGGACGTGAAATGGCATACAGTTGTAAGGAAGCTGGATATACAGGGATTATTGTGACCAATCATTTTATTGGCGGTAATACAGCTGTTGATGTATCACTTCCCTGGCGTGATTGGGTTGAGGAATTCTGCCTGGGTTACGAGAATGCCAAAGAGGAAGGAGACAGAATTGGTCTTCAGGTGTTTTTTGGCTGGGAGGCAGGTTTTAATGGAACGGAAAGTCTGGTGTATGGTCTGGATAAGGAATGGCTTATAGCACACCCTGAAATCAGAAATTGTACGATAGCAGAGCAGTACAGAATGGTCCATGAAGGTGGAGGAATGGTGATTCATCCACATCCATTTCGTGAGGAATGGTATATCCCGGAAATTGTTCTGTATCCGGAATACTGCGATGGCGTCGAGACGGTAAATGCCACGCATGAAAGCATCAGGTCAAAGGCGCACAACAATCCGGAATTTGATGTAAGGGCATTGGAGTATGCGAAGAAGCATAATATGCCGCAGACTGCAGGTTCGGATATCCATTCAGTAAATCTTCTGTATGGCGGGATGGCATTTGGGCGCAGACTTACGGATATAAAAGATTACATTAAGGCAGTGCAGGGTAGAGAAAAATGCATTTTGCTGACGGGGAATGAATCGGTAGATTAGATGAAATTTAAGCCAAAAAACATAAAAAAGGGAAGCGCTCTTGCAGCGATGCTAGGTGCTGTTTTTATCATTGCACTAACAGGCTGTGCGGCAGGGGGAGACGGTGAAAATGTACCGCAGACCAAGATCGTTCTTACAGATGGTTTCGGTGCCGGAGAGCTGTTTCGTATTGAGAATCTGTCCTGCTCTCAAAAAGAGTTCATGGTGTATCTAATAAATACACAGAATCAGTATGAGAACATACTTGATTCACAGATATGGGAGAAATCCTCTGGTGAGGAAGGACTTACACTTGAGGATAAATTAAAGGACACAGTTCTGGCCAGAATATCCCGAGTGAAGGCGATGGTTCTTCTGGCCAGAGAACAGGGTGTTGAGCTGACGCAGGAAGAGAATGATGCGGTAACGCAGGCGGCAAAAGATTACTTTATGTCGCTAAGTGATAAGGAACTGGAAGTACTAGATGTCTCTTTGGAAGATATCCAGAAAATGTATGCAGAATATGTGCTTGCTGAAAAGACATATGACTACATAGTAAAGGACATTAATCCTGAAATATCCGATGATGAAGCGCGAACCATAACTGTTGAGCATATCCTGATTAAGACCTATTCGCTTAATGGAAAAGGGGAGAAGATTGAATTCACGAGCAGAATGAAGCAGGAAGCCTATGAAAGAGCACTGGCAGTCCTTGAGCTGGTGAAGGGAAAAGAAGCAGTTTTAGATGACGAAGGCAATGTCGTGGAGGAAGCTGTAAGGCCTGGAGAATTCGAATCTATTATGCTTGAGTACAATGAGGCTGCAGATAATTTCTATTCGTTTATGCATGGCGATATGGAACCTGAATTTGAAAAGGCTGCATTTCTTCTGGGCAATGGAGAAATATCGGACATTGTAGAGACGCCGGATGGATATGAGATTATCAGATGTATTTCTTCTTTTGACAAAGATGAGACAGATAATAATAAAATAAAAATTGTCGATGAGAGAAAGAAAGCTGTATTTGACGAGATATATGAACAATTTGTTGCAAAGCTCACAAAGAATATCAATGATGAGCTGTGGAAAGAGATAACAATAATCTCTGATGAAGATGTAAAAACAACAGATTTTTTCATGACTATTAGCACTCATGTTTAGTGAGTGCTAATTTTCTCTTGACTTATGCCTTTTAAGGTCATAAACTGAAAATATCGTAATAATTTGCCGTGATAAATGGCATGTATATAGAAAGGGAGATGAATTATATGGCATCAAAACATGGTAGCTTATCAATTAATTCTGATAACATTTTTCCAATAATTAAGAAGTGGTTATATTCTGACCATGATATTTTTTACAGAGAGTTAATATCAAATGGCTGTGATGCAATTACCAAGCTGAAGAAGCTGGACATGATGGGAGAATATGAGCTTCCAGAGGGCTTCAAGGGACAGATTTCGGTAATATGTTCACCTGAGAAAAAGACTCTTACTTTTATAGATAATGGTCTTGGAATGACAGCTGATGAGGTTGAGGAGTACATTAACCAGATTGCATTCTCAGGAGCTACAGATTTTATTGAGAAGTATAAAGATAAGGCTGGAGATGATCAGATTATTGGTCATTTTGGTCTGGGATTCTATTCGGCATTTATGGTTGCTGACGAGGTTCATATTGATACGCTTTCTTATAAAGAGGGAGCAAAGCCTGTTCACTGGGAATGTGATGGTGGAACAGAGTTCGATATGGAAGAAGGAGACAAGGCGGAAGTAGGAACAAAGATTACTCTTTTCCTCAATGAGGATGTACTCAAGTTCTGTAATGAATATGAAGCGCGCGAGGTTATTAAGAAGTATTGTTCTTTCATGCCTTATGAGATTTATCTGTCAAAGGAGAACACAACTGATACTCAGACTATCGAAGAGAGCGAGAAGCTTGATTCGGATAAGGTGATTGAGGAAATAGCTCCTGAGAAGGAGGGCGATGCTAAGAAACTGAAGATTGCAAAGCGCCCAGAACTTCTGAATGATACACAGCCTCTTTGGACCAAGAATCCAACTGAATGTACCAAGGAAGATTACGTTGAATTCTACAGAAAGGTATTCCATGATTACAAGGAGCCTCTGTTCTGGATTCATTTGAATATGGACTATCCATTCAATTTAAAGGGTATCCTGTACTTCCCTAAGATTAACATGGAGTATGAGTCTATCGAAGGAACTATCAAACTGTACAATAATCAGGTATTTATCGCTGATAATATCAAGGAGGTTATTCCTGAATTCCTTATGCTCTTAAAGGGAGTAATTGACTGTCCTGATCT
Source organism: Candidatus Merdinaster equi (assembly GCA_018064935.1). GTDB lineage: Bacteria > Bacillota > Clostridia > Lachnospirales > Lachnospiraceae > Merdinaster > Merdinaster equi. The sequence goes on along the minus strand of JAGHUF010000004.1, from coordinate 53,803 downwards.
TCCATTGAACGTATCACGTTCAGCCCTTCAGAATGATGGATTTGTTAAGAAGATTTCAGATTACATCATTAAGAAGGTTGCAGATAAGCTCTCAGGAATGTGCAAGACTGAGAAAGAGGAGTATGAGAAGTACTGGGATGATATCAATCCATTTATCAAATATGGATGTCTTAAGGATGATAAGTTCTGTGAGAAGATGACAGATTACATTCTCTTTAAGAATCTTGACGGCAAATATGAGACGCTTCCAGAATGCCTTGAAGTTAAAGCTACAGATCCTGATAGCGATGAGAATGCAGCTGATGCGGTTGATGCAGAGAGCGGAGAGAAGGTTGAAGCTGAGGAAATCAAGCCTGGTGAGGATGCTGATGCAGATGAAAAAGAAGAGAAGAATAAGGTCATCTACTACGTAACTGATGAAGTTCAGCAGAGCCAGTACATCAATATGTTCCGCAAGGCTAAGAAGGATGCAATTATTCTTAAGGATAATATTGACCAACCATTCATCAGCCAGCTTGAATCTAAGAATGAAGGAATTCACTTCATGAGAATCGATGCTGACATCAATGATGAACTGAAGGGTAAAACCAGCAAGAAGCAGGCTGAAGAATTAGAGGCAAAGAGCAAGGATTTAGAAAAGCTCTTCAAGAAGATAATTAAGAAGGACAATATTTCTGTTAAGCTTGAGAATCTTAAGAATAAAGACATTTCATCAATGATTACTCTTTCTGAGGAAACACGCCGTATGCAGGATATGATGAAGATGTACGGAATGGCTGGAATGGGTATGCCTGGCGGAATGGGCAAAGAGGGAATGACTCTTACTCTGAATGCCAATAACAAGCTTGTACAGTATATTCTGGATAATCAGTCAGGTGATAATGTAAGTGTTATCTGCGAACAGCTCTATGATATGGCACTTCTTCAGCAGGCACCACTTGATCCTGAAGCTATGACTAAGTTTGTTGCACGTACTAACAAGATAATGCTCCTTCTTGCAGAATAAGATGATTATTACAATTACAATGAATCCGGCAATTGATAAAACTGTTAGTGTGCCGGCACTTAAAGTAGGAAAATTAAACCGTGTTACCGGCGTCAGAGAAGACGCCGGTGGCAAGGGGATAAATGTTTCCAAGACGATACAAAGTCTTGGTGGCAAATCTCTCGCAGTAGGTTTTCTGGGAGGAATGGCAGGGTGGCAGATAGCCAACACCCTTGACAAGATGCATATTGAGCATGACTTCGTCAGAATTCGTGAGGCCACAAGGACTAATCTGAAGGTCACAGGTGATGATGGCTTTGTTACTGAGATTAATGAACCTGGTCCTGAGATAACTGAGGATGAGCTGGCAGGATTATTTGATAAGCTTACAAATGCTATCAGAATTGGCGATTATGTAATAATAAGCGGTTCCCTTCCCAAAGGAATAAATACAGACATATATGATAAACTGATCACCCTCGTTCATGACAAGGGTGCTTTTGCGTTTGTAGACGCAGATGGAGAAGGCCTTATCAAAGCCCTTTCATGTGTTCCGGATATAGTAAAGCCTAATTATGAAGAACTTGAGAAATACATAGAGAATTCGGGCTTTCATCTGGATGAGAAAAGGACTGAAAAACAGGAACTCCTTAGCCGTGTGGAAGCAAAATTGAAGAAAGCAGGCATAGGGGAAAAGGCAGGTGATGGCCTTTCGGATTCTGAGATTTCATTAATTACATCGGCCTACCTGATGGGGAATCTGGTGCGCGAGCAGGGGGTTAGAGAGGTTATTGTGTCTCTTGGTGAATTGGGTGCTCTTTTTCTGATTCAGGATACCCATTATTACTGTCCGGCACTCGAGGTTGATGCGATATCTACCGTAGGTGCAGGAGATGCTCTCGTAGCTGCTTATTCTTATTCAAGTGAGCGGGGCGAGGATATGGAGCAGAAGCTTAAAATAAGCATAGCTGCCTCTGCCGGAGCGGTCACAACTGGGGGAACCTCACCAGCTGGGATGAACACTATCAGAGAGTTCATTCAGAGGGTAAAAATATTGCGTTTGAACACCCCTTAAATTATAATAAAAAGGACTATGAGGATAAGAGGAAAATAACTTGCAGCAGACAGTCCGCAATATAACGGAAGGAAAATTTAATTACGACAGAAGCACCCTTGTTGTTTCTGTTAATCGGATTGAACTATCCCTAAGCGATCAGAGTACCCAGCAGGGTTCTTTTAGTGTGTCCACAGATGATGGACAGAGCGTCAAGGGGATGGTTTTTTCTTCGTCTATGCGGATGCAAATTCTCACCAGCACCTTCGAGGGGAAAAATGCGGAAATATATTATTCATTCAAAGCTGATGGGCTTGAAGAGGGTGATATTGAGAAGGGTGAAATATCTATCATAAGCAGCGCGGGCGAGTGCGTGATTCCATATTCTGTGTCAGCCATGCATGGCGTAATAAGTTCATCAATGGGACCAGTCAAGAATCTGTTCCATTTTGCCAATCTGGCTAAGAGTAACTGGTCTGAGGCAGTGTCTTTATTCTATAGCTCTGAGTTTACATCTGTATTTCATGGAAATGATCTAAAATATCTCGGAATATATCGTGGATTATCAAGAATTCGTGGCAATGAGCAGAATGTCGATTCTTTTCTCAATGCGATTAATAAAAAACAGAAGATTGAATACCTCCCGATGGAGGAACATATCAGAATAGAAGATCCGTACGATGTTGAAGAAGGTAAGGTGACTATTACAAGGAATGGCTGGGGATTAACAGCACTTGCAATAGAAACTGATGGCGATTTTCTGTCTACAGAGAAGAACTATCTGACTGATGATAATTTTCTGGGAAATATCTGTACATTTAGTTATTATGTGGATTCATCCAAGCTTCATGCAGGTAATAACTACGGTAAGATTCATATTTATAGTCCTTACACATCTATTGAGATTCCAGTTTTGGTTACGCGTCCATACAGTCGTGCACTCCGCAGGTCTGTTAAGAAGCAAATGCAGGAACTTACTCTTAGTCTCATGGAGTATTACACTGCATTCAGATTAAAAAAGATATCCTCAGACATGTGGCTTAAAAATACTGCGGATATAGTCGACAGAATGAATGCCATTGATGAGAAAAATCTATCTGCACGTATGTTTCAGGCGCAGATTCTTATTACGCAGGACAGAGTGAATGAAGCAAAGTGGATTCTTGGTCGAGTAGAAGCTGAATTGGAGAAAACAGATTCTAAGCCTGAGGAATACTGCTATTATCTTTATTTGACCAGCTTGGTTAATAGAGACGAGGAGTACGTAAATCAGGTTACTTCCAAGGTGGAAGATATATATGCAAGGTATTCAGATAATTGGAGAATAGCATGGCTGCTTTTGTATCTTCGTGAGGAATTTGCGAAAAGTCCTTATAAGAAGTGGATGTTCTTAGAACAGCAGTTTTATGGTGGCTGCATAAGCCCGGTTCTCTATGTGGAGGCTCTGACGCTTCTCAATGCAAACCCCACCCTTCTCATGAAGCTTACGGAATATGAACTTCAGATACTCAACTTTGCGGCTAAAAAAGAGCTGCTCAAAAGAGATCTGATTCTGCAGATTCATGCACTGGTTCAGAGAACCAGAACATATTCATCAAGACTTCTGTTTATTCTGGAGAAGTGTTATCAGGTGGCCGAGGATGATGATACGCTTGAACTGATATGTACCATGCTGATAAGAGGCAATAAAACTTCGGAGAAGGAATTTGCCTGGTATAGCCTTGGAGTAGAGCGTGAACTCAGGGTAACCAGATTGTTTGAATACTATATGATGGCGATTCCGGAGAGTTACACAAGAGAGCTCCCTAAGATGATTATGATGTACTTTGCATATCATTCAGAATTGTCATATGACAAAAAAGCATTCCTTTATGCAAACGTTTACAGGTATAGGGATAAGTTCCCAGAAATATATGATACATACAGGACTCTTATTGAAGAATTTGTTATTGACCAGATTCGTCAAAGCCATATAACGCGGGATTTGGCATATTTATACAAGGAACTTGTCAATGAGGCAGTGCTCAGAGATGAGCAGTTAGTAGAAGCCTTTGTTCCAATTTTGTTTTCGCATTTGATAACTGTTAATGATGAGAGTATCCGTCAGCTTGTAATTATTTATGACAAGCTAAAAGGAGAGATGACATATCCTGTTGTGGGTGGCAAAGCTATAGTTCCGGTGTACAGTTCGGATTACAGTATTGTTCTCCAGGATGCAGGTGGAAATCGTATTGCCAGCGAGGAATTGTATGATATTGAAAAACTAATGATTCCGGGCAGGTTTATAAAAATTATTGGTGAAAGAGTATCAACTCATTTAGGTCTTGATCTTCATCTATGTGGCAATACAGAAAATGGAATTACAATCACTGTAAAGAATGCGGTTTCGTTTAGAAGATTGTGGAAGTCAGACAGAATAACTGAAGCGTTCCGCAAGGAAATCAGGCTTCGCCTGGCAAAATTCTATTATGAGAATGATTTGATTTCTGAAGTCGATGAAATACTTGCTGATGTTAGTCCGGCAACAATGGGTGAGAAGGAAAGGGCCGAATTCCTTCAGCTTCTTGTAAACCGAGGAATGTATGATGTGGCATACAGCTGGCTGGCACAGTATGGGGAAGGTCTTGCGGATGGAAATATTCTGATAAGACTTGTCAGCAGGCTCATAGTGCGAATGGAATACAAAGAGGATGACACTTTGCTGACACTGGCATTCTCTATTTTCCGCAAAAAAAGATATGATGAGAATCTGCTTCGTTATCTTATAGCATATTATCAGGGCACTATAAGGAATCTGCGTGATTTGTGGAAAGCCGGAAGTGAGTTTGACTTAGATGTGAATGAGCTGTGCGAGAGGATAATCGTCCAATATTTGTTTACAGGCTGCTATGTTGGCGAGAAGAATCAGCTGTTCTACTCATATGTGAAAAATGGTGCAAAGAAGGTTGTGGAGATTGCATTCCTCACTAGCGAAGCACAGGGTTATTTTGAAGATGAGCAGGTGATGGACAGTGAAATGTGGACTTACTACACGAGATTGTTTTATCGTGGTGAGGAACTTCAGGATGTTTGTAAACTTGCATATCTCAAATACTATGCAGATTGCGCGGACAGAAGTGAGGAGACACTGCAGTTATGCGTCCGTTTCCTGGAGGAATTCATGGGAAAGAGCATTGTGTTCCCGTTCTTCAGAAATTATGGCAAGGTGCTCCCGTCATTGTCGCTCATACTTGACCAGACAATGATTGAATATCATGCGGAAGGTGGAACGGATGTTACTATCCACTACTGCATTGAGCGAGGAACCGGCGAGGCTGAATATCTTACAATTCCGATGAAGAGAATGTACAGAGATATATATGTGTACTCGTTTGTTCTCTTTTTCGGGGAGACGCTTCAGTATTACATTACTGAGAATAGAGATGGGGAAGAGCAGCTTACACAGAGTGACACTATTAGCAAGAATGATACTAACGAAGTATCACCAGACTCAAGATATGCGCTACTGAATGATATGATGGTTGCAGGAAATCTTGGTGAATATATGACATTCAATTCTGTATATGAGAATTATTCAGAGAAGAAATATGTTGTTGGACAGTTGTTCCGCAGTGAGGTGTAGCAACAAATGCTGTTTCGAGATAAAAAGGGAAGGCTTATAGCCGGACTTGAACTTGGTAATTCAATATCGCAGCTTAGCTACTGTTATTCCGACAGGCTGGAACCAGAAACTTTTTCTACCATTACAGGTAAGGAACAGTTTGCAATCCCTACACTGCTTGCCAAACGAGAGGATGTCAATCAGTGGTATTGGGGACCGGAGGCGCTTGCAAAGGAAACAGATGAGGATGTTGTCCTGGTCAAAGAGCTGGTAAGTAAAGCGCTCGAAGGAGTGAGTGTACCAGTTGCCGATGAGGCTTTTAGCCCAATATCGCTTCTTGCCTTATTTATTAAAAGAACCCTAGCGCAAATCGGTTTTGTGTTTGGTGGGGAAGCCAGCGATTATCTTATGATAACTTCTGACGATATGGATGTTCATCTGATTGGTGTTCTTGAACAGGTTATGGAAGAAATGAGTATGGACAGGAGTCATTTTTTCTTCCAGAGCCATGCAGAAAGCTTTTATCAGTATGTAATGCATCAGGGTAAGGAACTTCGTGGACATGATTTGCTCCTGCTGGATTCAAGAAATGGTCTGTCGAGTATGAGAATGGAAATGAATGTGGCACAGTCCCCGGCTGTATCGTTCATGGAGCAGCAGACGCATGATAAGTCCATTATGGAAGCAATTCCTGAAGATGATGAAGATAGAAAAGAAGTCGTATCAGCTCGCAAGGATGAGAAATTCCTTGAAGTGCTAAAGGGGCTGTGTGATGGACGGATTGTAAATGCTGTTTTTCTGATTGGAGATGGATTTGGCGGCGGTTGGATGAAAGAGTCGCTCAGGTTCATGTGCGGTAATAAGAGAGTATTCCAAGGGAATAATCTATACAGTAAGGGTGCATGCTATGGGGCCGCTGAGAAAGTTTATCCTAGTGAAGTGACTCTCAAAAATGTTTTCCTGGGACGCGATAAGATTCGGGCTAACGTGGGAATCCTTGCTGTGACAGATGGTGAAGAGAAATATCTTCCGCTGTTTGAAGCTGGTGCGAACTGGTTTGATATTGAGGTATACAAGGAATTTATATTGGAAGAAGATGCCGCAATAAAAATCGTGATTACGCCAATGAATGGACGCGAAAAAAGGCAACTTCAAATGGTTCTGGAGGGCTTTCCGCCAAGACCGCCGAAGGCGTCACGTATCTCGCTTAATCTTAGCTTTGAAGATGAAGAACATATGAAGCTTGCGGTGAGAGATATGGGATTTGGCGAATTGTTTAAGAAGACGGACTATCTTGTTGAAGATGTTATAGAGATATAGAAGCGATAATTAGGAGAAGACATTGAGTAAGCTTAGAACCTGTATAGGTAATTATGCTACAACTCCATATAGAATAGGCGAGAGCGGTGTGGGAATATACTGCATTGAGGAGCTGTGCTACTATCTGGTTGAAAATGCTGAGCTTCTTGATCAGGATGACTTTAAACAGAACTTGGTTGAGTGGATTGATATGCAGCTTGGACTTAGGGATCTGGCAAGGGATCTGATGCAGGTGCTTAGAGGCATTAACACGTTTGCTCTTTTTGTCTCAACGATACTTGAGTATGCACATTATGTGACCAGAGAAGAACTTGTCAGAATCAGGGAAGTGCTGAATGAGACGGGTAGACTGAATCCATATGAGAGGCAGAAAAAAAGAATCGACCACAGAGCGTCAATGGGCGATGCTGCCAGTGCACTATATGATTATCAGCTCCTTATCAGTCAGGTCGGAAACAAGGACCTTCTGCTTGTTGGTGATATATACAATTCAATGGGAAAATCAGCCTGCTCACTATTCTTGTTTGAGTATGCACAGGAGCTGTTTGAGAAGTCGTATCATCTGACTTTTACCAAAGAGGCCCTGGTCAATTATATTATGGCAGTTAAGCTCCATGATGATCCTGCGACAATAAAGAGGAAACTGTCTGGGATTGCGAATGTTGATATTGAAGCGCTGGAGTTTGAGGCGGATTCCAGAATAGCAGATGCCAAAGCTGCTTACATACAATCAGATGAGAAGAAGTGTGTTGATGAGCTGATTAATTCAGGGAAGACACCTGAATATAAGCAGCAGGTTTTGACGCTGTCAGAGAATCTTAAAAACGAGTACAGAAAACGCGGAGAATAACGGATGGGACTATTTAAGAAACTATTTGGTTTCCGTGGAAAAAAAGAATATGAAGAAGTAGAGGCCGAGTCAGAAGAACTTAAGGAAAGCGAGGCCTATCAGGTTAGAAGAGAAGACTTTGATTTATCAAGCTCTGAGGGACGTGAGACCTATGTAAGAAGCTTACTCGATCAGCTTCAGGATGCGAAGTCCAATGTCAAATCTCTGTCGAGTGAGTACCAGTCAGTGACGTCGTATCTGTGCGATATTGAGGAGTTGGATGCACTTCCTAAGGACGAGCGTTCGCAGCTTATTGCGTGTTGTAAGAATCTGCAGAATCTTGAAACATCAAGAAATTCAAACCCAATTCATAAGGGGGCGATGTCAGATGAACAGTTCCATGAGATAGAAGCTAATGAGCTTGAACTTGAGGAAGGTATTGTCAAGCTTCGTGAGACAGAAGATTACCAGAGTTTAATTCATCACGACTTAAAAAGACTTGATGCCGAGCATCAGGCTTTCCATGTGAGAAGACGTGAGCTGGCAGGTCTTATGATGAATCTGAAGACTGTTGCCAAAGTATGCCTGGGTGCAATGGGAATACTTATTTTTGCATTGGTGCTGTTTCAGATATATCTCAAGATGGATGTAAGGCTGGGATATATCATGGCAATTCTTATAACTGCAACGGTGCTCACTATTGTATTTGTAAGATTTAAGGATGCGGATCAGGAACTCGATAGAATCAACCGCAATATGGACAAATTGATTTTGCTTCAGAACCGTGTGAAGATTCGCTATGTGAATAATACAAATCTTCTCGATTATTATTACCTCAAGTATGGATATGATTCCTCGAGGAAGATAGAGAAGCTTCTTGAGGATTATCGAAGAGAAAAAGAATTGAGAGCAGAGTATGCCCGCGTTATGGAGGACCTTGATTATTATCAGAAAGATATGTTAAGGCTGCTTCGTAAATATAATCTGTTTGACCCGACTATCTGGATATATCAATATGAAGCGATACTCAATCCGAAGGAAATGGTCGAGATTAGGCATAAGTACAATGTTAGAAGACAGACGCTTCGTAAGCAGATTGAGAACGGTGAGAGGCTGTCGGATACCAGCATGGAAGAAATCAGAAGGATGGTGCTTGAGTACAAGGAAGACTCAGCCAAGATTCTCTCATTGTTAGATGAGTATGAGGAGAAGAATTCTGCACTTTGATTTAAGGTACATAAGAAAATGATTGCCCGCCTGGGCATAAAAGGAGGATAAAAATGTCAGATACAGACAGATATGTAAGCCCATTATCAGAGAGATATGCAAGTAAGGAAATGCAGTATATCTTCTCACCTGATATGAAATTCAGAACCTGGAGAAAGCTGTGGATTGCACTTGCTGAAACGGAAAAAGAACTTGGACTGGATATTACTGATGAGCAGATTGAGGAACTAAAGGCGCACCAGGATGACATTAATTATGATGTTGCGAAGGCACGTGAAAAAGAAGTTAGACATGACGTTATGAGCCATGTTTATGCCTATGGTGTTCAGTGTCCAAAAGCAAAGGGTATTATCCACCTTGGAGCAACAAGCTGCTATGTAGGTGATAATACAGATATCATCGTTATGACAAGAGCTCTTGAGCTTGTAAGAAAGAAGCTGATTAATGTTATTGCAGAGCTTGCAAAATTTGCTGACGAGTATAAGTCACTTCCCACTCTTGCATTTACACACTTCCAGCCGGCACAGCCTACAACTGTAGGAAAAAGAGCAACCCTCTGGATGCAGGAATTCCTGATGGATTTAGAAGATCTTGACCATGTGCTGTCAGGAATGAAGATGCTTGGTTCAAAGGGAACAACAGGTACACAGGCATCCTTCCTTGAGTTGTTTGATGGCAACAACGAAGTTATTGATAAAATTGATACAATGATTGCGAACAAGATGGGATTCGAGAAATGCTTCCCAGTATCTGGACAGACTTATTCGCGCAAGCAGGATACAAGAGTGCTTAATGTTGTTGCAGGAATTGCAGCATCTGCTCACAAAATGAGCAATGACATCAGACTTCTGCAGCACCTCAAAGAAGTGGAAGAGCCATTTGAAAAAAATCAGATTGGCTCATCTGCGATGGCTTATAAGAGAAATCCAATGCGTTCAGAGAGAATAGCATCTCTTTCAAGATATGTAATGATTGATGCACTTAATCCAGCTATTACCTCTGCAACTCAGTGGTTTGAGAGAACATTGGATGATTCAGCTAATAAGAGACTGTCAATTCCTGAAGGATTTCTGGCAATCGATGGTGTTCTGGATCTGTGCCTGAATGTTGTTGATGGACTTGTTGTTCATGATAAGGTAATCACCAAGAGACTCATGAGTGAGCTTCCGTTCATGGCAACTGAGAATATAATGATGGACGCTGTAAAGGCGGGCGGTGACAGACAGGAACTTCACGAGATGATAAGGACTAAGTCTATGGAAGCCGGAGCAAATGTTAAGGAGAAAGGTCTTGATAATAATCTTCTTGAGCTCATTGCGGCAGATCCTGCATTTGGACTCTCTCTTGATGAACTTAAGAAAACAATGGATCCATCTAAATATGTTGGACGAGCACCTTATCAGGTTGAGGTATTCCTTCGTGAGGAAGTGAATCCGATTCTTGAAGCGAACAAGGAAGTGCTTGGAGTTAAGGCTCAGATAAATGTGTAGGGCAAAGGAATTATATTAAATCCAAATTTAGGATAACTTCTTCCCATTTACCAAAAATCTGTGTATAATTAGGCGTAGTTAAAAAACCTTAAAGAAAGGAAGATATAAAAATGGCATTAGTTACAACAACCGAAATGTTTAAAAAGGCTTATGACGGTGGCTATGCAGTTGGCGCATTCAACGTTAACAACATGGAAATCGTTCAGGGTATCACCGAGGCAGCAGGCGAGCTTAACAGCCCTGTTATCCTTCAGGTTTCAAAGGGCGCACGTGCATACGCTAACCACACCTATCTTGTAAAGTTAGTTGAGGCAGCTGTAGCAGAGAATCCTCAGATTCCTATCGCTCTTCACCTTGATCATGGTGATTCATTCGAGCTTTGCAAGAGCTGTATCGATGGCGGATTTACTTCTGTAATGATCGATGCTTCTTCTAAGAGCTTCGAGGATAACATCGCTCTTACCAAGCAGGTAGTAGAGTATGCTCACGCTCATGGCGTAGTAGTAGAGGCTGAACTTGGAACACTTGCTGGTATCGAAGATGAAGTAGTAGTTGAAGCAGGAAAAGAGAGCTATACTCGTCCTGAAGAAGTAGAAGAGTGCGTTGATAAGACAAGATGTGATTCACTTGCAATCGCAATCGGTACTTCTCATGGTGCATACAAGTTCACTGCAGCTCAGTGTACAAGAAATGCTGATGGAATTCTTGTTCCACCTCCACTTCGTTTTGATGTACTTGAGGAGTGCATGAAGAGACTTCCTGGATTCCCTATCGTACTTCATGGTTCATCTTCAGTTCCTCAGGAATTCGTTAAGATGGTTAACCAGTATGGCGGAAATATGCCAGATGCTGTAGGTATTCCTGAAGAGCAGCTTCGTCAGGCAGCTAAGCTTGCTGTATGTAAGATTAACATCGACTCTGATATTCGTCTTGCTATGACAGGTAACATCAGAAAGTACTATGCAGAGCATCCTGATCACTTCGATCCTCGTCAGTACCTTAAACCAGCTCGTCAGGCTGTTAAGGATATGGTTGCTCACAAGATTAAGAACGTTCTTGGTTCTGACAACAAGATCTGATTATAATGAATTATGTAAGGGGCGTCACAATGTGGCGCTCCTTTTTTAATCACACGAGCCTGCAAAGAGTTGCTTTTATATATTCATATATGTATTCATATATGTTCACGATAAAGGGTGGAAATCCACGGTAATTCGCGATATACTATAGGAGTGCGTGTGCACAAATCAAATGTCAATGTGAAAGGCAGGAATTTGATATGGTTAAGGCAGTTGTTGGAGCAAACTGGGGTGATGAAGGAAAAGGCAAGATTACAGATATGCTTGCAGAAAATGCTGACATCATCATTCGTTTTCAGGGTGGAGCTAATGCAGGACATACTATCGTAAACAATTATGGTAGATTTGCACTTCATACACTTCCATCTGGTGTGTTCTATTCACATACAACTAGTATTATTGGTAATGGTGTTGCGCTTGATATTCCAAAACTTTTCAATGAAATAAAGGCAATCGTTGATGGTAATGTTCCAATGCCTAAGATTTTGGTGTCAGACAGATGTCAGATTGTTATGCCATATCATGTATTGTTTGATGCATATGAAGAGGAGAGATTGGCTGGTAAATCATTTGGATCAACAAAGTCAGGAATTGCGCCTTTCTATTCAGATAAATATGCGAAAATTGGTTTCCAGGTAAGCGAGTTGTTTGATGAGGATACTCTTAAAGAAAAGGTTGCAAGAGTATGTGAGCTTAAGAATATTATGCTTGAGCATCTTTATCACAAGCCACAGATTAATCCAGATGAGCTGCTGGAAACACTTCATAGCTATAGAGATATGGTTGCACCATATGTTTGTGATGTATCTGCCTTCCTTGATAAGGCTATTAAAGAAGGAAAGACAATTCTGTTAGAGGGTCAGCTTGGAACTATGAAGGATCCAGATCATGGTATCTATCCTATGGTTACATCATCATCAACACTTGCTGCTTATGGTGCGATTGGCGCTGGTATTCCTCCATATGAGATTAAGCAGATTGTTACTGTATGTAAGGCATATTCTTCAGCTGTTGGTGCTGGAGCGTTTGTATCTGAGATTTTCGGAGATGAGGCTGAGGAACTTAGAAAGCGTGGAGGCGATAAGGGAGAATATGGAGCAACTACAGGACGTCCAAGAAGAGTAGGTTGGTTCGACTGTGTTGCATCTAAATATGGATGCCGTCTTCAGGGAACAACTGATGTTGCATTTACTGTCCTTGATCCATTGGGATATCTGGATGAGATTCCAGTATGTGTTGGATATGAGATTGATGGAGAAGTGACTACAGACTTCCCAGTTACATGCAAGCTTGAGAAGGCTAAACCAGTTCTCAAGACACTTCCTGGCTGGAAATGTGACATTCGTGGTATTAAGAAGTATGAAGATTTACCTGAGAATTGTAGGAAGTATGTAGAGTTTATAGAGAATGAAATTGGATACCCAATTACAATGGTATCTAATGGACCCGGAAGAGAGGATATCATCTATCGTAAGAGTCCCCTTAGCAAATAAACACGAGCACTAAAAGGAACCCTGATAAATGGTTAATACTATTATTTTTGACATTGGAAATGTACTTGTAGATGTTCTTTTTAAAGAGCATGCGGCTAAATGTACTGACGCCCCTGATCTTCAGATGAGATTACTTAAAGCAACGGCCATGAGTGATGTTTGGGATAAGCTTGATAAAGGCGCAGAGTCGGAGGAAGAAGTTATTAAGCAGTTTATAGCTCTTGACCCTGAAATTGAAGACATAATTAAGAAGAGCATGGATACAAGAGGTTTGATTCGTCTTCGCCAGGAAACAGTTCCGATGATACTGGGACTGAAAAAAGCTGGCTACAAGGTGTATGCTTTGTCCAATTATCCTAAACGCATTCATGAGGATGACAGGCAGGTGCTCAATTTCCTTGAAATGATGGATGGTCACATTTTGTCATATAAGGAAAAGGTCATTAAGCCAGAACCTGAAATATACAAGTTGCTTCAATCGAGGTTTGGATTTAAATCATCAGAGTGCGTGTTCATAGATGATAAGAATAAGAATCTCGATCCAGCCGATGAGCTGGGGTGGAATACAATCCACTATGAGAATTATGATCAGATGAAAAAAGAACTTCTCAGACTGGGAGTTCATTTTGAACCGACGTACGAATAAGATATATAAAAATATAATGAGGAAAAGGGTAAACCTTTTCCTCATTATAACGTATCGAAGAACTATACTATTTTGCTATTTTTCATTTTTTGCAGCTGCATCCGCTTCTGCCTGATAAATTCGTGCTTCAAGTACTTCCTCATCAGATGGAGCGTCAGGAAAAACAGTCGCAATAGTTTTCTTGTGTGTCATTTTTCCGTATAGCCATATAAAGGCCCACGCAAGGACGGGGAGAATGATTGTCCCTGCTATGCAGGCGATTAACAGTTTATCGCTTCCAGGGAATTTGAAGATGGCAAATACAAGTGTCATCAGATATAGAGCGGCTAGTAATACAAGACATATGATTGCAGCAACCTGTTTTGCCTTGCTCTTTACTGGAGCGGTAGAGTTTTTCTGTGAAACAGTTGTCTGGTTATTGGATTCGATTGACATATTAATCCTCATTTCTGGGCAATTCGTGCGAAAAATAAGTGCATAAGCGTTATTTTTCACACTAATCTCCATTGGTAAGTAAATATAATTAACTAGTAACATTGTATCATTTATATAAGGAATTAAGAAGATAAAATGGGTGAAAACGGATTTCTTGATCCAGAAGAACAGATTAAATATGTAAGAAGATTTAGGAAAATCTCGCTGGGAATATTCTATGCAACAGTTGCGATAGAGCTGGGTATGTCTATAGCAATGTATTTTGCGGGACTTATTTATGAGGAAATATGGGAATATGTTAAGTTGTATGTCATAAGACCAATAGGAATAAGTGCTCTGTTTCTGGTTGTAGGACTGGTAATAGCGAGATTTCTGAAGAATCCTGATAATAAAATGAGAGCATATATTATATCGATGACATTTATGTTTTCTAATATTGTAAACGTTCATAATGTCTACTTCTGTATGTTCTTTATTTTCTGTATTCCGATTTATCTGACTGTTGTGCTATCAGATAAAAAACTGCTGTATGTGGTCACAGGAATAAGTGAACTGTGTGTAATTGGGACATGTGTATATTGTATGATTGTACAAAAAGGAGCCTACAAATACGAATATTATACAATGTCCACTGGTTTTACTGTGGTTCTGTTGTTTGCCTGCTGTGTCATTGCGAAACAGTCAATTAATCTGCTGATTCATAAGCGAAAACTATTGCTACAGGCGATAGCGGAAGCAGATGCGGCAAACAGAAGTAAATCTGAGTTTTTGTCTAATATGTCACATGAAATCAGGACGCCTATTAATGCGATGCTGGGACTTGACGAGATGATTATCCGTGAGAGTACGGAAGAGGATATTCGCAATTATGCAGTAGATATTCATAATTCGGGTAAGGTTCTTCTTGGATTAGTCAATGATGTGCTTGATTTTTCGAAGATAGAAGCTGGCAAGATGAGCTTGATTCCAGCGGAATATGATATTTCATTGCTTATTGAGGATCTTGTCAACTCTGTTACCAAGAGTGCATATGACAAAGGATTGGAGTTTTCTTTTTCGGTTAATAAGAATATCCCAAGGGGACTGTATGGAGATGAGATACGTATAAGACAGATTATCCTTAATATTCTGTCAAATGCTATTAAATATACTGAACAGGGCACTGTTACCCTGGATGTGGATTATAGGGAAACTTCTGAAGACAAAATATACCTTATGGTATCTGTAAAGGATACTGGAAGGGGCATGAGCAAGGATGATGTTGCTAGACTATTCAAAGCATTCGAGCGATTTGATGAGACACAGAATCGTAAGATTGAAGGTACGGGTCTTGGAATGACAATAACCAAAAAGCTTTTGGCTCTTATGGATTCAGAATTATCAGTTGAATCTGAACTCGGAAAGGGATCGACATTCTCGTTTGAGGTGCTCCAGGATATTAGGGACAGACAGCCGGTTGGAGATCATTATAAGAACAGCATGGAGGCAAAGAAAAAGAAGGCTGTTTACAAGGAAAAATTTGTTGCACCGAAGGCTCGTATCATGGTGGTTGATGATATGAAGCTTAATCTTAAGGTCGTTGCAGGATTACTTAAGAGAACTGAGGTTCAGGTGGAAACTGTTCTTTCAGGTGAGGAGTGCCTGAAGCTTGCAAAAGAGAAGAACTATGACCTGTTCCTGATTGACCATATGATGCCGGAAATGGATGGAATTGAACTTGTAGAACATCTCAAAGAAGAGGCATATGAGATTAATCATAATGCACCAAAGATTATTCTTACAGCAAATGCAATAGCTGGTGCAAAAGAAGAATATCTTGCACATGGGTTTGTTGAGTATCTTACAAAACCGGTTGAATCGTCGAAACTGGAAGAGGCACTTATGACGTATCTTCCTGATGATAAGGTTCAGGTTAGGAATTAGTAGGGTATTCAGTTGACCTTGCCTTATACAAAGTGATAGAATAAGCCTTGCGTTTATAGTGCAATAATTTGATATATATTTTTGGAAAAGGATGGAAATAAAAATGGCTTTATTAGATGAGTGGAGATCAAAAGCTTACGACGAAAAAGCAGATAAGAATATGCTTCAGAACCTTTGGAGAGACTATTTTGCAAAGGAAACAGATATTTATAAACTTCTTCTTGCTGAGCCAGATGTAGAAGTTAAAGGAACTGTTAAGGGACTTGCAGACAAGTATGGCATTGATATTATGACGATGACAGGATTCCTTGATGGAATAAATGATTCGCTTGTAAATGCTAATCCTATTGAGGAGATGACAGAAGATACAGAAGTTAATCTTATTTATGATAAGCCTCTTTTGTATAAGAATATGGTGGCTGCTGGAGCTGACTGGCTGTACAATCTGCCTGAGTGGGAGGCTATTTTTGATGAAGAGACGAGAAAAGCTCTTTACCATGAGCAGAAGGCATCCATGACAATTCGTAAAGAAGCAAAGGTATATCCTAATGATCCATGTCCATGTGGTTCAGGCAAGAAATACAAAAAGTGTTGTGGTAAGAATGCTTAAGACATTAAGTAAATGAAAATTATAGGCTGCAGAGTGAATATCTGCAGCCTTTTTCATCAAAGAGGAAAACGAATATGACAGATGTAATTGAGAGATTTATAAGATATGTTCAGATAGACACACAGTCGTCAGAGGAAACTGGCGCTAGCCCTTCTACGGCAAAGCAGTTTAATCTTGCAAGACTTCTTGTGAAAGAGCTGAAAGAGATTGGTGTCGCTGATGTGAAACTGGATGAGGAACACTGTTATGTGTATGCGAAGATTCCAGCAAATTGCGATAGCATGAAGGAAACAGCAAAGCTTGGATTCATAGCACATATGGATACTTCACCTGAATGCTCTGATGAGGGAGTCAAGCCATCTATTATTGAAAACTATGATGGGAAGGACATATGTCTTAATGAAAGTGAGCATATTGTGATGTCGGTAGCTGATTATCCGGAACTACTGGACTATGTAGGAAAGAGTCTCATTGTAACAGATGGAACAACTCTTCTTGGTGCAGATGATAAAGCGGGTGTTTCAGAGATTATGAGCATGGCCAAATATGTGATAGAACATCCCGAGATTAAGCATGGTGAGATTCGAATAGCGTTCACTCCTGATGAAGAAATAGGGTGCGGAACAGATTATTTTGATCTGGACGCTTTTGATGCGGATTATGCATATACGGTTGACGGTGGGGCGCTTGGAGAAATTGAGTATGAGAATTTCAATGCTGCCTCTGCAAAAGTTAGCGTGCGAGGAATCAGTGTTCACCCTGGAGATGCCAAGGATAAGATGGTCAATTCGATGCTGGTTGCTATGGAGTATAATGCCATGCTTCCAGCTGATGAAATACCAGCAAAGACAAGTAACTATCAGGGATTCTATCACTTGACTGATATGAAGGGAAGTATAGAAAAGACGGAGCTGTCCTATATAATCAGAGATCATAACAGAGAGATATTTGAAACTCGAAAAAGCAAAATGCAGGATGTTGCAAAAGCGGTAAATGAGAAATATGGTTCTGACTATGTGACTGTTGAGATAGAGGATTCCTACTATAACATGAAGGAAAAGATAGAGCCACACATGCACCTGATTGATGATGCAGTTCATTCAATGGAAGAGGCTGGAGTTACACCGAAGATTGTTCCAATAAGAGGCGGAACTGACGGCGCAAGACTGTCGTTCATGGGGCTTCCATGTCCCAATCTGTCGACGGGTGGAAGAAACTATCATGGACGTTTTGAATATAGCTGTGTTCAGGATATGGAGAAGATGGTTGAGGTGCTGATCAACTTGATTTAACTTAAGATTTCACAGGGCTATTTGTTTCTGAGCAGAACAAATAGCCCTGATGGCATATCTTCACAACAAGTTGCTCAGAAATGAGGATTAGTAAAAGCGAATGCAGAGAGTATTATCGGTAGACAATATGCGAAAGAGCGATGCGAATTGCATTGCGACTAAGACGCCTTCTAAAGAACTGATGTATATGGCTGGGAAGGGCATATATGATGTCATTTGCGAAAGGGTATTTGAAACCAAAGCAAAAGGAACACTAAAAGCGGATGAAATATCAGAAGCTGCGTCTATACATGTTGGAATTCTATGTGGAAGTGGCAATAATGCTGGCGACGGATATGTTGTTGCTGGTCTTCTTAAACAGAGAGGCGTGCGTGTAACTCTGTTTCTGTGTTCTGAGAAATTCTCTGATGATGGCAAATACTATTATGACAAGCTCTTTGTGGATGCTGAGGAGATGGACACTGAGCTGATTCAGGTTGTTAATCTACAATTGTCAGATGGAAAAAGTGAAGTTGTATTAGAGAGCTTGAAGAAATGCAAAGTAGTTGTCGACTGTCTTCTAGGGACAGGTTTTTCGGGTACGCCAAGGGAACCGTATAAGTCGCTGATTGAACATGTGAATGCGCTCCATTCAGGAAAAATATGTAATCAAACAGGTCAAAAGATATATGTGATAAGCGCTGATATCAATAGTGGATTAAATGGCGATAACGGTCTTGCAGAAACCTGCATTGAATCAGATATAACTGTTTCAATAGGAGATAGAAAACCAGGATTGTATCTGGGAATGGCTAAGGATGTAATTGGTGAAATTGTAAATGTTCCAATAGGAATCGATCCACTTGAGAAGCCGTACTATCTTTTTGAAGCTATGGATGTGGCAGAGTCTGTAAAGCCAAGGAAGAACCATACTAACAAAGGAACATATGGTTATATTGGCCTTATCGGTGGTTCATACAGATATGGAGGGGCAATTACTCTTGCAGGTAATGCCAATGCTGCCATGCGCTCAGGGGCAGGAGTGGTGATGATTGCGGCACCTCATAAGCTGTGTGACAGCATTCGCCCAAGAATTCTGGAGAGTACGTTGTATCCACTTTCGGAGGAAAATGGTGATTTTAGATTTGTTGCTGAGGAAATTGATGAACTCATGAGCAGAACGAAACTTCTGTGTGTGGGAATGGGGATTGGCCAAAGCGATAATTCCACTAGACTGGTTGAATATCTTCTGAATAATTATGATGGGACACTTATTATCGATGCTGATGGTTTGAATTGTTTGTCGAAGCTATTGCAGGAGAGAGATGAGGTGGGTGTAGATATACTGGGAAGAGCTAAACCTCAGCATATAATACTGACACCACATATTAAGGAGTTTTCAAGACTTACGGGCAAGAGCATCAGGGATTTATTGGATAAACCAATTATGGAGGCTGTTTCTTTTGCGAGGGAGCATGGAATTATTCTGTTATTAAAGGGTGAGACTACAATAATTACGGATGGTGATAATACATATCTTGTCGATCGTGGGTGCCCGGGGATGGCTACTGCGGGCAGCGGCGATGTGCTATCGGGAGTTCTGAGTGCGATATGCGGAGTAGCAACTGTGGCAGAGAGAAAAGGGCTGACTACAGAGGAAAATGGTCTGTCTGCAGAGAGAAAAGAACTGACTACAGAGGGAAATGGTCTGTCTGTAGAGAGAAAAGAACTGACTGCAGAGCAGAATGGTCAGATTGCAAAGAGATACGGAATGTTTGAGAAAGAGTATATGACCAGAACTGTGGCAGCGGGTGCATATATAAATGGTCTTGCAGGTGAACTTGCAGAGGAAAAATATGGGGATATATCCATGATTGCAAGTGATACGATTGAGTTTCTTCCCGAGGCAATAAGGGCAATAAGGGCAGTAGATTTATTGTAAGAAGTAAGGCGGTCATAAACAGAAAAAGCATCATAGATGGTAGGACTACAAGAATGGACGCGAAGAAAACATTGGATACTAGATTATGGTCTGGCCCAGCTCAGCGCCTCTTCGATTGAATCAGCACCTAGAATGTTTAGCATGAAGGTGAGATCGGGCTTGTAGTTTTCACCAGCTGAGTCGATATTTGCATAAATATCCCGCAAAAGTTTTGGCGTACCGTCTGCATTATATATTCCGAGAGCAAGCTTGCTCTTCATTTCCAGAATGGAATCTGTTTGTCTGTTCATTTGAAATGATTCGATATAAGGATTGTTATCTACAATAAGATAGCAGTAGGCAAAGGCAGCAGCCTGAAGGTTCTCTCCGTAGAAGGAGCTGAAGCCGAGTTCAGTGATTGCTGCACTTCTGACAGAACCATCTCTTTGACGAAATTCTTCTTTATCCAAGATGTCTGTTAATGCTGTGAGGTTCATGATTGTGAGAACAGGAGCATTTTCAGACATATCATATTCTGCTTTCCAATAATTGACTTTAGTCAATGGGTCCGGGTAAGGATGAATGGATATTCCCCAATCATAATTGCCGCCCTGGCTGGCATATTCATTAATCTTATATAGAAGATCACGACCATTGAAGAAACTAGTAGCATCGTCATTATTGTCGTTCCAGTCATGGTCGAGTGAAAAATATATCTTTGCGCCTGAATAATGCGACTTCACAGCATTGTAGAAGATTCGAAGTGAGTCTTCAAAGCTTTCTGCATAGTAATCTATATCTGAGGTGTCCATGTAATTCCATACGCGATTCTGGTTGATTTCATTGGCGAGAACCCAATCGTAAACCATACCGTGCTCTCCACTGGTATATCGCTCAGCCAAAAAATTGAATACTGCTTCCTGAGCAGTGATTCCGTCAATGTCCGTGGTGTTAAAGGCATAGTACAATGATGAATCTGTACGTTTTCTCGAAAGAGGATGTATCAGCTCAGGATATGAATCGTTCCAGTCATTTAATACGATGGCTGTCATGTACAAACCGGCATTAGTTGTTAACGTGAAAATAGTGTCGTACATATTCACATAGGCAGAATTAAATTTATAAACTTTTCCTTTGTATTCATATTCTATTGTCGGAATGTCCGGAATAGAACTCTCTCCTAGTATGAGTGATAGAGGAATGTTATATATGGCTCTTGACAGATTGAGTCCGGTTGTTTTCTCTGTTCCAAACATGTCAGGGTCAATTAACAGGCCTTTTTTGGTTGGAATGCTGGGGTATGGTGTTGTATTGGTGGCTAAAACCTCAGGATTAGTTATGTGCTTACCATGTGATACTGGCTCATATATTCCGTCTACGAGAAGAGCAGGAATATACTGAAGGTTAAGGGCGTTATCATCATAAGGCAGATGAAATTCCATGGTATGTCCTTTTTTCTCGGTGGCAACAGGCGTGCCGCTCAATAGATCCATATCCTCATGAGATTCCCTGGCAAAAAGATATATATTGGTGTCATCGCTCGATGGTATTTCTGCAAATTTAAGTGTGAATACGACTTCTGATTTCTGCGTGTTTGGTTCAGTGACAATTAGTGCGCTGGCATCGCTTCCGTATGACAGGGATTCTGCCTGCTCATATTGGAAGTCACCATCTTTGCGCTTGGTAGCACTAAGGTGTTCCTGAGAAGAGGAGTCTGAGCTGGTTTGCTGCGCTGACTCAGTCCAGGAATGACTCCAGACAGGATCCTCAGAATCTGAATTGCCAGCAAGTCCACTTTCATAGAAATTGACGTTTACTTTTAATTGAAGCTCTGCAGGTGGTGCGGTAGAAACTGTGGCATCACCATTTCGAAGCTGGTTTATGAGAGTTGCGTAGTCATCCAATGTGACGTTCTGAAAACGCCAGGGGTCCATAGGGAGTGTTGCACAGAATTCAGAAACTCCATAGGCAGAGGTTGCTCCAGCAAATGAATCTGACCAGGTTCTGTGTGCAAAGAAATCGTCAAGGGCAATAACAACGGCATGGTCTAAGCCAATCATTGCACTTGTGAGTACATTTTCTGAAAGGGTGTTCTGATTAACGTCAACACCTATCATTTTCTGACCTGATTCTTCAGCGGCCAACAGAACAGACTCGTATAGAGAGCCACCACAGGCGAATATTATCTGGCAGCCATCAGCATACCAGGAAGATGCCTTGTCATATATCTCATCGGCTGGCTTATAGACGCCACTGTACCAGTATCGAACCTGAATATCCGAGATGCAGCCAGCATCATAGGCGGCATCGTCAATTCCCTGAAGAAAACCACTTCCATAGGATACAACCGCTTTTGAATCCTCGCCACCTATAAAACCGAATGAACGATATCCATCCAGTACGCTAAGATACCCTGCAAGATAACCTGCTTCCTCCTCGTGGAAGGTGATGCAGTGCACATTCGATGCGAGTGGTATATTTTCACCTTTTTCATTCTGGGGATGACCTCCGATTAGCAGGAAAGAAATCTCGGGATGCTCGCTCATGGCTGAACCAAGGGCAACATTGAAATTGCTTCCTGTTACAACAACAAGTCGGCAGTTTTCTCCTTCAATCGCTTGATTAAGAGTGTCTGTTGTATCGGCGATGGAATTGGTTGGAGATTTGTAGTAAGAATATGTGTTTTCAGCTGCAAAAGCATACTGCTGGACACCGCTAAACAGAGTTTCATTGTAATTGCCATCAAGGAGGGGAGATGCGTTCATGACAAAGACAATCTGCCCATCATTTTCGCGGTACTGATCTTTATATGGAAGCGTTTTGTCATTCCAGATGTTCTCTTCTGTAACAGCAGACGAGCTGTCACTTTCAGGTTCTGGCGTTTGAGAATTGTTATTGGAACATATGGTGATAAGAAGGATCAGGCATATTAGTATTATGCTTGCAATGATACATATTATTTGCTTTTTTGATATATTTCTAATGAAGTTTTTTACGCTGTTTTTCATAATGAATTAGTATAGCACATAACCTATAGTCATTGAAAATATGATATACCCGATATCTTGACTGGGGAGGGGCAATCAATTATCATACTCTGTGCAGTCTCATGTAAAAATTGAGCGAAAGGACAATGTAAATGAAAGCAATCAAGAAACTTTTGACAATTCTTCTCCTTGCTGCGGTTGTGATTACCTCTATTAATCTTGGTGCAGTAAAGACTGAAGCGGCAGGAAAGACGAAAACAATTACAACGACCCAGGAATGCTCCATTTGGACACAGCCAAATACATCAGAACAGTATCGTCAGAAGAAGATACCGGCGGGGCATCAGGTAACAGTATATACCGATGTAGTTCCGTCTACAAAAGGAGATGGAAAAACTTTTTATAAGACAATCAAAGGGGCATATATTCTATGTAGGTGTGTAGATGGTGCATCTACCGTTAGTGTTCCGGTAACTGGTGGCAGTTATAAAACACCATACAGTATGGCAAATGTAGCTACAACGCCTGTGGTTATAGATGGAAAGAAATGCAACATCTTTACAACTTTATATAGAGGTGCAGTTGCCTATGTTGCAATTACTTTTTATGCAAAAGAAGAGTCTAAAGTGACAATTATTGGAGAACAGAACTGTATTATTGGAAAGGGTCTTCCTGTTAGAGTGTGGGGATACACAAAGGATGGATATTACATCTGCTCGCCCAATTGGAAGGGCACTAGTTATAGTTTTTATAGTTTTATTCCAATGTCCGTGCTGACAGAGCAGGCTCCTGCGCAATTGTATGATTTGGGAAAAATGGTAACTTCAAAAACAAAACCTTCCAGAGATCCAGATACAGGTGAATATAATTACAGGAAGAACACGATGCAGCTTAGCCTTCTTCCTCGCGATTGTTATAGGGAGTATCTCATCCGATATGGAATGAATAGTTACATTCCAGGCTGGGGAAAAAAATACTTTGCAGAAATAGATTACAAAAATGACCTTAATGCGATTCCTGAAACAAAGTCACCTATAAATGATTATGTTTATCTTGTATTTGACGGAAGAAGCTATGAGGAAAATGTGAATAGGCTTAAGGCTGTGCTTGATGAAGGATACGAAATGAACCCAAATGCAACAGCCTATGGTTTATCTGTAAATGCGGCTGAGGTCACCAAGGAGCAGTTTATCAGTATGCAAAAAGAGGTGTATCGATATGCAGTTGAGAAATATGGGTATGCAAAAATTGGTATTGGTGACTTTGGGAACTATACCTGGAGCAGCAATCCCGAAGGTGGGATATGCCATTTCTGGGGCATGGGCGGCAAAGAGTATTACGATTGTGTAATTGCGCTGAAAAAGTAGAGGAAAACCGGAGCCTATTTGACAGTGTTTGAAAAAAAGAATAAAATACTGAATTAATTGAATAACACAAATCGTTGAAGAGGAACGAAGATTTTTAGAAGGCCAAAGAGAAGGCTGCCACCCGACAGAATATAGGTTGTAAGTTGGGCGAGCTGAGAGTAGCCAGACTGGAGAATTTCTGAGACCGACCTCTGAGAGGCCCCAATCAGGCACGTGAACCTGCGTTAAAGGATAATTGAGTGGCAGATAGTAGATATGACTGTTTGCAACGTGGGTGGAACCGCGTAATTAGAATTTACGTCCCATGCTAACTTGTTGTTGGCATGGGATTTTTTATTCGAGTAAAAAACAGGAGGAAAGAAAAAAGTGAAAATTACACTGAAGGATGGAAGCGTAAAAGAATATGACAAGGCGATGAGCGTATTGGAGATTGCAACTGATATAAGTGAAGGTCTGGCAAGAGTTGCATGCGCTGGAGAGGTAAATGGAGAAATTGTTGATTTAAGAACTGTTGTGGAAGAGGACAGTACATTAAATATCGTAACTGCAAATGACCCAGAGGGACTGAAGGTTCTTCGTCATACAGTTAGCCACATTCTGGCAGAAGCTGTTAAGCGTCTTCGTCCTGATGCAAAAGTTACTATTGGACCAGCTATTGAAGATGGTTTCTATTATGATTTTGATACTGATTCTTTTTCAAGAGAGGATCTTGATGCTCTTGAAGATGAGATGAAGAAGATTATCAAGGAAGGACATGAAATCACAAGATTCACACTTCCAAGAGAAGAAGCAATTAAGTTCATGCAGGACAGAAATGAGCCTTTTAAGGTGGAACTGATCCAGGATCTTCCAGAAGGTTCGGAAATTTCTTTCTATGATCAGGGAGGATTTGTAGATCTGTGCGCAGGACCTCACCTTATGAGCACCAAGAACATCAAGGCATTTAAGCTTATCAGCTCTTCTATGGCGTATTGGAGAGGAGATGCAAATAAAGCTCGTCTTCAGAGAATATATGGAACAGCATTTAACAAGAAGGATGAGCTTGCTGAGCATCTTCAGAAACTGGAAGAAGCTAAGATGCGCGACCATAACAAGCTGGGACGTGAGATGAAGCTCTTTACAACTGTTGATGTAATTGGTCAGGGACTTCCTCTTTTTACGCCAAAGGGAACTAAGATGATTATGAAACTCCAGAGATGGATTGAGGATCTGGAGGATAGAGAGTGGGGATATGTTCGTACACGTACACCACTTATGGCCAAATCTGACCTGTATAAGATTTCTGGTCACTGGGATCACTATAAGGATGGAATGTTTGTTCTCAATGAGGAGAGTGAAGATAAAGAAGTTATGGCGCTTCGCCCAATGACATGTCCTTTCCAGTATTTTGTATATATGAATGAGCAGCATTCATACAGAGATCTTCCTTATCGTATGGCAGAGACATCTACTCTTTTCCGTAATGAGGATTCGGGTGAAATGCACGGTCTTACTCGTGTTCGCCAGTTCACAATCACTGAGGCACATATCATTCTGACACCTGAGCAGGCAGAGGAAGAGCTGACAAGATGTGTTGAGCTGTGTAACTATGTTATGAAGACACTTGGAATTGAAGGAGATGTTACATACAGACTGTCTAAGTGGGATCCAAATAATAAGGAGAAGTATTTAGGAGACGAGGCTTATTGGGACAATACCCAGGGATATCTTCGCAACGTGCTTGAAAAGAATAATATCAAGTATTTTGAGGAAGAAGGAGAAGCTGCATTCTATGGCCCTAAGATTGATATCCAGGCAAAGAATGTATATGGCAAAGAGGATACAATGGTAACTATCCAGCTTGACTGCGCAGCAGCTGAGAAGTTTGGAATGTACTATATCGATGAAAATGGAGATAAGGCAAGACCTTGGATTATCCACAGAACATCAATGGGATGCTATGAGAGAACTCTTGCATGGCTTATCGAGCATTATGCCGGAAAGTTCCCTACATGGATGTGCCCTGAGCAGGTTCGTATTCTTCCTATTTCAGAGAAATATGAAGAGTATGCGGAGAAGATTAGAAAGCAGCTCTTTGACAAGGGTGTTGATGTAACAGTTGACAACAGATCTGAGAAGATCGGATTTAAGATTCGTGAGGCAAGACTCGACAGACTTCCATATATGCTTGTAGTAGGTCAGCAGGAAGAGATTGATGGTACAGTATCTGTTAGAAGCCGTTTTGCGGGCGATGAAGGTGTTAAGCCATTAGCTGACTTTGAGGCTCAGCTTCTGGAGGAAATTAGAACAAAAGCCATTCGCGAAGAAGTTGTTCAGGAACAGAAATAGATTAAGGAAAGGGAAGACGCATGAAGAAGAAAAGCGTGGCATTAATTGCGGCAGCAGCAATGCTATTTCTCTGCTTTACCGGATGTGGTAGCAATGAGAATAAGCCGAGTGAACAGAGTGTAGAAGGTGGACCAGCAATTACAAGCGTTGTGGTGCCTGAGAGCGAGGGTGTCGATGTTGATGATGCCAAGCTTACGGATGCGGCAAAAGCTGAAGAGGAAGCAAAGGAAAATGAAGCAAAGCTCACTCAGGTAGCACTCACAGAGGAAGCACTTGAAGCGTATGCAGCTGGCATTGATGCAGATTTAGCGAAGGAGGAAGCGGCACTCACAGAAGCGGCGGCAACTCCTATTATTGCAGGTGGTCCAACAGGCGCAACTGGTGGGGCAGGTGAAGAGGAGGCTGTAGGCGGTAAGAAACCAACACCTGTACCAACTAAAGCTCCAGATGAAATAACACCTACACCAATTGTAGGCGGACCAGCAGTAACACCACCACCGGCAAAGACACCAAAAGCAGACGCCGCGACAGGAAGCGTTACAATTATTATGTATGGACCTGACGGCAAAAAACTAAGTGGTGCATATATGCTTGTAGATATCTGTGATGAAGTTGGCAATCCCAAACAGTATCCTGGTTTCCCAGTTAAGGCCAATGGTTCGGTAACTGTTAATTATGACAAAACTGTATTTAACAGAATAAAGGTTTACAGTGAACTTCCTGCAGGCTACTACTTTGGTGATGATACAGGATTTCCGATTTCTGATTACAACTTCCTGACCGCATACCTTGTAGACGGTCAGTGGTATGATGGGGCGAAGGTTTCAGCGAGTGGTCTTTCTGTATATGTATGGCCGGAATAAATTCTTTGACTCGTGGCAAAATGCGATTGGTTATTGTACATTGACAGAGGCAGTAATCTGTGCTATGTTTTCAATAATTGAACACGAAACCATTGATGAAGAGTAAGTAGGCTTTTCCTCCTTTTTAAAATCATGAGAGAGCTGCAGATGGTGCGATTGCAGTAAAAAGTGTTTAGCTGAATGGACTTCAGAGGGCGACCGGAAAGGATATGTAGTATCTGAGTATGGGAGACGGAGAGAGACACTTCGTTAACAAAAGTCGGCATATGTTAGTATGCACTGAGTGGATGTAGTATACATCAAGCCGGGTGGCACCGCAGAGATTAGATTTCTGTCCCAGCATCAGTTTGTTTCTGATGCTGGGATTTTTTATTTGCACGACTATGTGCCTCGAGGATTTTTATTAAAAGGATAACCAGACATGATATTAGATAAAATTGTTGATGATAAGAAGATAAGATTAGTTGAACATAAGGCACGTATTTCTGAGACTGAGATGCGTAAACTTGCTGAGGATGCTAAGGATAGGCCGGAAGAACTTTTTTATAAGAATCTTGCAAAGCCTGGTATATCGATTATCGGTGAGTTCAAGAAAGCATCTCCTTCCCTTGGCGATATTAAGGAGAAGGTTAATCTTCTTGACAGAATTGAAGATTATAACGCTTCTGTTGATGCTATTTCATGCCTTACTGAAGAAGACCATTTCAAAGGAAATGTTGACTACTTAAAGGAAATCAGAAACAGGTCTGAGCTTCCTATTATCAGAAAAGATTTCATGATAGATGAGTATCAGTTCTATGAAGCAAAGGTTATAGGTGCGGATGCAGTTCTTCTCATCACAGCAATCCTAGATGATGCGCAGATGAAGGATTTCTATCAGCTTGCAAGAAACCTTAAGCTTGGCGTTTTGGTGGAAACTCATGATGAGTATGAAATTGAAAGAGCACTCAAGATAGATCCGAGAATTATTGGAGTAAATAATAGGAATCTCAAAGATTTTACAATTAGTCTTGAGAATACTAGGAAATTGAAAAAATACATTCCCGATGATAAAGTTTATGTTGCTGAAAGCGGTATTATGAATGATGATGATGTGAGATTCCTCAAGGATACTGGAGTGGACGCTTTCCTTATTGGAAGAGCATTCATGGAATCTGACAATCCACGTGAACTTGCAGCTAAGTGGAAGAGTTTATGAAGATTAAGATATGCGGGATAACAAGACCGGAAGAAATTGAATATCTCAGAGAAATTGGGGCAGATTTCGCTGGCTTTGTTTTCTTTGAAAAAAGTAAGCGCAATCTATCATATGAAAAAGCAGCTGAACTTCTCAGCCTTGTTCCAGATGGCATGAAGAAAGTTGCTGTGGTTGTGTCACCGGATGCAGAGCAGGTAGAGCGACTTCAGAGTATGGGATTTGACCTTCTGCAGATTCATAAAGAGCTTACTGAGTCGGTGGTTAATGCGGTCAGTATTCCTATCTGGTATGCAGTAAATATTTCTGATGAAACACAGCTGCTTGATAAGCTGACAATTATAGAAAAACTTGGCGATAATTCCCAAAAAATAAAAGGAATTGTTGTTGACGGAGCTAATTTTGGAAGCGGTCAGGTATTTAATTGGCATAAGAGTAAGAGACTACTAAAGGCGGGTACGCAGTCGCCACCAGAAGCCAAAGAGGAGGACAGTATCCTGTCAAAGATCCTTGCGGATAGGGAATTCGTGCTTGCCGGCGGGTTAAATAGTGAAAATGTCCGAGAGGGAATATCACTTTTTTCACCGGATGTAGTGGACGTGAGTTCTGGAGTTGAAGGAGAATGTGGTAAGGACCACGATAAGATATTGGTATTTGCAAAGGCCGTGAGGACGGAAACAGAGTAACGGTTAAAAAATTGTTATGACATCATAGAAGCCAGTGCAATAGCTAATGCAGAATAATGAACCAAGTATAGAAATGAGGAAAAACAATGAACAGTAAAGCATATTATGGTGAATACGGCGGACAGTATGTGTCTGAATCTCTGATGAATACTTTGGCCGAGATTGATAAGGCATTTGAAGAGGCAATTCGTGACCCAGAGTTTATTAAGCAGTATCACTATTATTTGAAGGAGTATGTTGGAAGAGAGACACCTTTGTATCTCGCTGAGCGTCTTTCTGAAAAGTATGGAACCAAAATATATCTTAAGAGAGAGGACCTGAATCATACAGGTGCTCATAAGATTAATAATGTTATTGGACAGATTCTGTTGGCAAAGCGTATGGGGAAGACCAAGGTTATTGCAGAGACAGGAGCTGGACAGCATGGAGTTGCAACCGCTACAGGTGCAGCACTTTTCAATATGGAATGTACCGTGTACATGGGAAAAGAAGATGTCGAGAGACAGGCGCTTAATGTGATGAGAATGGAGATGCTTGGAGCTAAGGTTGTTCCGGTTGTTTCTGGCTCTAATACATTAAAAGACGCAACTAATGAGGCAATTAGAACATGGGCGAAAACTGCCGAGGATACATTCTATATTATAGGTTCAGCTGTCGGACCTCATCCATATCCTAAGATGGTTAAGGAATTCCAGGCAGTAATTAGTCGAGAGGCTAAGAGACAGCATATGGAGAAAGAGGGAAGACTTCCAGATGTTGTTATGGCATGCGTTGGAGGCGGATCGAATTCTATAGGAATGTTTGCAGATTTCATTGATGAGAAGGGTGTTGAACTCATCGGAATTGAGGCTGCCGGAAAGGGAATTGATACCCAGGAACATGCAGCATCAATGGCTAAGGGTTATCCGGGAATTCTTCATGGGATGAGAAGCTATCTTCTTCAGGATGAGGATGGCAACGTACAGCTTGCACATTCAATTTCGGCAGGACTTGATTATCCGGGGGTTGGTCCGGAACACGCATACCTGCACGATACAGGAAGAGCTAAGTATGTTCCAATAACTGATACAGAGGCAATGGATGCTCTTATGGAACTTACACAGGTAGAAGGAATCATTCCTGCAATAGAGAGCGCACATGCTATGGCTTATGCTTTCAAGAAAGCTAAGGAGATGACTCCTGATCAGTCCATGATTGTGTGCCTGTCAGGAAGAGGAGATAAGGATGTGAACACAATCTCTAATTATCTTGCGGGAAAAGGATACCTGAATTAACGAACTGATTAGTTGAAATAAATACTATAAGAAAGGAAATGCTAGTAAGGTCGTTTGGATAAAGTGATAATACTAGAAGGAAATTCATGAGTATAAATAGAATTGAGCAGCGAATGGCAGAGCTGCAGAGCAAAAAAGAAAAAGCTTTTATTACATATATAACAGCTGGACTTCCTAATATGGAAGCAACTGAAGAGATTATCAAGGCTCAGAAGGGATACACAGATGTCATAGAACTTGGAATACCTTTTT
The DNA here is from genome assembly GCA_018064935.1 of Candidatus Merdinaster equi. Lineage (GTDB taxonomy): Bacteria > Bacillota > Clostridia > Lachnospirales > Lachnospiraceae > Merdinaster > Merdinaster equi. Next base: position 22,967 of record JAGHUF010000004.1, on the reverse strand, counting down.
CTGATCCGATTGCAGATGGACCGGTTATTCAGCAGGCATCTTATGAAGCTCTCTTGGGCGGTGCTTCTCTTAAGAAGACATTTGAGCTTATGAGCAAGCTTAGAAGTGAAGGCTGCGAGCAGCCAATACTCTTTATGATGTATTACAACACTGTGGTAAATTATGGCGTTCAGGCGTTTGCGAAGAAGTGCCAGGAGTGTGGAGTTGATGGACTTATTATTCCAGATCTTCCTATGGAGGAGCAGGAGGATATGCTTGCTGCATTAAAAGGAGATGATACAACTATTCTGATTCAGCTCGTATCACCCGTATCTGCTGCAAGAATTCCGGAGATATTAGATGGCGCAAGAGGTTTTGTTTATTGCGTATCAGCGATGGGAGTTACTGGACAGGCTGCTGATTTCCACAGAGAGGTAATCAATTATCTTAAGGATGTTAAGAGTAAGTCACAGATTCCAGTAATGATGGGATTTGGTATAAGAACTGCGGAGGACGTAGCTCCGATGAAGGATATCATTGATGGAGCTATCGTGGGTTCACACTTTATTAATCTTATGAGAGAGAATTCTTTTAAACCTGAAGCGGCAAAAGAGTATGTACAGAACTTTAAGAAAGAGCTGAACGCGCTCTAGAATAGCTGCAAAAAATAATCGCAGGAATAAATGAAATAACCAGTAACAGCGAAATGATTGGATGTAGAGATTAGAAATAGAAGGGACAGAGACAATGATTAAAGAAGCAATTGAAAAAATCGTAATGAAAGAAGATTTGACCTACGATGAAGCGTATGGCGTCATGAACGAAATTATGAATGGTGAGACTACACCAACACAGAATGCGGCATTTCTTGCAGCGCTTTCCACTAAGAGTACCAAGATGGAGACGATAGATGAGATTAGTGGCTGTGCAGCAGCAATGCGTGAGCATGCTCTTGCTGTAGACGCTGGCGATATGGATACATTCGAGATTGTGGGAACTGGTGGAGACAGAGCCGGAAGCTTCAATATATCAACTACAAGTGCTTTTGTTGCAGCGGCAGCAGGAATGAAAGTTGCTAAGCACGGAAACCGTGCGGCTTCTTCTAAATCTGGAACAGCAGACTGCCTTGAAGCTCTTGGTGCAAATATTCAGCTTGAGCCTGAGAGATGTGTAGAACTTCTTGAGGAGACTGGATTCTGTTTCTTTTTTGCACAGAAGTATCATTCCTCAATGAAATATGTTGGCGCTATTCGCAAGGAACTTGGATTCCGAACTGTTTTCAATATTCTTGGACCACTCACCAACCCTGTTCATCCTAAGAGACAGTTATTGGGAGTATACGATGAGGCACTGGTTGAACCACTTGCTCGTGTTCTGTATGGACTTGGAATTAAGAACGGTATGGTTGTTTACGGCATGGAGAAACTTGATGAGATATCTGCTGTTGGAACAACAAAGGTATGTGAGTTTAACAATGGCAACTATAAATGCTATGAGATAACTCCTAATGATTTTGGATTCACGAGATGTTCGAAAGAGGATCTGGTTGGTGGAACACCACAGGAGAATGCACAAATCACAAGAGACATTCTGTCAGGTAAGGAAAAAGGACCCAAGAGATCTACTGTATTGATGAATGCTGGTGCTGCACTCTATATTGGTGGAAAGGCAGAAACGCTTGCTGATGGTGTCCGCTTGGCAACCGAACTCATTGATTCGGGTAAAGCGTTAGAAACTTTGGAGAAATTTATTGCGGCATCTAATCGATAGACTTATACTTGTAGATATTATTTTTTAGAAAAGGAATTACCAAAATGAAAGAGATTGAAAAAATGATGGAATGTAGAGAATCTATTAAGGTTCTCGATGCGACAATGCGTGATGGTGGACTTGTTAATGACTTTTACTTTTCAGATGAGTTCGTTAAAGCATTATATAAGACCAATAAAAGCGCTGGCGTAGATTACATGGAAATTGGATATAAGGCTTCTAAAGAAATGTTTGATCCAACCAAGTTCGGCAAGTGGAAGTTCTGCTCTGAGAGCGACATTGAAAGTATTTTTGCTGATAAGGCTGAAGATGGTCCAAAACTTGCAGTTATGGCTGATGTTGGACGCTGTGATTATAAGAATGACATCGTAAATAAGTCAGAGAGTCTTGTTGATATGGTTCGTGTTGCAACATATGTACATACCATACCTCAGGCTGTTGATATGATTGAAGATGCGGCTAGAAAAGGCTATGAAGTTACATGTAATATCATGGCAATTTCAACTGCTCAGGAGAATGATCTTAAGGTTGCGCTTGAAATGATCGGACAGAGCCCTGTTAACTGTATTTATATCGTGGATTCTTATGGATCAATTTATCCCGAAGAAATGACAAGAGTATGTGATATTTACAATGAGTTTGCTGCTAAATATAACAAGAAGCTCGGTATCCATGCACATAACAATCAGCAGCTTGCTTTTGCAAACAGCATTGAAGCAATTGGCTGTGGAGTTGACTATGTTGATGCTACTTACTCTGGAATGGGTAGAGGAGCAGGTAATACTTATATCGAATCTATGATTGGATTTTTACACAATCCAAAATACAATTTACATCCTATTGTTTCATTTGTTGAGAAGTATATCAACCCAATGAAAGAGCAGGGAATCGTTTGGGGTTATGATATGCAGTATCTGTTTACAGGGCTTCTTAACAGACATCCAAAGCCAGCTATTGATTATACAAAGGATGGCCGTAAGGATATTATGGCACTGTACAACGAAATTGCACTTATGGATTAATGCCTTTAGTCAGCTGCAGATTATTTTCTGCAGCTGATGTAATAAACAGGAATCTTATTTAGTATCGTTGCTGCTCCCAAAAGGGCGGATTAAGTGAAAGGATTCTAGGAGAAATATGTTAATACCTTCAATAGAAGAAGCTAAAAAATATGCAACAGAATATAACTATGTTCCGGTAAAAAAAGAGATTTTTTCCGATGTTGCAACACCTATACAGGTTCTCAGAAAACTGAAAAAACAGAGTACGCATGTCTATATGCTTGAGAGTGTGGAAAATCAGGAGAACTGGGGAAGGTATACTTTCCTTGGTTATAATCCTGAAAAGTGCATCACCTGCGTTGATGGTAAGTTGACTGTCACGGATGACAAAGGCGTGGTTTTACATGAAGAACATACCAGTCATCCGGCTGCGTTTCTCAAGAAACTTATCGAGGAACATAAGAGTCCTAAAATGGTGGATTTTCCTACATTCACAGGCGGTCTGGTTGGATATTTTGCGTATGATTACATTAAGTATGCAGAACCTAAGCTTAAACTGGATGCGGAGGATCAGGAACACTTTAGGGATGTTGATCTAATGCTGTTTGATAAGGTTATCGCATTTGATAATATCAAACAGAAAATTGTGATAATTGCAAATGCTAAGACGGACAACCTTGAAGTTAATTACCAGAAAGCTTCTGAGCAGATTGATGAGATAATCGATATTATTAGAAATGGTGAACCAGCAGAAATTAAGCCTGGAAAGCTCACTTCAGATTTCAGAAAACTATTCGAAAAAGATGAATTCTGCAATATGATTGATAAAGCTAAGAAGTACATCTATGAGGGCGATATCTTCCAGGTTGTACTTTCCAACAGGCTTGAGGCTGATTTTGAGGGAAGTTTGTTCAATGCCTACAGAGTGCTTAGAACACTTAATCCTTCGCCATATATGTTCTATTTTAGCGGCGATGATATTGAGGTGGCAGGTGCATCTCCAGAAACATTGGTGAAACTTGAAAATGGAGTACTTCATACATTCCCACTTGCGGGAACAAGGCCAAGGGGTAAGAGTCGTGAGGAAGACCTGGCGCTTGAAAAGGAGCTTCTTGCTGACGAAAAAGAGAGAGCCGAGCACAATATGCTGGTGGATCTTGGCAGAAATGATATAGGTAAGATTAGTAAATTTGGCTCAGTAGCTGTGGAAAAATACATGGGTATTGAGAGATATTCTCATGTTATGCATATTGGATCAACGGTCAGAGGAGAACTGTCTGATAATCATCATCCTCTTGATGCTATTGATGCTATTCTGCCTGCCGGAACTCTTTCAGGTGCTCCTAAAATTAGGGCATGCGAGATTATTAATGAACTCGAGAATAATAAGAGAGGAATATATGGTGGCGCAATTGGATACGTTGATTTCACTGGAAATCTGGACACTTGCATTGCTATTCGTATTGCCTTTAAGAAAAATGGCAAAGTGTTTGTAAGGTCTGGTGCAGGTATAGTTGCTGACTCGGTACCTGAGAATGAATTCCAGGAGTGTATCAACAAGGCCAAGGCGGTTATGAAGGCAATTGAGAATTCGCAGGACATGGAGGGCTAGAGGATGATTCTATTAATTGATAATTACGACAGCTTTTCTTATAACCTGTTCCAGCTGGTTGGGACAATTAATCCAGATATCAAGGTTATTCGTAATGACGAGATGACAATCGATGAGATTGAGAAGCTTGCTCCGTCACATATTATTGTATCGCCTGGACCAGGTAAGCCGGCTGATGCAGGAATATGCGAAGAAGTGATTCTTCATTTCGCTGGAAAAATACCGATTCTGGGTGTATGTCTAGGTCATCAGGCAATATGTGAAGCATTTGGCGGTGTGGTTAGTTATGCGGGAAGGCTTATGCATGGGAAGATGAGCGTTGTATCGCTCGATTTGACCTGTCCACTTTTTGAGGGCTTATCAGATCATGAAGAGGTGGCAAGATATCACTCGCTGTCTGCTGTAGAGGATAAGCTTCCAGACTGTCTTAAGGTTGTCAGCAAGTCAGATGATAATGAGATTATGGCCGTTCAGCATAAGGAGTATAAAGTATATGGACTTCAGTTTCATCCTGAGTCAATACTGACTCCAAAAGGAATTACAATACTTAGAAATTTCCTTAAATAAATTATGCTTTGAAGTGCTTTTTGGCTTCTCATACAAAATGTTTAATTAAAATTTGGCAGATATCACAATTGTTGGTATCTGCCAGATTTTTGTATAATAATAAATGAAGTATGCCTATATTTAAGGAGAGACTGATATGGATACAAAAAAAATCACTAAGTTAAAACTGAGTATTCGAATTACTCTTATTATATTTGCACTGGCACCAATGATTATTTCTACATTGGTTTTGTGTCTCACGCTTATTCCAACAAGTTCTAATGAGTTAAAGGACACTACGCGCAATGCAATGGTTTCCGTTGTACAGCAGATAGGATACTCATATGATTTCTCAATCACAGATTGTGGAGCAAAAATGAGGAATCTGGTCGAATCATCAATTGTCAGTGATTTCCTCAGATTTCCAGACGATGGAAAGGCTGAGAAAAAGGCTAAAGACTTCATCGTTGATACATATAAGAACATGAAGGGCTGGGACAGTTTGTATATCGCGGACTGGAACAAAAATGTCCTGCTTAGCACAAATAGTGAGCTGATAGCAGAATGTGAAGAAGACAAGGAAGCTGTCAAGGATTTTCAAAAGAAATTGCTTAGAACAGGCGGCTTATATATTGATGAGATAATAAAAAATGCTGAGGGAGACGCAATTATCCCAATGTATGTTCCAGTATATAATCAGCAGTATCAGCCAATCGGATATGTAGGTGGTAATGTTTCTATTTCAGGGGTTATCGGTAATAACTCTGACGTGTCAGCACTTGGATTAGATACTGCATATGTATACTTTGTTGATGCGAAGGGAACAATGATATATCATCCTGATTCATCAAAGGTTGGAAATGCTGTAGAGAATGCAGCAGTAAAGAGTCTTGTTAGTGCGATTGAAGCTGGAGAACGTCCAGACCCAGAGTGTGTTGAGTATGATTATAAGGGCGCAAAGAAATATGCAGCCTACTATATCGGTGATGATTCTTCCTTCATAGCAGTAGTTACTGCAGATGAAAGTGATGTAATGGGAAGCATCAACACGGTTGTTCTTGTTTCTATTATTCTTGCAGCTGTATGCCTTGTAGGATTCTCTGCACTTGCATTCTTTGTTTCAAGAATTGTATCTAAGCCACTTAAAGCCGTTGCAGATGCAACAGAAACTTTGAGTAAGGGAGATGTAACAGTTGAATGTGCTGTTACTGATTCAAGTATTAAGGAAACGGCAAGTATACTGTATGCATTTACTGAATTAAAGGATGCACTTACTCAGTCTCTTTCAAGTGTAAAGGGAGCAGCAGATGTACTCGGAACAGCCATTGTAAGTGTTGATGAGAAGACAACAAATAATGTTGAATCTGTAGCACAGATAAATAATGCTATCAATGAGGTGGCTTCTACTTCTCAGACAGTTGCTGAGAATGCTCAGATTATGGCTGAAAAGGCATCAGAGCTTGGCGCAGAAGTAGAGAATCTCAATGATAATGTAGTGAAGCTGCATACTGCTTCGATATCTATCAAAGATGCTAATGTTGAAGCAACAGACTGCATGAAGAGCGTTAACGCTGGTGCGAAGGAGTCCGTTGTTGCAGTTAAAGATATCTCTGATAAGATTGGTGAGACTAACTCAGCAATCACTGATATTAGCAAAGCTGTTCTTGCAATTGAATCAATTGCATCTCAGACCAATCTGTTATCCCTTAATGCATCAATCGAGGCTGCAAGAGCAGGCGAGGCTGGTGCAGGATTCGCGGTAGTTGCAGCCGAAATCAGATCTTTGGCTGATTCATCTGCAGCATCAGCTAAAGAGATAAAAACGATTATCAGTAATGTTGTTAAACTGTCCAACAAGTCAGTTGAGATATCGAACAGAGTATACGAGATTATCAACAAAGAGCAGGCTGATATTGAAGTTGCTCAGGAGAAATTCAATATTCTGTCAGATTCAGTCGCTGAGTCAATAGTTGTTATTGATCATCTGAAGCAGATGGCTGGTGAGCTTGATGTAATCAAGAATGAGATGACAAGCGCAACTACAGACCTTGGAGCTGTATCAGAAGAGCTGGGAGCTGCATCAGAAGAAGTTGCTGCATCATGTCAGACTGTTGCGGCTGCATGTAATGAGACCCAGGCTGCTACAGAAGAGATGCGTGATAATAATGCGCAGATGCAGGCGGCTATTGAGTTCTTCAAACTGGATAAGAACGACATCAGAGAAGAGTCTCCTGTGTTAGAACAGCAGTTGCCAGTGGATGAACCTATAGCTGAGACTGTTGTTGAATCTGAATTCAGTTATGAAACTGAAGTTCAGGAAGATTCAGATGAATTCTAAACAAATAGTTGACACATGTAATATTACATGTTAAATTATTCAAGGTGCGTGTGCACTGATACAACAAAGCAGAGTATCCACTCTCACCCTGTGGCAATGATAATCAGGTAATGATTAAGGCTTAACAGGTGTTCATAGAACTATCGCCTACATAGATTGTTAGGTATGCGATTCTTTATTGAATGTGTGTGGATGACTTTGCGTCATCCACTTTTTATTTGCATTTAGATGCAGGAGGGAACAACCATTAGCGATTTATTTATCAATGAGCAGATTAGAGACAAGGAAGTCAGAGTAATTGGCGAAAGCGGCGAACAGCTCGGAATTATGAGTGCTGCTGAAGCACTGAAACTTGCAGAAGAAGCAGGAGTTGATCTTGTTAAGATTGCACCAACAGCGACTCCACCAGTATGCAAGATCATTGATTACGGCAAGTACCGTTATGAGCAGGCTAGAAAAGAAAAGGATGCCCGCAAGAAGCAGAAGATAGTCGAGATTAAAGAAATCAGACTTTCACCAAATATTGATACGAACGATTTGAACACAAAGATTTCCGCTGCAAGAAAATTCCTTGAAAAGGGAAATAAGGTTAAGGTTACGCTTAGATTCCGTGGACGTGAGATGGCCCATATGAATGCAAGCAAGCATATCCTTGATGATTTTGCAGAGAGCCTTCAGGATGTTGCAGTTGTTGACAAGCCAGCGAAGGTAGAAGGAAGATCAATGGCACTGTTTTTAACAGAAAAGCGCTAATAGGATAGTCGCTTACGTTAAAATAGATTTATTTATTAGGAGGAAAAATAACATGCCTAAAATGAAAACCAGCAGAGCAGCTGCAAAACGCTTTAAAGTAACAGGTACCGGAAAGCTCAAGAGAAGCCAGGCTTACAAGCAGCACAACACCGGAAAGCATGATGCTAAGACTACCAGAAATCTTAGAAAGGCAGTCATCACTGATAGCACCAATGTAAAGAATATGAAGAAGATTTTACCGTATTTATAAGGCGTAAGGAGGATATAGAATCATGGCAAGAATCAAAGGTGGCTTAAATGCCAAGAAGAAGCATAATAGAATACTGAAGCTTGCAAAGGGATACAGAGGCGCTCGTAGCAACCAGTATCGTGTAGCTAAGCAGTCTGTAATGAGAGCTCTTACATCTTCATACGCTGGACGTAAGCAGAATAAGCGTCAGTTCAGACAGCTCTGGATTGCTCGTATTAACGCAGCAGCTAGAATGAATGGTCTTTCATACAGCAAGTTCATGTTTGGACTTAAGAATGCAGGAATCGATATGAACCGCAAGATGCTTGCAGAGATGGCTGTAAATGATGCTGCAGGATTTACTTCACTTGCAGAAATCGCTAAGAGCAATCTTAAGTAATTGATTTGATAGTCAATATAGTATAAAAATAGGACAGGTCTATCACCACAGAGGCGATTGACTTGTCTTATTTTTTGATTGTGTGTTATGGACACACATTAATAAGTGTGGTTATGACAAAAACAATCTTTATAGTAAAATGATAATTGTTTATATTACTCATGGGAAAAGAGTGCAGGAGGCTTCATAAGCAATATGAATATAGGAATATTTGATGACGATATTTCAATCGCAGAGGATATAAAGAGTAAGATATTGCAACTTCCAAATAATGCCGGATATTGTATTGATAGCGTTGAATGTTTCGAAAAACCACCAGAGGAAAGTCAAAAGGAATACGAAGTTGTATTCATGGATATTGATTGGCATCAAGAAGTGAATGGAATAGATTTCGCTAATAAATTGTGTGAAAGATATCCGGCGACTCAAATAGTATTTGTGACCGGGTATAATGATAGGTATTCACAGGACATATTTCTTTCCAATGCAAACTTGTGTGGATATCTGGTTAAGCCTGTCGACAATAAAAGGCTAGAAAGACTTTTGAGAAAGGCTTCAGAACAAAGAAAAGCTGCTAAAAAAACGTGTTTATCGAAAGAGATAGCGATACAAACAGGGGACTCTATTGAATTAGTTAATACCAATAGTATTACCTATGTTGAGAGTAATGCCCATAAGATTATTATTCACCTGATTAATCATTCTAATGAAAGCATAAGCCTGTATGCAAAACTTGATGATTATGCGGCTAATTTGCGAGAAGGCTTTATTAGAATTCATAAAAGCTATCTTGTGAATGCTTTGCATATAAAAAAGCTTGGATATTCGAGTGTTATTCTCAAAAATGAAATTGAGCTTCCAATTAGCAAACGTAATGCTGTAATTGTAAGGGAAGAATTTTTTAAGTACATGAAGGATAGGACAAATTAGTATGAATTATTATCTGATTAATTATCTAGAATGGGTTATCGCAATGGTATTGCAGAGTAATTATCTTCTGTTCGCCTTTCCGTCAAAGAAAAAGAACAGTAAGTTTGTACAATTGCTCATAGTATCGCTCATGCAATTGCCACCATTAACAATAAAATACATTTTCAATGACAATAGCATAGTTAGAGATATAATGATTTTCATCACTGCAGGAGCAATTCTTGCATTCCAGATCATATTTCAGGTGGGGAAAACTATTAAGAAAATTCTTTTTTTGTTTCTAGTTCTGGCAGCAAACTTCCTTGGGGAATTATGCGCGGCATTGGTTCTTTCAGAGCAGCTTGCTAATACTACGCAGCTAACTATGGATATGCCATTCGTCTTTGTGTATCTTGTATATCAGTTCATTTTTGCAAATATATTTATGATGCTTTTATTTGTGATTTGGACAAAGGTATTAAAAACAGCTATATTCGACGCGAAATTGATGATTGGAGCATTTGTATTGCCAATGAGTCAGGTGTTCGTTCTGTATGCAATTAATTCCGTAATATATGCGGAGGGAGTAAGTGCTATAGTGCAATGGAGTGCAACAGTTGGACTTATTCTATCAATTTTGGCAGATGTTTATTTGATGTACATGCTTCTTCAGGAACAGCAAAAGAAGGAGATGGAGAAGAAACTTTCGCAGATGGAAATGCAAAGAGCAATTTCAGTTCAGCATTACGAAGAAATAGAGAAGCGCCGCGAGGATTTTGCAAAAATTAGACATGATATCAATAATCAGCTGTCTGCTATAGGAAGTCTTATGGGGACCGGACAAGTTGAAAAAGCGCAGGAGATGATTAGCAGTCTTGGCGGATATATTGCAGAAACAGGAGAAAACAGATACTGTTCTGATCCGATTGTGAATGCTGTTCTTACTGAGTGTGAAGAAAAATGCGATAGTTATGGGATTAAGACAGAATTCGATATTGTCATTCCGGGAGCGCTAAAAATAGAACCGGTGAAGATTTGTAGCATCTTTTCGAATTTGATTAGAAATGCACAAGCAGCAGCGCTGGATTATCTAAAGGCTGGAAAGGATAATTCTTTCATTTCTGTTCATGCTAAATTGAATGGCGAGTACCTAAATGTTGTAGTAAAAAATTCATGCCTTAATCAGCAAAAGAAAAAGACGAAGGATAGAAAGCATTATGGTGTTGAAATCCTTCAGCAGATAGCTGAGGAATACAATGGATATTATGAAGCAAAACAGCAGGATGAGTCATATGAATGTTTTGTGAGCGTCGCGAATTAGTAGATCATATGCATTAGAAATGGAAACGAAGAGATAATGAAAAGAGTAGCACCTTTTTTTATCCTTTTGGCAGGAATGTTGTGGGGAAGCATGGGAGTGTTTGTTAGAACACTGAACGGAGCTGGCCTTGCAACAATGGATATTGTAACAATAAGAAATATTGGAACGACAATCCTGTTGGGGATTTTTTTGTTGTGCTATAACAGGCGGCTTTTCCGGATAAAGATAAAAGATATATGGTGTTTTCTGGGAACGGGCCTGTGTAGTATCGTGTTCTTTAATTACTGTTATTTTAAGACTATTACATTTACTTCTCTTTCGGTTGCAGCGGTATTGTTATATACTGCCCCAGCATTTGTGATGGTAATGAGTTTTTTTCTATTCAAAGAAAAACTTAGTAAAGTCAAAGTAGCAGCTCTTATATTTACATTAGTTGGATGTGCAATGGTTACCGGAATTATGTCGGGTGAACATAGCATAACCGCATTGGGAATTCTGACTGGCATTGGCGCTGGCTTTGGATACGCTCTGTATTCGATTTTTAGTCGTTTTGCTTTAGAAAAGGGTTATCACATATTCACGATTTTGTTTTACACATTTGGGTTGGCTATGTTCGGATCCATACCAATGTCGAATGTAGGGGGAATTGTCAGCTATGTCACAGGTTCATGGTTTGACGCTGGCTTCACTTTGATTTTTGTTTTGGCCAGCACAGTCATACCATATTTCTTATATACATCGGGACTTAGATATGTGGAAAACGGACCGGCGTCAATAATTGCGTCGGTTGAGCCGGTAGTAGCGACTTTGATTGGCGTTGTTTTTATGCATGAGACAATGTCTGTGTTTAATATCATAGGAGTAGTGCTGGTTCTTGGGTCTATTGTTATGTGCAATGTGACTTCAATTGTTAACTTGAGTGAAGCGGATAAAATGTGATATACTACATTCGTTATGGGCAATAGCGGATGTAGTTTTTTTATTCTGGTAATAAATGCCCACAAATCGAAAAGTATTCATAACAAATACAATATAGAGAAAGAGGAGAATAAAAATGGCAAACTGGAAGAACCTTGACACACTTGCTTCATACAAAGCCCTTGAGAGCAAGAAAGGATCTGTAGATTTAAAGAAGGAAATGTCCGGGGAAAACGGAGCAAAGAGAGTAAAGACATACTCTGTTCCTATGGCATGTGGTATGGCATTCAATTATGCAGCTAAGCAGGTTGATGATTCAATTGTAGATGCTCTTGGCGAACTTGCAAAAGAGGCAGAACTTACAGAGAAATTTGCAGAGCTTTATAATGGCGCTGTAATCAATACAGGTGAGAAGAGACTGGTACTTCATCAGCTTACACGTGGTCAGCTTGGAACAGATGTTATTGCAGATAACGTTAATAAGAGAGAGTTCTATGTAACACAGCAGAATAGAATTGCTGAGTTCGCAAATGCTGTACATGCAGGAAAGATTGCTAATGCGGCTGGCGAGAAATTCACTACTGTAGTTCAGATAGGTATCGGTGGATCAGATCTGGGTCCTCGTGCAATGTATCTTGCTCTTGAAAACTGGGCAAAGACAAATGGATGCTTCAAGATGGAAGCTAAGTTCATCAGCAATGTAGATCCTGATGATGCAGCAGGAGTTCTTCGAACAATTGATGTTGCTCATTCACTCTTTGTTCTTGTATCTAAGTCTGGTACAACTCTTGAGACACTTACAAATGAATCATTTGTTAAGGATACACTTGCAAAGGCAGGTCTTGATGCCAGCAAGCATATGATTGCTGTTACATCTGAAACATCTCCACTTGCAAGCAGCAAGGATTATCTTGCAGCCTTCTTTATGGATGATTATATCGGCGGAAGATTCTCTTCATGTTCTGCAGTAGGTGGCGCAGTTCTTTCACTTGCATTTGGTCCTGAAGTGTTTGCTAAGTTCCTTGCAGGTGCAGCAGAAGAAGATAAGCTTGCAACTAATACAGATATTCGTAAGAATCCTGCAATGCTGGATGCACTTATTGGAGTATATGAGAGAAATGTACTTGGTTATCCTTGTACAGCAGTTCTTCCTTATTCGCAGGCGCTTTCTCGTTTCCCTGCACATCTTCAGCAGGCTGATATGGAGTCAAATGGTAAGACAGTTAACCGTTTTGGTGAGCCTGTAAATTATGTAACTGGTCCGGTTATCTTCGGTGAACCGGGAACTAATGGACAGCATTCATTCTATCAGCTCCTTCATCAGGGAACAGATATTATCCCTCTTCAGTTCATTGGATTTAGAAACAATCAGGCAGGATCTGATGTCGTAATTCAGGGAAGCACCAGCCAGCAGAAATTATGTGCAAATGTTGCAGCGCAGATTGTTGCCTTTGCCTGCGGAAAAGAAGACGAGAACCTTAATAAGAATTTCCAGGGATCACGTCCTTCATCAATCATCGTTGGTGATCAGCTTACACCAGAAGCACTTGGAGCACTTCTTTCGCACTTTGAAAATAAAATAATGTTCCAGGGCTTTACATGGAATGTGAACTCATTTGATCAGGAAGGAGTTCAGCTTGGTAAGGTTCTTGCCAAGAAGGTTCTGGCACATGAAACAGAAGGTGCCCTCAAGGAGTATAGTGATCTTCTGAATATCTAATTATAAGTTTAGATAGGGGCGATTCTTATTAGAATCGCCCCTTTTATATCGCAGTGTCTGGCATATGCAGTGAATTCAAATGGATATGTGCTGACATATGATGATAGATGGATTGTATACTATAATCTACATACTGAATGAGGAATAAGAATTGCTATGGAAACTTTCTACTACGAAGTAATCAGCATAGATGGAGATTACGCTAATCTTAAGAGAACGGATATTGATTCTGATGAGATTAAGCTTGTGGCGAGGGCGCTTTTACCTGCTGAAATAATGGAGGGAAGCAATCTCAGGTATGAGATGTTCCAGTATACACTTGTGTAGCATCGGAAGGAAGCGAAAGAGTATATGAGTAAAAGACTCGTACCATTTGCGATATATGCCCTGCTGGAACTTATTTTGGGGATATATGCTGTTATACTTGATGGTAGAAACAGTGCTGACTGGGAATCATTGACAGACCTGTGTCAGTTTGTTGTAGTAATATGCATCATGGTAATTCTGGGTGGAATTGCTATAATCCATGCGATTATTCAGCTGGCTGTCTGGGGAAGAGAACGTAAAGTTCAGAAAATGCTCAAAAAACGTGAGTTGATGAGACAACAGCAGCAGATAGAAAATGAATCAGGCAATGTGTAATAGTGCTTCTTGGATGTAGATATGGCTCCGAATAGAATTTGAAAAAAGAAAAGAATGAAAGGCAAAATCATGAAACAGCTTCAAAAAGAAGGATATACATATATTGATGGAGGTGTTTGCGCCGCAAAGGGATTTCGTGCAAATGGAATTAATTGTGGCTATAACCCAGACAAAAATAAAAATGATTTGGGAATGTATGTAAGTGATGTTGTATGTAATGCAGCAGCAGTTTATACAACAAATCTTGTAAAGGGAGCACCTCTTACAGTTACTAAAGAAAATTTGGCAGCAACAGGTGGAAAAGCTCAGGCTGTTATTGCTAACTCAAAAAATGCAAATACATGCAATCGTGATGGAGTAGAAAGAGCAAGGGAGATGTGTGAAATTGCAGGTGAAGCGCTTTCTATAGACCCTAAGCTTGTGGTAGTTGCTTCTACTGGTGTTATTGGTCAACCTTTTTCATGTGAGCCGGCTAGAAATCATATTGATGAGCTCGTTGGTGGACTTACCTACGACGGCAACTCTCGTGCTGAGTGGGCGGTAATGACAACAGATACTGTGCCCAAGGAGGTTGCTGTTTCTTTTGTACTTCAGGGCAAGGAGTGTCATCTTGGTGGTATGGCTAAGGGAAGTGGAATGATTCATCCCAATATGGCTACAACATTGAATTTTATCACCTCAGATGTAGCTATCTCTTCTGTGCTTATTCAGAAAGCACTTTCTGAAGTGACGGAAAAAACGTATAATTGCCTTTCTGTTGACGGTGATACATCAACAAATGATATGGTTTGTGTAATGTGTAATGGACTTTGTGGCAATGATGAAATAGTTGCCGAGGGTGCAGACTATGAGACGTTTAAGGAAGCTCTTTTCCTTGTTATGCGTGCGCTGACAGTCATGCTCGCTGCAGACGGAGAAGGCGCTGGCAAGCTGCTCACCTGCGAAGTAAAGGGTGCACCTAGCTTTGAGGTGGCAAGAACCTGCGCTAGAAGCATAATTCATTCGACTCTGTTCAAGTGTGCTATGTTTGGAGAGGATGCTAACTGGGGACGTGTTCTGTGTGCTATTGGCTATTCAGGGGCTGAAGTTGACGTTGAGAAGATTGATGTTACTTTCAGATCTGAAAATGGCGTTCTACCTGTATGTGAAGCTGGATATGGAATACCTTTCTCTGAGGAGAAGGCAAGCGAAGTGTTTGCAAAAGATGAAATAGAAATATTGGTTGATTTGCATCAGGGTGAAGAAGAAGCAACTGCATGGGGCTGTGATATGACCTATGATTACGTAAAAATAAATGGAGATTACAGATCATAGGCAGGTGTACAGGTATGGAAGATAAACGTGTATTAGAGGGAATTTCTCCCGAAAAGCTATTCTATTTTTTTGAAGAATTGACGAGGATACCGAGAGGGTCAGGAAATGAGCAGGCTGTAAGTGATTATCTTGTCACTTTTGCTAAGAAAAGAAACCTCAAGGTGCGACAGGATGACGCAAATAATGTTGTAATCTGGCAAGAGGGAACAACAGGGTATGAGGACCATGCACCAGTTATTATCCAGGGACATATGGATATGGTGTGTGTAAAAGATGAGGACTGCTCAATTGATCTTGAGAAGGATTCTCTTGATTTATGTGTAAACGGTGATGAAATCTATGCCAAGGGAACAAGCCTTGGTGGAGATGATGGAATAGCAGTAGCTATGGCACTTGCAATTATGGATGATGATACGATTCCGCATCCGCCGCTAGAGGTGATTGTTACAACTGACGAAGAAGTTGGAATGACTGGAGCTTCCAAATTGGATGTAGCTGGTATAGAGGGAAGGGCACTTCTGAATATTGATTCAGAGGATGAAGGAGTGCTTACAGCTGGATGCGCTGGTGGAATGCGTGTGGACCATGTTCTTGATGTGAGAAGAGAGAATTCGACTGGCTATAGCTATAGAATTATTGTGGATGGACTTAAAGGTGGTCATTCAGGTGTCGAAATCGATAAGGGAAGAGGTAATGCAGTTGTTCTTCTCGGAAGATTTCTCCAGGAACTTATTGCACATTTTGAGGAATCATTTTGTGTTCAGTTAATTAACTACAAGGGTGGAGAGAAAGATAATGCGATTCCACTTCTGGCATCAGCGGATATACTTGTTCAGATAAAGGATAAGGAAAAGCAAAGAGGTCAGCTAGAAGCAAACAATGATGCGATAACCAGTGAACTAAGCGCATACGCAGATGAGTATACGCGAATTCTAAAAAATGAATATGCATTGACTGATTGTAATGTGAGTCTGCGCGTAGAGGCGATAAACGATGATAGTGCATCGGATGTGATGGCTGTCTGCGCTGAGGATACTCAGGTGATTGCTGATATAATTGTTGCTATGCCAAATGGAATTCAGTGTATGAGCGCTGCTATACCTGGACTTCCGGAGACGAGCCTTAATCTCGGGATTCTGGAGCTTAAGGATGATGCTCTTTATTTTTCACAATCGCTTAGAAGCGCCGTAGCATCTAAAAAAGATGCACTCTTTAATAAAATAAGTACAATAGCTAAGCTTGCCGGTGCTAGAACAAGCTCAAGGGGAGCGTATCCAGCATGGGAATTCAAGAAAGACTCTCCGCTTAGAGAAGTGGTTACTGCGAAATATAAGGAATTGTTCGGAAGCGAAATGAAGGTAGATATTATCCATGCGGGATTAGAGTGTGGATTATTGTCAGAAAAACTTCCAGGACTGGATGCAATATCAATTGGTCCTGATTTATCAGATATTCATACTACTTCTGAGAAGCTTCATATTGAGAGTACAAAGAGAACATTTGAACTGGTAAAAGCTGTGCTGGCAAGTATGTAGTGTGGCAGTGCGGCGCAGTTAGTATATACGTGCAGATGTTAGTGTGATTTTATTAATACATGGCTGGACACATATAAAAATGGGAGGATGCATATGGCAAACAAGGTATATTTCACAACATTCAAAACAACAGGTGCAGAAAATCTGATTCAGAAATTGCATAGACTTATGAAGACTGCTGGATTTGAACAGATTGATTTTGAAGAGAAATACGCCGCAATAAAAATACATTTTGGTGAGTATGGCAATCTGGCTTTTCTCCGCCCTAATTATGCGAAGGTAGTTGCGGACTATGTTAAGCAGCTCGGTGGAAAGCCTTATTTAACAGATTGTAATACTCTCTATGTGGGAAGTCGTAAAAATGCACTTGACCATTTGGATACAGCGTATGTAAACGGTTTCTCACCACTTCAGACCGGATGTCATGTAATAATCGGAGATGGCTTGAAGGGAACTGATGAGGAGCTTGTTCCTATTAATGGAGAATATGTCAAAGAAGCCAAGATTGGGCAGGCTGTGATGGACGCTGATGTTTTCATCTCCCTTAATCACTTCAAGGGACATGAGATGGCTGGTTTTGGTGGAGCTATCAAAAACATAGGAATGGGATGCGGATCAAGAGCCGGAAAAATGGAAATGCACTGTGAGGGAAAGCCTCGGGTTGATGAATCAAAGTGTGTTGGCTGTGGAGCATGTGACAGAATATGTGCACATAAGGGACCAGAGATTGCTAATGGGAAAGCTGTAATCAACCATGATAAATGTGTTGGTTGTGGCAGGTGCTTGGCAGTATGTCCTAAGGATGCAATTTCATCTTCTTTCAGCGATTCGATTAAGATGCTTAATTATAGAATGGCAGAGTACGCTCTTGCGGTATGCAAGGACAGGCCATGCTTCCATATTTCATTAATCTGTGATGTATCACCAAACTGCGACTGCCATGCAGAGAATGATATCCCAATTATTCCTAATGTTGGAATGCTTGCAAGCTTTGATCCTGTTGCACTCGACCAGGCATGTGCTGATTTGTGTAATCAGATGCCTGTAACCAAGGGAAGTATTCTTGATGAGCAGCTGAGTAAGAATGCAGAAGAGGGGTGCTGCCACGATCATTCAGCTGATGATTGCGGATGTGGACACACCCACGGAGTAGATCATTTTAAGGCAACTCACCCTGATACAGAGTGGCAGAGCTGCTTAGAGCATGCAGAGAAGATTGGACTTGGCGCTCGCGAGTATGAACTGGTGAAAATCTGATGTGAGGGAATATGTAGAAAGCATAATCTGACAAAAATATAATTGACAGAGTAACACCTTATGATATAGTATTAACCAAAGCAATCAGTTGCTTTGGTGGTTTCCTTACCACGCAAAATGGGAACTTTATCAGATGGGAGCCTTACCATATAAAACAAATAGGAACTTTATCAGATGGGAGCCTTACCATATAAAATAAATAGGAAATATATGAGGCGGGAGCCCTACCGAGCGAATAAGGAAATGATGGCTGTGCTACGTGTTTGCGTGGTACAGCCTTTGCTTTTATGAAGAGGAAATGATTAGTGGATAAACTTGATTTATACTATATAGACTTAAAATATATAAGGAACCTTTCTAATGCAGATGACAATGTGATGTCAATATCACCACAGAGAGGAAAAGAGAAGAGACCTTTTGTAGGGGTAATTGTTCTTGTGAATGGTACGAAATATTGCATTCCGTTAACCTCGCCCAAAGATAAATTCAAAGCGAAAAAAAGTCAAATTGATTTTGTAAAAATCTTTGACATAGGTAGAAGAGATGAAAATAATCAGTACAAACTTATTGGGGTGTTAAATATTAACAATATGATTCCGGTAGAGGATGGTGTTATTAAGAAGGTTGTTCTTACAATACATAAGGAGGATTCTCCGGAGATAAGGCGTTCTAAAATATTGATGCAGAAACAGCTTGATTGGTGTAGAAGTCATGCGGATGTAATTGCTAATAGAGCGCAGAAAGTGTATGACTTGGTTGTGAATACTCCAAATAAAAATGTGAATCTTACAAAACGCTCGTCGAAATTTAAAGTATTAGAATTGGAACTATATAAATATTTGGGTTACCCATTCGCGTGATAATTTGATTTTGTTTACATGCCATGAGTTTTTTTGATACATGAAGACCTCAAAGAAAGGATAAAAAATGAACGGTAAGAAACTGAAAATATGGGCTGCAATAATAAGGGTAACAGGTATTGTAGTGAGTATGTGCTACGCAAGCTTTGTTTGGATTGCATCAAAAAGTGGATTATATATAGACGGATATTTAGTAGCCTTGGGATTTGGAATACTAATTGGGGGAAGTGCCTCTGCTATATTTGTTGGAACTCTGGTTGATGCTTTTGCTGATTTGGTAGGAGATACGTACGAAAACAAGAAGCTTCTCTATCGCTTGGTCGAAGCAACTGAAGAAAAAAAGCAAATTAGTTTTGAGACCGGACCAAATAGATGGAAATGTCCTGTTTGTGGGATGACAAATGAAAGTTTTTCAGGAGTATGTAGGTGTGGGGCTAGCAAGCCTTGATATTTTTAGTTATGGGGTATTCTTTTTGGTGATCTTTCTATCTGGATGCTATTGAGTTTGCTTGACAGCATTAGTTGTTTTTTATATAATACTCGTTGGTCTGAAAAAATCAGATAACTCGGGGTGTGGCTCAGTTTGGCTAGAGCGCTGTGTTAGGGACGCAGAGGCCGCGTGTTCGAATCACGTCACTCCGATTGAAACGGAGATTTTCCTTGAAGGGGAAGGTCTCTTTTTTTTTATGTTGCCTTTTGGGGGAGATAGATTAACTGGTATTTTGATTTCGCTTATACCATTTTGGGACAAAATATACATGAGTAAAGAAAAAATAGAAATCTTTTATTGTGTACAATTTGTATATTTGCAATCAAGTAAGAGGGGGAAAACTAAGCAGTTTGACCCCTCTTTTTGATAGTAGGGGCTAAAAAATTCGTATGAAAGGCCAATAGATTTTGTGGTATTAAAGGTTTAAACTCACTATAACTTGATAATGAGCCTGTTGTACAAGGAGGTGGGACTATGAATTATATTATTACATTGTCCGATGGGCGCGTATTTGGTGGGTGGAATCCACTGAGTGGTGAGATTGTATTGCTGAATGCAGATCGAAAGAATCTGGCATATAGAATGCAGCGTACGCTTGCTATGAGGACGGTCTCCAAGATTGAAGACTTTGCCCATACGGAATGTAGCATTGAAAAGATTGCTGCATAAGAAAAAAAGGGCTCTGTATAAAGAACCAAAGAGGAGTGGCTATTATGCCACTCCTCTTTTGTGATACAATAAACAGGATAGGGTTAAATGGCAATAAACCTAACGCAGATAGGATGGACGATAGACTATGATAATAAAAGAAGAAATATACATACGTAAGGTGATTGTACATATTTGTGATCAGGCAGTTGGTATGGCTGTATTGTCGGATAATGTGCTTGAGTGCAAGGAGGAGCTGGCGGAGTTTCTCAGAGAGCATATCGCGCGACTTGGAAGCGGAGATGATGGAAAAGAATGCCGCTTTTATGAGAAAGAATCTGAAATATACAATGCGCTGACAGAATATGACGACGAGCAATTTATTCCTTTTTCCAAGGATGTTGCAAATGCTCTGTATGATATAATGATTAGTAATGTAGATATTCCTTCTGCCGACCTTTTTGTTGTCAGATTCAAGTGCCGAGATGACGAGTATATGGCAATCCTCAAGATGGATTACAAAGAGTACTATACTCATCGGACAATGAATGCCGAGAACGGCAATAATAATGAGATTATTAAATATAAATCTATCCTTCCAGGAAAGAGCCAGCGCATTTCAGAAGGCGCGATAATTAATCTGAAAGATTACTCGGTTCGTGTTATTGAGAAAAAGTATGAAATCAATGGCAAAAAGGAAAACTATTTTTCTTATCTGTTTCTGAAGTGTAGTGCACATATGTCTCATAAGTCCAAGCTGTCGCTTGTGACTAAAGCGATTGAAAGCGTCCAGAACGAGGCTTTTGATGAAGAAAAGCAGTATGAAGAACATATGAAGGCTAAGAATATAATTAGCAAAGTGCTTGAAGAAGAGGGCAGCTTCCAGATAGAGAAGATTGCTGAAAAAGTATTCGAAGATTCCCCCAATCTTGTTACTCCTTTTGAGGAAAAAATGGAGAAATACAATCTGGTCAAAGAGGTGGTTAAGCCTCAGGCAGATACTACCCTCCGCAAATTCGATAAGCAGTGTCTTGTGACAGATACTGGAATTGAAATTAAGATTCCAATGGAGCAGTATAGAGATCCGGGAGCAGTTGAATTCATAACCAATGCTGATGGAACAGTTTCTGTTTATATTAAAAATATAGGAAAACTTACTGCAAAGTTTTAGATAAAAATGGCTATAAAGGCAATAAGATGGAAGATATATACCAGTACAAAGAGTGCAACCTCTGCCCTAGAAAGTGTGGCGTAGACAGGTATAATGGAAGTGGACTGTGCGGAGCATATGCCAAGATAAAAGTTGCTAGAGCAGCACTTCATTTCTGGGAGGAACCGTGCATCAGCGGAGCGTATGAGGATAAGAGAAGAGGTAGCGGAGCTGTCTTTTTTGCGGGGTGCAATCTAAGATGTGTTTTTTGCCAAAATCGCGAAATTTCTGCCCTTGTAAAAGGAAAAGAGATATCAGTCACACGCCTTGCTGATATTTTCTTAGATCTAGAGGCGAGAGGTGCTTACAACATAAATCTGGTAACCGGAACGCAGTATGTTCCGTCCATTATTGCGGCTATTGATGTTGCGAGAAGCAGGGGGCTTGGACTCCCGATATTATATAATTCAAGTGGATATGAGAGCGCTGAGACGCTTAAAATGCTTGAGGGGTATATAGATATATATCTGCCGGATTATAAGTATTCAGATGGTGAGCTTGCGAAGAAGTATAGCAAGGCAGCAGATTATCCGGTAATTGCTATGGAAGCAATCGAAGAGATGGTACGGCAGGTCGGATATGCGAGCTATGCTACAGTCGGAGAGCAATACCGTAATACGAGGGATGACCTTAACATATCGATGGAGAATATGTCCGGGAACCATGATGCAGCACAGGAAGATGATAATGATGAAGAGCAGCTGATCATGACGCGTGGAGTCATAGTAAGGCATCTGATTCTTCCAGGGTATAAGCGGAATTCCAAGGAAGCACTGAGAGAGCTGTATGAGCGCTTTGGAAATGATATTTGTTATAGTATCATGAGCCAGTATACGCCATTACAACATGTGTGCGAATCTGCACCCGAATTGAACCGACGAATAACCAAGAGAGAGTATAACGAAGTGGTTGATTATGCATTAGCTCTCGGAATTGAAAATGCATTTATTCAGGATATGGATACTGCAAAAGAAAGCTTCATTCCTGATTTTGATGAAACCGGTGTATAAATTATATAGAGGATACGAGAATGAGTAATAAAGACCATAATGAAGATCATTTGATTACAGATGAAGAAATTGCACAGACTCTGCTTGCGTTAAATGATGCTTCCATGGATATACCAGAGGATCTTCATTCGGAAGTTGGAGATTTGGAAACTGACACTCAGAAGGCCTTGCAGGAGGCTCTAGAGCAGCAAGAGATTCTGAAGAGGGAATTGGAAAAATATCAACAGAAAGAGGCCGATGAGAAAAATCTGGCAAACCTTAAGGAGATTGCGCAGAGTGAACTTGAGAAAAAGGGATTTACTCAGGATAAAAATGAGAGTCGGAAGGGGAGCAATCTACAGAGTGCAGGAGATGATCCAACTCAGGCACCACACAAGCCAACTGTCGTACGAGTGTCTACAACTGGGCAGGTATTAAACAGCAAGGGTGAGGTTGTTGCTGTTGATAGAAGGTCATCTGATAGAGGCGAGTCAGTAAATGTAACCACAAAAAGAAAATTCTCAGA
>JAGHUF010000092.1 GCA_018064935.1 Candidatus Merdinaster equi | reverse complement strand
ATGAAATTAGAATACAATACATACATTTTTGACCTGTATGGAACATTGATAGATATACATTCGGATGAACATTCAGCCAGAACTTGGAAGAAGTGGTGTAGGTATCTTGACGGCCTAAAAATAAAGCACCCACATTATATCAATTTTCGTAGGGACTTCTTCGACCGCGACAGAGCATACAGGCGCAGGGCTATTGAAGAAGGTCCATATGCCGTGCCAGAAATTGACATCATAGAAGTATACAGAGAATTGTTTCTGGAATATGAAAATGGGATATTGTCTGATGAGATTTTAAATGAGATATCATATCGATTCAGAGAGTGTTCAAGAGACTCAATCGAGCTGTATCCATGTGTGCTTGAGTATTTGAAAATGCTTCGTGATAATGGAGCAAAATTGTATTTATTAAGTAATGCGCAGGCTTCATATACTCTGCCTGAGATAAATATGTTTCATCTGGAGAATTACCTCGACGGAATTATGATATCGAGCGATGAGAAATGTATGAAGCCCGAGAAAGCTTTTTTTGACAAATTATTTGCAAAATATAATATTGATAAAGCTGGTGCAGTAATGGTAGGAGATACAGTATCCTCGGATATTGAGGGTGCAAGAAGAGCTGGCATTGCTTCGATTCATCTGCATGGTGAGAACTGTGCAGAGCATTATTATGCAAAGGCTTGTAGTGGGAATAATGGTAAATGAGAGAGTGTCTGACAAAAGAAAAAAGAGAATCAGGCAAAATTAAATATATATTCGCGATTGGCGGTATAGTAATTATGTTCGGACTTGTAATGCTTGCGACGTATCTGGTATGTAAGTACAACGAGACGAGTCCTCTATTTGCGGAGAAAACGATTGAACTTGGAGATGCTGCGTCTTTTAGCGATGACATCTATGATTATCTTGAAGGACACGAGGATGTACTTGAGAAGGCTAATATTGACTGTGCAAATGTGGATGTCAATGCAGTTGGTGAGTACATGGTCTCGTGCGACACCTGGCTACAGCATTTTGAGTATTCGATTAATGTAGTTGATACTACAGCGCCTGAGTTGGCACTTAAGGAGATGCCGTGTCTGCGTGTTAATGAAGCATATTCTATCGATGAGTTTATTGAGAGCGTCTTTGACTTGTCTGAGAATGTGTGCGTGAGATTTGATGCTGGGCTTAAAAACGAGGCTGCTGTGTCTATTATACAGGGGGATGCCTATAACTATGGAGGTGACACTAGCGCGTCTGGATCAGATTACGAAGCATTTATGGCGCTTGAGTGTGGCGAATACGACATAGCTCTGTCAGCTGTGGATGCATCAGGAAATGAAACCGTGATGGTGAATCGTGTCAAGTTTGATGAGCCGCCTGTATTTATGTTTGTTGATGACAAATATGTAAAGCGTGGTTCTGACTATAAGCTTATGGATTATGTTGTTGCATATGATAACGAGAGCGGATTTATCACGGACAAGGTGGTAATTAATGATGGCGGATTCGATATAGAAACAGTAGGTAATTACTCGGTTACATATTCGGTGACTGATATTAATAATCTTACCACCAGCAAAACTGTATTCGTTACAGTTGGTGATGAGAATAGCAATATGGGAATTTGGTACACGAGGGAAGATATTGCTTTTCTGGATGAGCATAATTATTTTACATACGAACCGCTTTCGGAGGGGAATCTTGATGAGGCGATTAAGCTTACAACGCCAACCGAAGTGGATCTTGCAAGCCCGAAGGGATTCGCCTCTGCCTACATATATGACATCACACCTGATTATATAATTATGCTTACTGCCAAGCATTGCACTAAGCTGTTACAGAATTTGGATATTATGTTTTATGATGATGTGACTTCATATGGGCTTAATCCTGATTATATAAGCTGCAAAAAAGCAGATCTTGCGATGTTCGTAATTCCTACCAATGCTGTACCTGTCACAACATTACTTAATCTTCGCGAGGTTTATATTGATGATGAAGTTGTTAATGAGACAAGGAAGGGTGACACAGTATTTGCCTGTACACTGAACTGGAAGGCTGGAGAGAAGGATATTTTCACCCCGATGGAGGTATATGCGGTTGATGTGCCAGAATATGACGGGTCAATAAACGTAGGCTACATGATGCTGGTTACTGAGAGGGGAACTGTTGGAGGCCAGAGTGGAAGTGGAGTATTTGACCTAAAGGGCAGGCTTATTGGCACTGTTGAAGGTGCCAGACGAAGAGTAAACGGATCCGATATCGGCAAATGGTTTGGCGTGCAGGATTCTATCACTAATCTCACTGAATTGTTCGATAGGCGGATGGAGCTGGTGGCTGATGAAAGTGTACACGCTTAATGAGTATCTGCGCGATACTTATGGAGAAAAAATATACAAGCTTGCAATTGATGCCGGGTTCACTTGTCCAAACCGCGATGGAACAGTTGGAACAGGTGGATGCACTTTCTGCTCGGAGGGTGGAAGTGGAGATTTTGCAAGAAGGCTCGTTAAGGATTATTCCGACAATGAAGTGGCGGCTATTATCGAGTCGGGTAAGGAGCATCTTGCAGGTAAATATCACGGAAACAGATTCATAGCCTATTTTCAGGCATACACCAATACCTATGCGCCGGTGGAGAAGCTTAGAGATTTGTACAGAGCTTTTCTGAATAGGGATGAGATAGCTGGATTGTCAATTGGTACAAGACCGGATTGTCTTCCTGATGACGTGATTGCTCTTTTGGATGAGTTGCAGAAAGAATACCCGGACAAGTTTATTTGGATAGAACTTGGACTGCAGAGCGCGAACGAAGAAACCGCGAGACGGATTAATCGCGGATATGCGAATGATGTGTTTGAGAAAGCAATGAGCGAACTTGCCTCGATTGGAATAAAGACAGTGATACATGTCATTATCGGGCTACCCGGAGAGGGAAAAGAGGATGTGCTTGAGACGGTGCGTTTTGTATCGAAGTATAAGCCTTTTGGAGTAAAGCTCCAGCTCCTACATGTGCTAAAGGGAACAGCACTTGAGCGTGAATATAACGAGGGCAAGTTTGAAGTGCTTTCAATGGATGAGTATCTAGACATTCTAGAGGCGTGCCTCGAGGAACTGCCGGAAGGGACGGTTGTGCATAGAATGACAGGTGATGGACCTAAGCGCATACTGGTTGCACCTATGTGGAGTGCGGATAAGAAGAAGGTTATCAATGCAGTGAACAAGATGATTTCAGGTGGTGATTGAAATGACGATTAAAAATGCAATTGTAAAAGCAGCTGTCGTTGCTTGTACAGTAGCTCTTGTGGGAACTGCCGGATGTGCAGGCAGGGCAGATAATCAGGATGGACATGCAGCCATGTCGAATGGTTCATCTGACGTGACTGGTGGAAACGGCACGAATGATGCAACTGGTATAACTGATGAAAATAGCATAAATAGTGCAACTGGTATTGCTGAAGTTGAATTGAACGATATTTATACCCAGCCAGAATCTGTTGTTGAACATTCATTGGTTGCTACAGGGCATACCGGAAGAATGAAGCGCATGCTTGAGAAAGCTGCCAGGGGCGAGGATATAACAGTTGCGTTTATTGGCGGATCAATTACATATGGATACAAAGTAAAAAAAGAAGAATGCTTTGCGACGCTTTACACCAATTGGTTGTCTGAGAAATTTGGAACTAGTGTCAGATGTGTTAATGCCGGGATTAGTGGAACGCCTTCTGTCCTTGGGAACCTCCGAGTTGAGGATGAGGTCTTAGCCGAAAAACCAGACCTTGTCGTAGTAGAGTTTGCGGTTAATGACGGAGGCGAGACAGTATATAAGAATTCGTACGAGAGCATGGTGAGCAGAATTCTTAAGGCTGATAATGAACCGGCAGTTATGCTTCTTTTCACTATTACGGAAAATGGACACACATGCGAGGAGTGGATGAAGACTGTGGGGGAGCATTACAGTTTGCCTATGGTGTCTGTGGTTTCATCCATGATGGAAGAGTGTAAGGCAGGACGGATATCTTTTAAGGATTATTCGGGCGACGGAGTTCATCCAAATACGCAGGGTCATAGATGGATCAACGAATATCTGAAGTATGCAACGTGGCAGATTTGGGAGGCAGAATCAGGGCAGGAAGAGTATGTTTATCCCGAGAAGGCTGCTATTGCACGCTTTTATGAGAATATGGTGTTACACACTGATGATGATGCACAGATTGAGGACTACGGATCATGGGACAAGGCGTCCCCGGATTCGATGAAGGATTTTACAGACACATTTGCACATGGCTGGACATATATTCCGGGAAAAGAGAATGAGCCGCTTGTAATAAAAGCAAATTGCCGTTGCATTCTTCTTATATACAAGGATGTCCCAGGTGGTGACAAAAACTATGGGGCCATAGACGTGATGGTGGACGGCAAGGTTAAGAAGGGTGTTGTGGCGCAGTCGGCCGGGGGATGGTACGAGCCAACATTCTCTGTGATCATGGAAGAAGTAACGGCCAAGGAACATGAGATAAGTATTAAGATGCAGGATGGCTTTGAGGATAAGCAATTCGAAATAATGGGAATTGCATGGCTGTAGATTCTGGTTCAAAGCTGATACAATTTTGGAGCATGCATTTATGGATATTGGACCAAAATTTGTATTTTGTCGGATGACGGAATGTTGTAAGATTGTGATAGTGGTGAAAAAGAATGGATATATTTCTTGGAATGCTACTGAATGACATAATCTAAATGCGGTATTGATTTTGGGCTGTGGTATCACAGCTGTAATCGTGTAGAAAGGAAGAAAAGTTGTTGTCGCATCAGCAACTGAGCAAACATGAAAAAAATAATTGATAAAGATACTATATTGGCTCTCATACTATTTGCAGGAGGACTGGTATGCTACATAGTGAACGGGCAGATCACGCCAGGCATTTTCGTCGCGATACTTCTTTTTATAGCAGGACTTGTTCTGCTGATAAAGGGAGGCGACTGGTTTGTAGATGGTGCAAGTGCTATTGCTGAGAAATTCCATGTCCCGGAGATATTAATTGGAGCAACGGTCGTTTCAATCGGTACTACACTCCCTGAAGTAATGGTATCTTCATCTGCTGCACTAAAAGGAAACAGTGGTATCTCGTATGGTAATGCAATCGGATCAATTATTTGTAATGTTGCATTAATCGCTGCGATTACAATTACCTGCAAACCAGCTAAGGTTGATAAGAAACCATTGAGGATTCCGGTCATTGTATTCTTTATTGCGGCTGCATATTACTGTTTTAGTGCATATGTGACCGGGTATTTTGACAGATTAAACGGAATAGTTCTTCTGTGCATATTTGTTGTATATATGGTCATTGTTGTAATGCAGGCTGTTAAGGGAAATAAAAAAGGTGTGGTTCAAACTGCTGAAATTGCAGACGCGCAGGAAGGCGAAACTCAGCCAATGGGTCTTGCCAAGGCACTGATTCTTCTGGTATTTGGTGCTGCTGTAATTGCATTTGGAGCAACGCTTCTCGTTGATAATGGGACTATTATTGCAGCAAGTCTCGGTGTTCCGGATTCTGTAATTGCGCTTACCTTCGTTGCACTTGGAACATCACTTCCTGAGCTGGTTACAGCAATCACATCTCTGGCAAAGGGAAAAGGTGCATTGTCTCTGGGTAATATAATTGGAGCAAATATATTTAACATTGTATTGGTAAGTGGAATGGCAATCACACTGAATCCATTTCAGGTTCCTGCAGAGAAGATGATTGGTGGAATTAATTCATCATTGATAATAGATATTCCACTCATGCTCTTTGTTATGGCATTCATGACCTTGCCGGCTCTTATTAAGGGTAAGCTGTATCGTTGGCAGGGAATAATTCTGCTATTGTTATACGCTGGATTTTGTACATTACAGTTTGTGCTGTAATAGTTGCAATAATTGCTGATACATGTTAGGGGAAAGGATGCTGACATATATATGAACAGATCAAAAAGATTATTTGCGGGATTGCTCATCCTGCTAGGATCTGCAATTACGCTTACCGCATGTGCAAATGCGACTACGGGGAGTCAGGTGACTGATAATAAGCAGACAGAGAATGTGGTGACTGAGGACAATACGCAGAAGCCGAATGATTCTGCTAATGCAAGTAGTGGTGATGGAGACGCACAGGGCAGCTATATAACATACGATGTTTTGGGCAATTCTAACAATGGGAATAGCTCAGGTGATTTAGCTGGTGAAGGAATGTCAATTAATGAGATTCTGACTAAGGATCCACTTGAACAGATAAAGCTTCTGGTTGAGACCTCAATTGTTCCTGAGAATGAAGCCAATGCATCAGAGAGGCTTAGTAATCGGATCTGTGAGAGAATTCAGATTGAGGAAGTATCGCGCAATAGCAGCGGAATTGTTGTGAGAATCATATATCCAAATGTTGCAGATGCTTTTTTGGAAGTATATAACGCTGCCAGCGATGACACGCTTGCAAAAGATATCTATTCAGAGGTCGAACGCAGACTCAGAAACGGAGAGTGCCCTATGGTATCAGACGAATTCAGCATCGGTTATTCTGCGGATGGAGTGGCACTTGATTTTGGGGAAGATGTCGCTAATGCACTCACAGGTGGCCTGTATTCGGTAGAACTTAATTAACATAGTTTTATGTGTATGGTAATTGAGGGATTGATCGGGCAAGGAATAGGTTTCGATTGTAAAAACGAGTTGTAAATAATCAGAGGATTGGGAAGAAAAATGAGGCAAAGAATTGTCAGCAGGAGAGTTCTCGCATTTTGTTTAAGTTTTATACTATTCAGTTTAAGTATGTTTTCGGTTTATGCTGAAAATGTGCCGGGTGATGCTTCGGCAGCAGATATTTATAAAATATGCTGCATTTCGTCTTTTGAAGAAAAAGCATTTGAAGCGGCCTTCATCATGGATTCAGATATGCTGATGATTGCCAAGACAGATGCAGAGAAGATAATAGGTGAGAAGCTGTCTGTAAATAACGGATATATTAAATGCAAGGATGGCTGCATTGACGAAGATATAAGAGGAACCCGTGAGAAAAACGGGGAAATCTATATTGATTTTGTGTCGCTAACTGACAGGGCTAATATAAAAGTGCTTATGGTTGGTGGTGTTCTGGATACGGAAAGACTCCCTTCATATTCAGAGATTAATGATGGAATTAATGAGACTTTTTCGAATAGAAAATATGATCCTTTTAATGAAGCTCTTGAGGATGGATGGACCAAATTCTGCATGAAGCTGACTAATCTCACCGATGTGATCTACAATCTAAAGATTGTGGATGTCGTGACTACAAGAGCATCGCGTGATAAATATGATAGTGCACTGGTAGATGTGCTGGTGCCGGGTGATGCATTTAATCCAGCTTCGCTTCTCGATGAAGGAAACTCGCTGGCTAAAAAGCTGAAAAAACTCGCCGATTTTGATAAGACCGGGTGGTCATCTCAGGACTGGATTGATGCCTATTCTGAGATGCCAGAGTATATGAAGTATAGCGATGCGCTCAAGAAATACAGTGACTTATCTAAAAAACTTCACATTGAAGAGGCGTGTGCTGTTGTAGAATTCTGTTTTACCTATGGCTACCATGACACGAATATTGTTAATGGACTTAAGATTCTGAGAAAAAATGAAATGCCAGGTGATGCTTTCATGAAGATTTCATCAGATAAATACATCAATTTCTATTCTGATAATGGAATGGATGTTGCTGTGGGTATGACAGAAAAAATACTTGAGGAGTTCGTTGAAAAGCCAATAATAGATGAGATTTCCAAGAAGGGATTAAAGGCGCTGGGTATCGATTCCACCATTCTCAGTGTTGAGAGAATGGTCATAAATGGCATTTTTGATACGCAGACAAAGATAGATACCGTCAAGAAACTCGAAGTATATCATGAACTTCAGGGCTATGCCAAGAATTATTGGGAGGCAAAAAAGAAGAAAACAGACAATAAATCGCTTGAGGATAAAAGGGATGTTGCTCTTTTGTACCTGCAGAGCCAGTTATGTTCTATTAGTGCAATGAAGAAGGCTGATCCTGATCTTGCCGGAGCTTTTTACAACTGTGAAAGCGCAATCAAAGCTCAGGTAGAAAGGCTCGGAACCTTTACTGACGAGGCGATTGAATTCGATGGCAACTATAAAGCTGGAAGCGATGCATTTCAGAAGGCGTTAGAAGACTATATTGCCAACAATTCGGAGATTCTTGGTGAACTCACTATCGATAATCACTTCAAAGAAGGGAAAATGCTTCTGACATGGGATTATGATATGCTTGGCGAATCTCCTATTATGGAAATGTCTGTCAGTGGTAAATATGATGGCGAAGATGTATATATGAGACTTATGCATGTGCCAGATGCAAGCAATCAGATCAGAATAATATACTGTACTCCATTCTGGAGGTCAGGTACGATATATGACTCAGGTATTTTTACAAAAGACACCGAGAGACTGTTTTTTGTACAAGACTTTTCTAAAAATGGAGCGGGTAAACTGGAGATGACCTTTTCAAACGGATTTATCCCGGAAAACATTACTATTGATGTAATGGATGCACTGATAGACTGGAATGAAACTGTTAATAATAATTGCAACTTCTATATATCGGGTGATGATTCAGAAGGAAATCATCTGGACATTCCGCCAACGGCTGAACTGTTTGAAAAATATCCCACAGGTGTATGGGAGTATAGTGCGGATTTGAAGTTTGAATAGAGTCCGGATGGGTGGCATATTGTTTAGGGAATGAGGCGTAAATGCTTTCTGCTATGCAATTTGACATATTATTACAGACATTTGCACAAAAATTCTGCTATATTTTTGTGAAATAGATATTGATTTTACCCACTGAAAAATAATAAAATAATTAAGGCGTGTAAATCGGTGCGATTGTCGCGCCGGTACATAATATAAAAAAGAAAGAGGTATTTAAAATGGCATCAATCGATTTAACCAAGTATGGCATTACTGGTACTACCGAGATCGTGTACAATCCTTCTTACGAGCTTCTGTTCGAGGAAGAGACCAAGGCTGGTCTTGAGGGTTATGAAGTAGGTCAGAACACTGAGCTTGACACCGTAAACGTTATGACAGGTGTATTCACAGGACGTTCTCCTAAAGATAAGTACATCGTTATGGACGAGAATTCTAAGGACACTGTATGGTGGACTTCTGAAGGCTACAAGAACGACAATCATCCTATGACTGAGTCTACATGGGCAGCAGTTAAGGATCTTGCTAAGGCTGAGCTTTCAAACAAGAGACTTTTCGTTGTTGATGCATTCTGTGGTGCTAACGCTGATACAAGAATGGCAGTTCGTTTCATCGTTGAGGTTGCTTGGCAGGCTCACTTTGTAAAGAACATGTTCATCGTTCCTACAGATGAAGAACTTAAGAACTT
>JAGHUF010000047.1 GCA_018064935.1 Candidatus Merdinaster equi | reverse complement strand
TTAAGCAAGGAAAAACGCAGGCTGAAAGAATGCAGTTATTACACGAGTTAGCTGTTCAGCAGATGACCACGCTTAGTAGTTTGGAATTAAGTAATCTTCCGAGAATTGAAAAGAAATAGATTTAAGATGTTTGCGCAAACTGACGGAGTCGAAACTGTCATATTGCTACCCTTGAAAATAGGGGGGGAATCCAAAATCACGTGTGCTAATGTTAATGCAAACTAAGAGACTGTGAATAAAAGTCTGTAAATTGATCTTCTATGATAATTATTTAGGGCTGAATGCTGATTGATGTTAGCATCCAGTCCTTTGCTTATGTATATCACTGCCATATAGGTATGTCAATGAGAGGTATTGATATACCTATAAAACAAGCGTTTAGTTACTAGCATCATTCAGGCAATCGCCCTTCTGTACATGATGCATAATTCGCCATATACAGCGCCCCAGTTTCTGATAGTCTGAGTCCATTTCTTTGTCGCTTCGAATGTTGCTAAATACAGGGCTTTTAATAAGGCTGTATCGCTAGGCGATACACTTCTCTGCCTATTGAGCTTGCGATAGGTTGAATTCAAACTCTCTATAGCATTTGTTGTATATATAACCTTTCTGACGGTTGGTGAGAACTTGAAAATAGGTGAAACAGCATCCCAGTTATCATACCAACGCTTCATAGCATTCGGATACTTAGGAGTCCATTTCTCATTGACTTTATCTAAGGCTTCTCTAGCCTTTTCTTCAGTTGCAGCATGGTAAATAGTCTTGAGGTCTGTAGCAAACTGTTTACGATCCTTATCTAGAATATACTTAAGAGTATTTCTAACCTGATGTACTATACAGCGTTGATATTCAGTATTAGGGAAGGCAGTCCCTATAGCTTCTTTAATGTCGGTAAGACCGTCTGCACAGACAATCATGATGTCCTGTACCCCACGATTCTTAAGTTCATTCAGAACTGATAACCAGTACTTGGAACTCTCATTAGCACCTACTGTGATGGTAAGTACATCCTTTCTTCCATCAACAGTTATACCAAGTATTACATAAGCTGCTAGCTTCTTAATAACGCCATCATCTCTTACAGAATAATGTATTGCATCGATATAGATGATTGGATAAACCTCATCTAATGGACGATCCTGCGGTACTTCAATCTCCATAGAACCATAGCTGCTGTTAACACGCTTGGTCTTGAAGCCGTTGCGATAATATCGCTGTCAGAACGTTCTGAGCGGCCATATCCAAGATGGTCATCCATTTCTGCTTCCATCATTTCCTTGATTGTACCACCAAGCAGATCTTTGAGAGCATCCTGAATATCCTCAACTGTTTCGATATCATACTCTTGAAGGAGCTGATGGATGATGTTTCTTTTGCCCTCTGTCATTTGCACTTTGTGTACGGGTTTCTTTTCTCTTGCCATAATAAAAAGGCCTCCTATGATTTATTTTATCATAGAAGACCTATTAAACTAATTTACAGAAAAACTTTCACATTCTCTGATATGTTCTAGAAATTCTTTTTTCAAATGTCACAATAAGTCCCATTCCCCATGCAACATTGGGAGAAAATGCAATTACGCGCCATCCTTCTTTTGCCATGCTGACACTTTTGATTACTAGTTAGGTTCTTGGTTCTATTGACCATTCTCTTTCGGAATTTACTACAAAGAAGCATTGACTGCCTTTCTTATTTACGACAACTGTTCCTGCATAGTCCTCTTCTGTCTCGCTCACTACTAGATCATATGTTAAGCCTAATATAGAATGCATATAATACACTTTAACAGAAAAGTATCTTTTCCCTTTGGTTGTGATACGATAAGTTTTATCAGATGAAACAAATATAGGTGTTACAGTATCACCACAACCAGAATACGAATCTGTTGATGAAGTACCAATGTAATATGCCTCTATCTTCCAATTTCCATTTCCGCTCACTTCCAACATATATTCTCTATCTGGATTAATAAATACATCCCCGGAATAGGCGCCGCCGGAAGCATTAACAATTAAATCATATGTCGAACCAAATATCTCTGAGTCATAATATGCTTTAACAGAAAAATTTCTCTTCCCTTCAAATTCAATATGTAAATAACATAATGCGTCAGGCTTGAATTCATCTATAACATCATCTCCAGAACCTTCAAAAGTTGCAAATGGTTCACTATAAGAATAATCTGTTAGCGTTTCCTCCGTATGTCCTTCATCACTGTTGTTTTCAGAAATACTATTGTCAGAAGTACTATTGTTATGTGAACTATTCTGATTGACCTTCTTCGCTTTAGGAACTGTAGACACATCTCTATTCTCCTTATCGAAGACAAAAATGTCCGACGCATTATACTCAAATAATGTTGATACGGAAGTGGGTTTAACTTTTACAGATGCATAAATAACATCGCCAATTCCGATATCTAACAGACTTTCCTTATTTGACGTAACATATTTAATATCTCCTAGTAACTCCCCATCTAGGGTAACAGAATAATCATAAGTATCCTTGGCATCCGCTATCAATGAATCATATATATCTAGCTTAATATCATCTGCATAGGTTGCATCTTCTACTAAGCTAGATATACTTTCTAAATAGTTATAATAATCTTCCGTTCCCTCTGTGAAGTCGTTAAATTTCAAGTCTGTGACAGTTCCGTACACATAGCAACCGCTAATATAATTCTCTGGGTTAGTTTTTAGCTCATGGATATCAACACATGGGACACCGTCTTTTTCCGAAGCAATTGTTGCCATTTCTTTTACTAAAGAATCAGTAGATATATCTTCTTTAGCTCCACACGCAGCAAAGCAGACGCAACTGATGAATACACAAACTAGTATAATTAGTTTTTCCAATTTCTTCATTTTTCTATCTCTCCTTTTCTAATCGGAACGAAATTTACGGAACGAAATTCGCGAAGATGATTTTACTTTAGTAATATAATAGACCAAATTGGTCTATTCGACAAGATAACATTTACGTCGCTCCGTATTCCATTTTATTAATTTCAAGCGTTCTTTCTCTCATCGCTGATGTGGAAAAAATGAGCAGAAACGTAGACCAATTCGGTCTATTTTTTAATGATAAAAATTGCTCTACTGTATTCTTCTTTATTAGAGGAATATCAATCCATGAAATATGATAGAATTCGAGATTTGCGAGAAGATCGAGATCTTACGCAAACGGAAATTGCTAATTATCTGAATATCTCTCAGCGTGCTTACTCGCGCTATGAGACCGGCGAGCGCTCCATTCCCGTGGATGCGCTTTCAAAGCTTGCTGATTTCTATCATACAAGCGTTGATTACTTAATTGGTCGGACAGATCATTCTTCGTATTGACATGTGTCGTGTATATTTACTACAGAAATATAATAGACGATGTGCTGCTCCACCATTTTTTTCTCATAGATTGACGCAAATGAGAATATATGATAATTTACAAATGTTTTTAATAGATTAATGCGTGGGGATGGCACCCTTAACACTAATATAGCCTCTCAGATGAGAGGTTATATTTATATAATCATGCCGTAATTAGGCAGAAAGTGAAATGAATTTATGGTTAGCAAAGAAGACATAAAAAATGGGCTTACTGAATTAGGGGTTAAACCTGGAATGATATTGGAAGTGCATAGTAGCCTTAGCAGCTTTGGACAAGTTGACGGAGGAGCCATAACAGTTATTGACGCTCTAAAGGAAATAGTCACTGAAGAAGGCAGTATATTTATGCCTGCACTTCGGCTGAGTAAAGAATTGGAACTAACCAATGAGGACCAAGAACTTGGTATCACAGTAAAAATCAAAGTACTTCCCAGAGATGAGAAACGAACAGCGATGGGTATTATTGCAGATACATTCAGAACTTTGCCTGATACTTATACGGGAGCAGATGTTATATCTACTTCGGGATGGGGAAAGCATGGCAAAGAAGCTCTTATTGGAGGGCTAAGATATGCAATAGACAATGGTGGAAAAGCTCTTTTGTTTGGTGTTGATATCTACAAACTGACAGCGATGCATTATGTAGAGGATAGCACTCCCGAAGATATCAATAAAATATCTGCCCCTACTGAAGAGGTTAATAAAAAATATCCTCCCGATGAATGGTTTATGGAAGCTGGTCACCCACCTGTATTAGCATGGTATAAAGTTCAGGATGAAGCTATGCAAAGAGGTTTGATAAAAGAAACATATATTGGAGATTGTAAAGTTTGGTTCATGGATATAAAAGAAGTAATTTCCATATATGAAAATATGATAAAAACAGATCCCTATGGCTTGTGGGGATTGAAATAGTGATTGTAGGGTTTTGTCTATGGAAATATTAGTAAAAGTTATTGTTTGTTTTTTAGCTGGCGCAGGTGCCGGATTAGGCACAGGATTTGCAGGAATGAGTGCAGCTGGAATTATAGGTCCAATGCTTCTTGCTTTTGGTGGGATAAATGCTTACCAGGCAATAGGAATAGGTCTTATTAGTGATGTTCTTGCAAGTGCTGTCAGTGCATGGACATACAAAAAACATGGCAATTTGAATATAAAGAAAGCCCTTGTCCTTCTGACAAGTGTTCTTGTGATGACTGTTGTTGGAAGTTACGTGGCCAGTTTTCTTCCAGATAAGACTATGGGAAGTATGTCGCAAATTGGACTTCTTATCATTGGTCTTAAATTTGTGATAAAACCAGGCAGAAAAATTAAGGAAACCTCACACAGCGATGAAAAAAGCGGGCTAATAAAAACAATTATAGGCGGTTGCCTTGTAGGATTTATCTGTGGCTTTGTTGGGGCAGGCGGCGGAATGATGCTTCTGTTTGTGCTGACATCAATTCTGGGCTATGAGATACACATGGCTGTTGGAACTTCAGTATTTATTATGACCTTTACCGCACTAATTGGCGGCACAAGTCATATTGTAATAGGGGGCGTGCCTGACATTCTGACCCTCGTTTTGTGCGTGATATTTACGCTTATTTGGGCACGGATTGCATCACTAATTGCAAATCGTTCATCCGAGAAGGTTTTGTGCCGTGCTGCTGGAATAATTATGATTGTAACTAGCCTGGCAACTATTAGCATGCTCTTAATCACTAACGCTCAGGTCTAATAGAAATTCCTCACCCCAAAAACCGTTTTCCAAATCTTATCGTTCTATTTTTATCACTTTTTATCACTTTTCATCACTTAGCATCATAAACTGCATCAATGCAATTCACTGCTGTTTCAGGGAACATAACAGTGCAACCTGTGTAGAATGTTCTATCAGCCTTAGCAGCAACACCAGGATTGTTAGAAGTACCAGCATATGGATTATAATCACCATAGATGTGTGACTGTGCAACATAAAGGTATTTAGCATTGATAGCAGCCTTATAGTGTGAATCACAAGTACGCCATCTAGTCATAGTGTTATTCATTTCCTGAGATCTACGATCATTAAGCATTGTTAAATTGTTAGCAGGACTAACATAAATGTTCTCAGCAGTTTTTTTTAACTGTGTCTTTGTAAGACCAATAGTTGTTAAACCATTCTTATAAACAGTGAAGAATTCAGTTGTTAAATCGTGACCATAAGCAACATAATCTCCCAACTGATAACGAATTCTATCAGATGCAAGTGCATTAAGTTCACCCTGAATATAAGGTGATGCTAAATCTTCAAGATAAGTAGATGATTCATGGTCTTTTACAACGTCTGCAATATAGTTTTCAAAACCAACATCATAAAGTCTAATCTGATACACATCAGAAGATGTTTTAGAATAAGACTTAGATGAATCAGAAGTTGTTACATACTGAATGTAATAAGTACCAAAATCATCACTATCAGAAGTATAATTATCTACATTGAATGTAGCAATACCCTGACGACCTTCGAACATACCAACACTATAAAAGTGCTGCTTTAAAGCATCTTCATCATACTGAAATAATACAGCAAGCATAGGATATGTTTCACAATAGAAATCATAATCGAATAATTTGTCACCATAAGTAATATCAATATATTCTACAATGTAATGATAAACATAAGGATTAACATCATATGTAGAATCATCAACATACTGATTATATACTGATACAAGATCTGAATATTCAGTAGATGTCATAATCTGGTTACGAAGTGTAACATCGTCAGCCATAAGTGACATAAATGCTGCAGATAAATCATCGTTAGAATAAACATATGTGTAATCATAGATACTCATATAAGAGGTTCCATCTTCCATAACAGGTGCTACATAGGAAGTTGCAATATGAGATGTATCTATTGAATTATTAACAACATACATTGAAGTATTGCTAACAAGTCTATCGAAATCATCAAGTTTATACATCTCAGGTATATATACCTTTGTATTTAACTGATAAAAATAATCATCATCAAAATATGAAGGATTTAAAATAAAACCTTCAAAATCAGCATCATTATTATTAGTTTCGACTTCAGTAATAGAAGGTGTTTCATCAACAACTACATCATCAACAACTACATCATCAACACTAGATTCAACAGTGGTATTGTTAAGTAAATAACTTAAATCTAGACTACCAGTATTAGAACCAGTAGTAGATTCAGAAATACCACAACCTGTAACACCTGTAACAATAGCCATAGACATTAATACCATAACCATTATTTTTTTCATATATAATACGATCCTCTTTTTCTTGATTTCCAATTGATTTTATAACCAATTAATATGGATAGCAAACCCTTCGATTTAGAAAAACTTAAACAACATACCAAAACATGCAGATGCTAAAATCAACAGGATTGGACTCACCTTTTCATAAAGCCTGGCTATTATTTTAACAAAAAATACAACTTGTACTCAAGTCGTGGTAAACTTAATCGTACTATTATTTAATATGATAAATACAAGAAATAAGGCATGAAAAAGGACGTTAGCATCACTATGATAGAGTGGCACAGAAAAGACTTTAATGAACTGACAATTGATGAACTATATGAAATCTTGCGACTTAGAAGTGAGATTTTTGTTGTAGAACAGGATTGCGTCTATCAGGATTTAGATTTGAAGGACAAAAAGAGCATTATCCTATTCGGACTGGAGGACGGTGAGGTCGTTGCCACCTCACGTGTAATTCCAGCCGGAATATCATATGAATGCCCTTCAATTGGAAGACTTGTTGTAAAAGAAAAATGCAGACATTACGGATACGCACGTAAAATGATGCTTGAGGCAATCAGTATAATCAAAAACGAGTTTGGCGCGCACAAAATCAAAATATCCGGTCAGGCTTACCTCAAGGAATTCTATATGAGCCTGGGCTTTAAGATAATTACAGATGTGTATCTCGAAGACGGAATAGAGCATTTTGGTTTTGAGCTTGATTTAATATAGTTTTATCAAATAATAATTAGAATGATATAAATCGGTAGGAAACACTTATGAAATTAATCTCATGGAATGTAAATGGACTAAGAGCTGTATTATCAAAAAATTTTATGGAGGCCTTTGAAAGCCTTGATGCGGACATATTCTGCTTACAAGAAACAAAGCTGCAGGCAGGACAGGTTGAATTGGATCTTCCTGGATATTACCAGTATTGGAATTATGCGGAGAAGAAGGGTTACAGCGGGACTGCAATTTTTACCAAAAAAGAACCCTTGTCTGTAACCTACGGAATGGGAATAGAAGAACATGACCACGAAGGACGTATCATTACGCTCGAATTCGAAACCTTTTATTTTATTACGGTATATGTTCCAAATTCGCAAAGAGAACTTACACGGCTGACGTACAGGCAGGTTTGGGAGAAGGATTTTCTTGCTTACATCCGAGGCTTGGAATCGGATAAACCTGTTATCTATTGCGGAGACCTTAATGTCGCACACAAGGAAATCGACCTTAAGAATCCATCCAGCAATCATCATAATGCAGGCTTTACAGACGAAGAGAGAAACTGTTTCACACAAATGTTAGAGGCCGGCTATATTGATACATTCAGATTCTTCTATCCCGAGAAGAGGGATGTGTATTCTTGGTGGTCATATATGTTCCATGCCAGAGAAAAGAATGCAGGATGGAGAATTGATTATTTTATTGCTTCAGAGAAGTTGAAAGACAACCTCATTGATGCAAAGATTCATTCTGATATTCTGGGAGCAGATCACTGTCCTGTTGAACTCATATTTGCTGAAGACGAATAAAAAGAGACCAAATTACTCTCACAGCGCTCTATAACCCCCGAAAGGAAAAAAGACATGTTCAAAAAACAAGCTGCTTTATTAACAACAATAGCTCTGGTTCTGTTATGCGGTTGTGGACAAGGCACTGATGTCACAACAGTGTCCCAGGATTCACCTGCTTTAGAAGACGCAGAAATATCTGAGGCTCCGAGTAACCAAGTTGAGCTTCAAGAAGACAATACGAATAAATATGATCATAATCTTGTCTGTGATAGATGGGCAGACCAAGGATCGTTTAAAATATACACTTCAGATGACGAGTTTTTCGATTATGATTTCAATTACAGCATTCCTCAGATTGTAGATGATACAGCGGATGCAAAAGAAATCA
This sequence comes from Candidatus Merdinaster equi, assembly GCA_018064935.1. Classification (GTDB taxonomy): domain Bacteria; phylum Bacillota; class Clostridia; order Lachnospirales; family Lachnospiraceae; genus Merdinaster; species Merdinaster equi. The sequence goes on along the minus strand of JAGHUF010000047.1, from coordinate 68,913 downwards.
ACTACTTCATTGAATGCCTTTTTGAAGATATGCATAATACGATGCAGAAAGCAGCTAAAGAAGGCAAAATCACAGCATCAGAATTTGACAGCACCGGATGGTTACAGACTAATTACGACTGCTATTGGAATGAAAGTATTGCCAGCATCGTAATCTGCAGTACCGCCTACTTTGACAACGATACAATATATAATGTATATAATTACGATTTTGCAACTGGCAAGCAGGTACTTAATGAAGATCTATTTGCTCTTAAGGGCATTACCAGTGAGAAGTTTGTTGAAAATATGAGAAGAGCCGCAGCTTACTCGCTTGATAAAGAGATGCAGGATTTTTTCAAATACGAAATGCCACTAAAAGGGGATGAATTGTGCTATGCAGATCTCTCGGACGAGGACGTCCAGCGCATGTACGGTGACTACCTTCTTTCCAGAGCAAAAACCATTAATGAAGATAATATAGATGAGTTTCTTCCGGTTTATTTAGATGAGCAAGGAAATTTACAGGTTATTACTCACCTGTACAACATGGGGATGTACGGTGATATCAACAGCATTCTATCTCCTGTTGAATGGGTAAACAATAATACATCGGCATTTTGGGGAGACCTGCTAGATGTCATATCTAAGGATGACGGAATGTATCTGATTATCTATAGAGATGACTGGTCCGATGCTGTTCATGACGAATTTCCGACCTTCGAATTTGCAAAAGAATATAAAATCAATGGTCTATATAAGAATTATAAGGAGGCAAGAATTTCCTGGGTAGGTAATGGGATGCAGCCATATATTTTGTTATTATCGGACGATGGAACGATATCCTATGTGGATGTATGGGAAGGTATTGCATCTGGATATTTTTGTGCAGTCGAACCTCTATGGGGATTAGAAAATATTGAATCATTTTGTGACGACTCAGAATCCGGTATCGTGGTAATAAATGGTGATGGAAAATCAATTGATGTAGACGATGCTCTATATATGATGCTCAGCTGCAAATATGCTGATTTTGAAAAAAACCTTCTAAACTTAAATAACCTTGCAAAATATGCTGCAACAGTAAATCATATTGTTGATGGGCAAAATACTGAATATGAAGAAATGATAGGATTTTCAGATGATCAGTATCATGTTTTTGTAAGAGAATCCTACAAAACTGACAACTATGACGGCGGCGCACAGACAGGATATATCACCTTGGGCGGAATGAATGAAAAAGGAATGGTTTATAATTATTCTCTTGTTGGAGAGAATGGCGAATTAAGAGGAGCTATGGCCATAAACGTTTTCAGTTATTGGGATTATGATTACTCGGATTTTGTCGAGGGTGCAGAAGAGACCTGGCTTAGTGGATTCGACATTTTTGAATCCGCGGGAAACAAGATAATGCTTAACAGTTCTGCAGGCTAATGAGATGACAGCTCGACCTATTCTTATTTATCTCCAAGAATAGGTCGGGCTATTATTTTGTTAAATATCAGTAATATTTCTGTATCATTTGTTCATAGTCACTTACTGGCACTGGCTTGCTGTAGTAGTAGCCTTGAACCAGCTCGCAGCCATACTCCTTGAGTCTATCAACCTGCGCCTTATCTTCAGCTCCCTCTGCAAGGCAACCAAAATTCAAAGCCTTTGCCATGGAAATAATATGCTGAATGACCGCTCTCTCTTTATACGTCTCCTTCGAAGTTCCAATTCCATCTACAAAAGATTTATCAATCTTAAGTGTATCAATTGGCATCATAGTTAACAGAGAAAGTGAAGAAAAACCTGTACCGAAATCATCCATTGAAACTTTGAATCCCAATTCTTTAAGCTTCTTAATAACGGTAATCATATAAGTCTGATCATCATATGCCGCACTTTCTGTAAGCTCAAAATCAATCAGAGAATGATCAACCCCATAAGAATCAACTATCGCTGTCAAATGCTCTATAAGTTCAGGATTCTCCAGTCTTTTTCTTGATAAATTAACTGATACTGGAAACAGTGGTTTTCCCTCCTGTTTCCACTTGCAGAAATACTCACATACCTTTTTGAGAACAATATCATCAACCTTTGCAATTGATCCATCCTTCTCAAAAATTGGAATAAATTTATACGGACTGAGCATCTGCTTGCCCATGTAATTCCATCTTATCAGGGCCTCAGCTCCCTTGATTGTCTCGGTATCAATATCATATTTGGGCTGGAAATACACCAGTAGTTCGTCATTTTCAATGGCAACATCAAGATATGCCTTTATCCTCTTTGCCCAATCAAGCTCATCATGCATAACATCAGTATAGAAGTTCACTTCTGTCGCATTTAGTCTCGTTCCAAGACGCTGAGCCTGCTTTGCTCCATCGGCAACTCTATCTCCCAGTAGGAGACAATTCCTCATAGGGGCAACACCACATCTATAAAATATATGATAATGCGAGTCTTCTGGTATATCAGATATCTCCTCGAAGAAATCCAGAAGTTTTTTCTTCGTCTCTTCAAGAGGCATATCCTTAATCATCATGGCAAAGTTGTCATTGTCACAGCGACACCCATGGTATACCCAATCCGGCTTTTGAATCTGATTGGCAATTCGATATAAAACGTTGTTTGCTACATCGTGTCCATATATTACATTAAGTGCATTAAAATCCTTCACATCAAAGTGCACCATCTGGAAATCCTGAATTTCCTTGTAACCAAATCCACCAATAATCTGGCACAAATAGTTCCAATTATAGAACTCTGTAATTGGGTCATGAAAAGCTGCAAACTGAAGTTTTTTCTCCCCGTCTGTCTCTGCATCCTCATATTTGAAGAAACTCTCATACGGCACATACTCAGCCTGAATGAACACTCTGCTCTTCCCACCGCTGGTAAATGCCTGAATAATCTCACATTTGTCCATCGGAATATAATCCAGGTAGAAGCGCTGCCCCTGTATATTTTTCTTAACATAATCTATACACTCGAAAATCATTTCATCGTTTTCAAGTGCATCCCTCGTCAAAAAAACAGATATCATGAAATTGGGTTCAAGTTCAATGCACTCCAGGTCAGGGTACATAATCCTATCATCCCCCGGTCTGTACTCAATCCCAATCACATTCTTATAGTCATTTCCATCCAATATTTTAAACAGTCCGGGACAATCATAGGTTCCGAAGGCGCCATCAAACAGTGCCAGTTCTTCTGGCACTTTTCCTTGGAAAAACTGCTCTTTATTCTCTTTTGTCATTGGAACATAATACAGTAATCGCTTGGGCTTATATATATGATTGTATATCAAATCCATAGTTCTTTTCCCTCCTGTTGTTATCTACTGCATCTTCCATAAACTGCTAATAGTACCCTTCCAACCAGATTATCACAGAGAAATTCCGAGGTCCTCATAGGGTATCTCAACTGTAATATATCCACTTGCGTATGGTCCCATTTCGTATGGTGAATACCATATATTAAGGCTGTCCTCATCCATTGTGAAATGTGTTGTATCTAACGTCACTACCTCATATGCAGCCGCATATGTATCATCATAGGTTTCAGTAAAATATGGGTTATAATTCCCACTCTCCATATCTTCTGCAGTTGCTGTTGCAACAATAGTTTTGAAGTCCTCTTCACTTCCATGATATAAATCTTTTAACGAGATTTTCTCTCCGGTAGCTAAATCGAAAATCATTATAGCCATATATGGATATCCATGTGCACCACCGCCATACCAATATCCATCTTCGATAACCTGGAAATATTTGCCACGAATTACGCCAAGACTTCCAAGCGTCCAGTCCTCAGTCTGGATATTCATGACGGATTCATCATGGTATGAACATGAACTGTCATCTATGGCAGTGCAACTGTCATAGAATTCCTGGGAAATCTCGGCATATGACTTCTGAATCTGGTCATTAATTTTATTTTCCACGTCGATGTCGACACCGGGAAGCCCTACACATCCCATTTCAAGTGAAATGGTTTCACAGTAATACTTTGCAATAACATTGTCACAGTATGGGCATCTTCCCACATATCTGGATGAAGAAACGACTCCGAATTCTCTAAAAGGTGCGTCTTTAATCACGCTGACAACTCTTTCGTCTGAAGCACCATGTCCACGCGATTTGCACCAGCACAGCCTATCATCCACAACAGAAATATAATAATATATCCCATCGCATTCTGAAACAGAACTCAGCAATACAACATCTTTGAATCCTACCCCATTACGTGTAGTGAGGATTTCATTGACCTCGCCGCTCTTTCCATCAAACGAATAGACAATCTTCTCATCTTCATTCAGAGGATTCTCAACGCCAAAATACATGACATCCCCCTGAACAAACAAGCTTTCCGGATCCCCACCAGAAACCTGTGCCTGAACGATTTCGCCGTTTCCAATCGCGAGGGAATATGGAATACCCAACTCATAGGAATCCCCAAACTTCTGTAAAAAAACAATATCCTTCGAGTAGCCCTTAACCATTCCCGTTTCAATATCTGATACAAGAACGCTCATGTTTCCATCCCTGCCAACGGCATACAGCTCTTTATCATTCTGTACCACGACAAATCCCAGATCATCAAAGCTTCTTGTTACACATCCAGTGTGATGCTCATATCCATTTCCCATGAGCTCATTCAGTTTTATATATCCAGATGCGATTGTCTTCTCCCAGGTAACAGAAGATTCATAATCCATATCTGAAAGTTTTTTCAGGCATGTTTCTGTATATGTTGTAACTCCATCAGCATGAAGTCCTGAAACTACATACACAGCACCATTATAATAATCAACTGATACAAGATATCCATCGGTGTGATAGATTGTCGATTTTTCTCTTGTCTTATAATTAATGGCTGCTATACCATATCCATCAGGGTGCCCATCATCTGTCTGCTCATAAAATGAAGCAATCAGATTATCTCCATCGAGAAAATAAAGTACACTCTCATAGCCCCATGGATAACCCGTGAGATCTTCCAGCTTAACGCTGGTATAATCTCCACTGTCCTTATCAAGAATAAGAACTTCATCTGCACCATAATACGATAATTCTATGAGTTCATTACTATCATCAACTAGAGCAGGTGTAATATCTCCATCCTGAGGGTTTTCGGGCGTAGCCGTAATATCCTCTTCCTGCGGTTTTACATTATTATCATGAAAGCTCGCTGCATCTGGCTGCGCACACCCCGTCAGTAAAAGTGCAACTACTATGGCCACTATTCCTGTTTTCTTCATACTATTCCTCATTTCTGAGTAACCGCTTGCGTTGTTTTTCACACTATCTCCTCATCATCGTTCTAGCATTCCTGTCTAGGCCACTTCTTCTTAATCCACTTATAGACAGGCCCCACAGATAATCCCTGAACGATTGTAGTAAACAAAATGGTTACATACGTTATGAACAGAATAACCGTATATGCATGTTCTGGAAGGAATTCGCTTGCACTCATTGCAAGAGCGAGACACAATCCTCCTTTTAATCCACTTACAGTCATTAGCAGCGTAAATGGCGTTGTTCTGTATCCGTCAGGAAACTGCCTTGTCGCAAGCATTGAAACATATACACCAGCAAATCGAGATGCAAGGTTGAATACAATTGCTGCGATAGCAACAATAATAAACAGATTGATTCTGGTGACGAAGATAAATGATAAACCAATCATCACATACAATATGTCATTTAGTATCGTGTCAACAATTGTCCAGAAGTCCTTGTAATAATCATTCGGATCCAGATCCTTCTTCTTTGCACGAAGTCTATCCATGAAGGTCGAGAAATAAATACCACATACAACACAGGCAATGCAACCCGAGAAACCAAACAGCTCGCACAGGAAATAGCACGATGATACTGCCAGAAGCGAAATGAGGATATGCTTCTTAGGATCATCTGTTGCCTTAATAACAAAAGACAAAACAAACGAAATAACAAATCCAACAAGGATTGCCCCAAACAGCTCGCGTCCCATTACTAGGAAGAAATTGGATCCAGGGGTATCAAGGTACAAGTCCTTCAGGAAAATGAATAGTGCCACACCTGTTCCATCATTGAACAATGACTCACCTTCCATTATTGCAGTAACATTCTTCGGCAAACCCATTTTATTCAGAATTCCAGTTGCAGCGATTGGATCCGTGGGCGATATGATTGCACCGAGCAGGAAGCATAGCTCAAAGCCAATTCCAAGTCCCATAATCGAAGCCAATCCCCAGAACAACAGTCCATAAAGTGCTGAAGAAAGAACTGTAGTTAAGAATGCCAGCATACAAATTGGCTTGAAGTTCTTAATTAGTGCACCCAACTTGAGCTCGCTTGCTCCGTTGAACATCATGAAACACAGGAGAACCTCCAACAATACTTTATCTATTCTGAATTCAGCAATAGCCTTGATAAGCGGCTCAACCGGATTATTCTCAGGTGCAACCATCCTGAAAATCGCGAGTGCAACACCAATTATCAGCGAAAAAATTAACAACGCAATCTCACTTGTTATCTTCACAAGTTTCTCGTTTATCATCACAAAAATCACAACGAGAAGTAAAATAAAAACAAAAAAACCCAAAAAAGAACTCACAGTCTCTCTCCCATCACGTATTTATTACATTTTACACTTATTTTTGACAAAAAAACAGACTGAAACCTTTTAGCTTCAGCCTGCTTTTTTGCTTCTAGAACAGATAAACAATCAACATGTATCCTACAACCACAAGAAGACCCACACTTGCAAGAACAAGTCCCCATGATAGTGATCTCGATATTATCTTTGAATTCTCCGATTTTTGAAGTGCCTTGATTGACATGCGGTGTTCATAGCTTCTTCTCGCTTCCCTGTCAGTTCCGGTGAGCTTATAGTGAATCTTGTCAAGCAGACCACCAATCGCATGCGTGAAGACATTTCCTTCCTGCGGCTCCTTATCAATAGCCTTTTCACAATATAATGTCTTCCTAAGAAGCACTATCAGTCCATCAATAATACTGTCACATATTCTTGCGAAGAATATACCAATTGCCGGAAGTAGTCTGAGTATCAGTGGCCTGTATACGGAATCTTCAAGATCCAGTTTCTTTGGCCATCTGTCAACATATCGACCATCCTTCATCATAAGAAGTCTGATAATCAGGAAATAAATCAGGAGTCCTATACCAATCGAAATAAGTCCACCTTTGATATTCTCCCATGCAAAATAGTGAACCGCATGCTCCATCTCAGGCGCATTCAAAAACGAGCTTCCAAGGTCCGCAATCTTATCCATTGTCAGTCCCGGAACAATTCCCAGAACAGGAAGAACTATTGTCGATAAGCCAAGGGCTATTCTGGTTGGAAGCTTCATATACGACTTCGCCATTCCATCATATTTCTCCTGTACAGCAGCATCCTCGTTTTTATCAACAAATACTGCAACAAATAACTTAATCATATAAGCAAGTGTACATCCACCTGAAATCAAGAATATCCACTCTACGCTTGTAGCTATCGGTCCACCAAGGATTTCTGCACTTTCCAGAATGCCTTCGTGAAGAAGTGTTTTGCTCACATAACCGTTGAAAAGAGGAATACCTCCAATTCCAAGACCACCTACTGCAAAACAGATTTTCAGGAAAGTCTTATTTCGTCCAAAACCACGAATCTGATTCAAATCAAGTTTGTGAAGATTGTAGTACACCACTCCGGCTGCCATGAACAGCACAAGCTTAATGAGCGAGTGGTTTACCATATGAAGCATGGTTCCTCTCATTGCAAGAGCACCTTCCTCTGCCAGAAGAGTTCCACAGCCAACACCTGTCATAATAAAACCAATCTGGGACATTGATGAACATGCAAGTGTTCTCTTCAGGTCCGTGCTGAACAGAGCGAGAACCGCCCCCAGAACCATGGTGATGAGTCCCAGAAGCAACATTGTCTTCCCCCAGTAAATATCACCAAGCATTCTCTGAAAACTCAGAATCAGAATTCCATACACACCTGATTTTGTAAGAATACCTGACAAGAGTGCAGACGCTGGTGCTGGCGCAACTGGATGTGCCTTTGGAAGCCAGATATGCAACGGAAATACACCTGCTTTTGCTGCAAAACCAACGAAAATAAGTCCATTTGTTACATAAGGTGAGAATCCTCCTGCCTCCGACATGAAGATACCCATCAGCATCACAAGACCACCGATTACCGCAACTGCAAGATACGTTCCAGCTGCTCTTAATGACATTGGCTTCTCATCCTGCGCAACCCACACATAGGACGTAAAGCTCATGATTTCAAAAAAGACAAATGTCGTAAACAAATCAGCTGATAAGAAAACTCCAATCAGAGCTACGAATGTCATTATGAAAAAGAAGTAATATCTCTTTCTGTGCGTGTAATGCTGAAAGTATTCGGGCGAAAACAGTCCTGTCATTGCCCACATAAAACAGGCTATGACTACATATACAATTCTGAAGCCGTCAATCGTGAATGACAGGCCGTGTCCACAGATGCTATTCAATAGTTCCATTTACAGAACACCTCTCAGTTCCTATTATCAAACTCTTCTGATTATCAGAAGAGACCTATTGCCACTTTTTCAAGAAGTCCAATGAATCCGCCCGAAAAAATACCAAAATACACAATCGCAATAATAAATACGATGAATGGTACAAGCATCTTCCAGTTTGGATCATGAATCTTAGCCACACTGTCCGGATTGAATCCCTGCTCCGGGAAGAAGGCTCTGATTACAACCTGAAGCATATATATTGCTGTCAGAAGTGCTGACACAAGTAATGCTCCTATTCCTATATATGCAAGCCAGTTTCCTGAAGAAACAGCTGCTGTCGCAAGATTCCATTTACTGATAAAGCCGGCCAACCCTGGTACACCCATAAGCGCCAGCGATGCAACCGTAAAAGCAGCAAAAGTAACAGGCATTTTTCTTCCAATTCCGTCGAGCTCATACACATACTCTTTATGTGTGTAAGCGATTACAGCACCTGCTCCAAAGAAGCTGCAGATTTTCATAATTCCATGGAATACCATATGCGCCAGCGCACCAATCAATCCTGCAGGGCTCATAATCAGACAACCAAACAGAACATAAGACAGGTTTGATACCGTTGAATATGCAAGACGTCTCTTGAAATGTCTTTCCCTTACAGCCTGTGAACAGCCATAGACAATTGTGAATATAACAAAAATCATTGGAACAAACTGTGCAAAGCTTCCACGTAAGAGTTCAGTGCCAAAACAGAAATATGTAATTCTAAGAATAGCAAAGGCTCCGGATTTTACGACCGCAACTGCGTGAAGCAGCGCCGTAACTGGAGTCGGTGCGACACCCGCTTTAGGAAGCCAGCCACTAAGTGGAAATACAGCTGCCTTAACGCCAAAGCCAAAGAAACCAAAGATGTAAATCAGTCTCAGTAATGTCTCATGTCCCTCTGCCCCTGTACCAAGCACACCGCCAAGCGTAAATGCAAGCGTCTCCCCATAGTTAGCCAGGAATACAAGCGTCACGAAGCCAAATGCTGCACCACCAAGCGAATAATACAGATAAGTTCTTGTTGCAAGAACTGCCTCTCTCTTGAGAGAGAAAATAATGAGTGGCACAGTTACAAGTGTCAGAAGCTCATAGAACACATACATGGTGAGGAGGTTTGCAGATGCGGCAATTCCGAGTGTTATACCAAAAGTCATGGTATAGAATCCGAAGAATGTACTCTCCTTACAACTCTTTTCGTTCGCCTCATGCTTCATGTAATCAAAGGCATATAACGAAGCCAATGGCCACAGGAAAGAAATAAGTCCCGCAAATATAGAACCCATTCCATCAAATCCAAACACGACATCGTACTTACCCACAAAATCAATGACCGTAATTGGTTCTGCAGGTCTGTTAAACAGCATAATAAAACTAAGAACTGATGTCAGAATGGTCACCGCCTCAGTATAGACGCACATCGCAGTTCTCTTCGTCTTAGGAAACAGCAATACTCCGCAGCCCGCAATTATAGGAAAAAGCACTAATACTAAATACCAAACATTGCTAATATTTATACCCATGACAGCACCTCCGGAAACAGACCAAGCACGACTGACGCAAGTGTCAGAATCAGTATTGGTACAAGCATAATAAGCTTAGGTTCTTTTGCTGTCAGATATGCATGATATTCGCCATCTGGCGAGTCATTTCCTGCATCAGAAACAGCGAGCGCCTCTTTTTCGAAGTCGGCTCCCGGCAAGAACGCATTTATAGTAATCGGCAGAAGATATCCTGCAGTTAGCAGAGCTGATACCAGAAGAATTACAGGTCCGAGCCAGTCAAAAACGGGCACTCCAGATGTAAGTGAGCCTACACACAGGAACCACTTACTTGTAAATCCTCCAAATGGTGGAATACCAATAAGTCCCAGCGATACTATCGTGTAGCACCACATAAGAACCGGCATTTTTCTTCCAATTCCTCTGAGCTGTCCAACTCTGGTACATCCTGTCTTATAGATAATTGCACCTGCAACCATGAACAAGGTGCTCTTGATTGCTGCATGAGCAGCAACATGCAGTATACTTCCTTCAAAGGCTGTAGTATTAACTATAAACAATCCAAACAGAATATATGAAACCTGGCTGACAGTAGAATATGCCAGTCTCTTTTTGAATACCTTTTCCTTATAGGCAAGCATTGAACCAATAAATACCGTTGTAAGCGAAAGAATAAGAACGACGGTCTGAACATAGGAACCACTGAATAGCTCGCTTCCAAATACGTAATAAATAACACGGATTACTCCAAGCACACCGCCCTTAACGATAATTGCAGATAGTGCTGCCGATGCTGGAGCTGGTGCAACTGGATGCGCAGTAGGAAGCCATCCATGCATTGGGAACATACCTGCCTTGACAGAAAAACCAAGAATCATAAGTAGCATTGATATTCCCAGAATTCCTTTTCCTGCAGCTGTCCCCGCCAGGGTAAGAGCACCTGCAGTTGCCGCCTTAAAGGTATCAATTATTCCCCCCTGCATAAATGTCATTGCAGGATCGACTGAATACTGATGAACAAAATACAATCCAAACAGCACCATGTATGCACCGGCAAATGAGTAGAACAGATACTTAAGTCCGGCCATAATTGCTTCCCTTGACTGGTTATGAAGAACGAGCGCAAAAGAACCAATTGTCATGAATTCATAGAATGTATAATAGGTTACCAGATTCTCTGCATAACACAGTGCGATAAGCACACCGAGAACCAGAAGGAATACTCCGAAGTAACGTTTGTTCTTCTTCTCATGCTTCATATATTCAAAAGAATAGAAGCCTGCACACACCCACACAATTCCCATAATCAATGAGAACAGTCTTCCAAGTGAATCTGGCTTAAAAGAAATAATCAGCGTGTCATTAAAGCGAACCAGCTCTGCGCTCTGCTCTGGTACCAGAAAAGCACTAAGTGCAATCAGTACTAGAGAAATCGCAAGCGAAACTGCAGTCCATGCAACGATGATATTTCTTTTTTCTTCCTTAATTGGAAGAACAAGCAGAAGCACACCAGCAAAAATTGGAAATAGAATGGCAATAAGCATTAGATTTGTCATGCGAACATCTCCAATCCCATTCTGATCATGGTAATAATCTCATTTGAGAATACTCCCAGGATAATATTTAACAGAATGAATAATATAATCACGGTTCCGTAGAGAATCTGTTTTCTAAAGGTTATTCTGTCCTCTTCATGGACAACACCATTTATACCAATTCTCTCTCCCTCCATAACGGTAAGTTCCTCCATACCGCCTTCAACTTTTGTTACAGGGGTATAGATACGAATTACTGTCTTCATGAAATAAACCGCATTAAGAATAGTACTTATACCCAGAACAATGAGTGACGGAAGCATTTTCTGAAGTGACAGATCAACTGCTGCATTCATAAACTGAAGCTTGCTGATGAATCCTGAGAACAGCGGTATTCCGACCATTGACAGTGAACCGACTAAAAATCCCACACCGGCCACTTTATTTCTCAGAGCCGCCCCAGTTAGATCCTTGAAATCTCTTGATCCTCTGGATACATCAGTAAGTCCGATTGCAGATATAAACAGCATGGACTTTGTCGCAGCATGTGACATTATATGGTAGATTGAAGCAATCATTCCAGCTTCAGTACCCATTCCAAATCCCATGTAAATATAACCAATCTGAGCGACAGAAGAGAATGCAATCATCCTTCGGATATCACTCTGTTTGATTGCGCTCACTGATCCACTTATCATTGCGATAAGGCCAAATACGAACATTATCCTGAGGATGTGCGAATTACTGATTACCTCAAAACCAACCACTCTGTAGAACAGCTTAATCAGAAGGAATATATATCCCTTAGATACAAGGCTCGAGAGAACGGCTGCTGAAGATACTGTTGAGTATCCATACGCATCTGGAAGCCAGCTGTGAAATGGAAAAAGAGCACTCTTGATACAAAGACCTGTTGTCATAAGTGCAATAGCCACAATGACCGGAATATAATATTCGCCAGACGAAATTATTTGATCAACTGCTTCTTTGATATTGCTCATCAGAAGGTGTCCGGTAACATCATACATTATCATGATACCGGCAAGCAGGAGGCCTGATCCCATTAGGGACATAACCATATATCTAACGCCAGCCTCGATTGTTCTTCCGTTTTCACGAATAACAATAAGACCTGCTGCCGCAATTGTATTAATCTCAACAAAAACGTAAGCAGTAAATATATCATTGGTATAAACAAGTGCCAGAAGCGAACTGAACAGCAAATCAATCAGAACGTAGTATAGGAATTCCTTTCCCTTTGCTACCTCATCGCGCATTTTATGACGTCCGCCCAAAACAGCCAGAAACATAACAACGCTGAAGAACAGTGCCATCAGACATTCGAGGACACCGAACCTAATCTCATTACCCCAGGGGGCCGGGAATTTACCCATCACATATACTACACTCCCCTGAATATTCATCACGTATGCAAGGCACATGAGAGACATTCCGCCAACTGCTGCTATCAGGACATAATTAAGAAATCTAGCCGCTCTTCTGGGAAGTCCGGAAGAAATAATAGCCGCAAACATACATGCGAGGATAGATATTGCTGGAAGATTACGTACAAAATCCATTTACCTACCCTCCTTATTAAGCCACATCGAAATCTCATCGAGATTGAGGGTGTGGTATCTCTTATACAGACGAACAGTCAGTGCAAGCATGAACGCTGTTACAGACACAGATACAACAATTCCTGTAAGAACCAATCCTGAGGGAACTGGATTGATATATGCCTCTACGCTCTGCACTCCATCCACAACGATGGGTGCAACCCTGCCTGTAATATATCCCTTCGCAGCAAGGAAGAGATACAGACCTGAATCCATGATATTAAGACCAATTATCTTCTTAATCAGATTCTTCTGAAGAAGGAGATTGGCAAAACCAATTACGAACAAAATAAAAGCAACCGCTTCAGAATAATTCGCTAACAGATTTGGACCCATTTTGCTCCCTCCTTCCTATAATCCACCACGTCTGAACAATGCATAAAACGCATACATTGTGCAGGCAACTTCAATACCAACCGCAATATCAATCGGAAGAATAATACCTCCGGATAGAATTGCACCAACTGTACCGAGTGGAATCATGTTATCTATTCCGTTTGCTCCGGTAATATAGAAATATGTTCCAATCAATCCATACATGCAAAGTGCCGTAATCTTGGCAACCTTGTATATATTCTCGTTGAAAAAGCGCTGGGTTTTACCAAATCCCATTGCGGCATTATACAGAATCATTGCCGCTCCAAGTATCGCACCACCTGAGAATCCACCACCCGGTGACAACTGTCCATTGAGCACAATATAAATGCCAAACAGCAAGATAATTGGACACAGAACCTTAGCTGCAAGTGTGAGTATTGGATCATAATCGGGCTCGTAGATTCTATCGCTGGTCTTATCGAGCTTCTCAAGAATCTTCTCATCAAGCATAAGAAGAACCATGACACAGACTGTCGCAATAAATAACACATTTGTCTCGCCAAAAGTATCAAATGCTCTGTACGTCAGAATCATTCCGGTAACTATATTGGTTGCACCAGTTTCCTGAAGTCCGGACTCAATATATCTCTCAGATACAACGCTTGAATTAGCCGGTGTGTCAGGATCTCCAACCTTAGGAAGATAGGAAATTGTAAAGAGCATTGCCGCAGCGAGAAGCACACAGAAAACTATTGCTACAACGCGATATGTCTTATCAAATCTCTTAAGTCTTCTGTTGTCTTCGACATTATATATTTTATTTAATACCTTGGAATTCTCGCTCTTTTTCTCTTCATCAGTGAGAAGGGGCTTTACATGATCATCTTCACGTCTTGTTGTTTTTAAATTATTAAGCAGAAGGTCTTCTTCGCCGTTAATCCAGCTCTTAAAGCTCATCGGAAGCACCTCCCTCTACTTTTTCATTATTTTCAGCGACAGCCCATGAAGGAATCTCGGACTGATCGTTTTCTTCAATTATCAAATTTTCCTCAAGATCAATTGCTTTAATTCTTTTAAGAGTTGCCAGGAATAAAACAGTAGTTACACCTGCACCTACAGCAGCCTCGGTAATTGCAAGATCGGGCGACTCGAATAAAATCCAAATGATACTCATGACAATGGAAAAGCCCATGAAAACCAAAACAGAGTTAAGAAGGCTCTTCGTCGCGGTAACTGCTATAGCACACACCATGAGGATTCCCATTAAAATGACCATAAAAATAATCATTTTCTTCCCTCCCTTCCATCAACGAAGGCTTCAACATTATCAACCTGAACATCCACATGGTTCTTCACTGTCTTGTCCGTGAGAACTTCCATTCCAGCTATCAGGTGAGACGATGTTGGTGATGTAAACCACATGAAGACAAAAACAAGCGCAAGCTTGACGCTTGTCATGTTGAATCCAGACAACAGAATTAATCCAATCGCTGCGAGGAAAAGTGCAAGAGTATCTCCCATTCCCGCAACGTGCATTTTATTAAGAAGAAACTTGTATCTGAAGATACCAACAATCTGGAACACAAAAACCAGCATAGCCAGAAATAAAAAGACAATACCGGCAATTTGGCAAATCATATTAATCGTTTCCATTTGCTTCATCCTCCTTCTTCTCTGACTCTGCTTTTTTCTGAAGAAATGCACCCATGTACACCTTGCAGAAAATAACAACTGCAAGGAAGCTTATCATTGCATAGATAATAGAAATATCCACCAGATATCCCTCTTTCATCTTGATTGCAAGTATGCAGATTATGACAATAACGAGCGTTCCCATCATGTTTACACATACAAGTCTGTCGCCAACACGTGGTCCAATAATCGCCTTGATAAGGCACAGCAAAACCATGAGTGCAAGTATAATTAACATTACAGTAAGAATACTATCTATTACTGGTGTCATTTTGTTCTACCTCCTTCTAATTTGAGAAGGATTCCCTCAAACACAAAATTCTCAACCTCTTCTATCGCAAGGGATTCGTCAACGGCATGGATAATCAATGTTTCTTCTTCCATACTTACGGTAATTGTACCTGGTGTAAGTGTAATTGCATTTGCCAGAAGTGTTCTGCACAAATGGCTCTTCAACTTGGTATCAATTCTGAAAATAACCGGATGAAGCTCATATTCCTGCTTAACAGTAATATATTTAGCCATGACAATATTAGCCTTAATAATCTCTCTTATCAGTACAAATACATAGACAAGAAAATAAGGGATTCGACTTAACAGGAATATCTCTTTTTTTATGCTGTAGTCCATAAATGCACACATGAACGCGAAAACGAGTGCACTGACAACAACACCGAAAATTGCGATTTCCCAAGTGAACTGTCCGTTAAAAACGATCCATAGAAGAAATAGTAGAATATACATAATTTTCCTTTCGGTTTTGCCAAAAAGCTACCCAAAAATAATAGCTTACAGAATTTACTCCATAAACGTCATAATTTTACAACTTTTCAGTTTTTTTTCAAGGTTTTTATTGCTAGAATAACAATTTTATGGGATTGTAATATCGTAGGGGTTGAAGCAAATGTATTTATTAGAATCAAACATAAGTAAAATGCAATCTCGCTCTAAAGCACTTCTTGTGTGGGGATGGATTTCCAGCCTCTTTTGGTCTGGAGGAATGATATTTTCCATTGTTTCAGAAAAAAGTACCAGCCGGCGAAAGGATGATTTTCTAATCTATCTTTTTGTGATTTTCTTTTTCCTCTTTTTTAGTTTGCTGGGCTTTTTGAAGCTTTTCCTGAGTGTACGAATCCGAAACCAGATTAAAAAGGCGCGGTTTATCAATGCTTATTTTGAAAATGATCTGGATGGAAATATAAGATCTGGAGAACTGGCTGCTGTAATGGGTGAGGATGCCAGGAAAGCAGGTAGGGAACTTCTCCAGCTACGCCGGAAATGCATGACAGGATTTACCGTCCAGACGGTTGGAAATGAAGTATTGATCGAGCTGGAGAGCAAGAAGGTCAAGTGTAAATGTAAAAATTGCGGCGCTGTAATAGATAAGAAGATTTACTTTGCCGGAACCTGCCCTTACTGCGGTAGTTTGGATATTTTTGCGCAGGTTATTACAGATAATAAGGTCTACTCCATCCAGCATGTGCAGAAAGAACCCGAGCAAAAGGAAGGCACTGTGGCAGGGACAAACGAGACTACTCCAAGCTATTTCTACATCACAGGGTATTCTGATGTAAGTAGTGAGCGGCACGAGTTTTCACGTATGGCTCTGCACGGTTTCGCTGTGTTTTTTCTTTTGATATTAATGGGATTAGCTCTGATAGATGTTATAGAAGGCAAAGAAAAACCATCTCTTTTGTTGGGATTATTTCTAATCATGATGCCCTTCATTTACAATGTTTATGTGCATCACAAAAACGTGCTCTATATCGTGGCAGCAAGGCGATTTTCTAATAATGCAGCGAAGGCTCCCAAACCGATGATGGCTCCTTCAGGCCTGATTGTGGAAAATATTCGCAAGATGATAACCTCGCATTCTGCTAATAAGAAACAAATGACAGATGAACAGAAGGTTTCCATTTTCCGTGAAATGCAAAAAAGAGGCTACCTTCGTCATTGCAGCCTCATGTTTATAGAAAACAAATTTGTGATTGGTCTAGCAAGAGAAATCAAAAAAGATACCTGTCCGATGTGTGGTGCAGCACTTATAGGAACACTTTCTGATCATCCAACCTGCCAGTATTGTGGCTATGAAATTAACGATGCGGTGCAGGCTAAACATGGAGCATAACGTAACATAAAAAAACCGAGCTGGTGCCAATGGCACTAACTCGGTTTTTTTATGTTCTGACATCCCAGATCAAAATCGATACGGGAAATCTCTCAACTTCCAATTATGGCAAATTAGTTGTTATAAGTGAACTCGTCAAGAAGTGAGTTGTTTGAATCATAATACTTGAATACAAGAGTGATTGTATCTTCTACACCAGTCTCACTCTTCATAGAGTTAAGGTATGTATCCTTCTGTGCATCAAGTCCAGACTTGGTTGTATCTGCATCGTAATATGATTCACCTTCCTCTGTGAATGTGTACTCATAAACGAATGTGTTGCCGCTTACTGAATACTCAATGCTGCTGTAGTAATCGCTCATTGCCTCTCTAAGGCCGTCAACCTGTGACTTCATTGTAGCAGCAACGCTAGCATCGCTGTAGTAGCTCTCAACTGTCTTTTTTGCGCCACATGCACACAGACCTACAATTACCATCATAACTGCAAGTGCAAGAACGCTGATTTTCTTCATTGCTTTCATAATAATTCTCCTCTGTAAATTATGTTTATTGGTTTATATGTACTTGCGCTCTAATTACGCTAGCACACATCTCGTCTAATTTACCACAGTATGTGTATTCTGCCAATAGAAAATTTACAAGAAAATTATTCTTTATCCTTTTCCTTTTTACCTACCGATTGGCTACTGCCATGAAGGATAGGTGACAGGGGCTTATATATTAATAGTGTAATTACAAGAGAAATCAGTCCCTTGATAATTGTGAATGGAAGGTTGAAGATCAGAAGACATGCTAAAATACTATCTACTGATGGTAAGAGGGCCTGATACATTCCAAGAACAACCTCTTCAGGCATGAAGTTGTAATAGAAAGGATATACAACAAAAAGATTTGAAGGAATGCTGATAAGTCCCATGAGAACTGATCCGGAAAGAGCTCCTATAAGCGCACCTTTTTTGGTCTTCTTATATTTGTAAATAGATCCCGCAGTGAATGTGAATACTGCACCTAAAATGAAGTTTGACAGCTCTCCGACAGTTGCACTCTGTGATACAAGACAGTGAAGAGCATTCTTAACTAACTCAATGACAACACCTGCGATGGGGCCATATGCAAATGCGCCAATGAGTGCTGGAAGATCCGAAAAATCAAATTTGATGAAGCTTGGAATTAGGAAAGGAACTGGAAATTCCAGATACTGTAGCACGAAAGCAAGAGCTGCAAGCATGCCAGTTAGTGCAAGATAACGTACTTTGAAGGTTTGTTTTTTGTTCATTGTTTTTTCTCCTTTTGCTTTTCCTGTAGAAAATTCTTCTTGAAGTGCTAAGGATGTATCGCGAGTCCGTGTTGCATGGCAATAATTCTTACCTCGGGCTCGTGTGAATAAAAAAACCCGCCATAATATGGCGGGGCAATAAACACACACAAACTTGGTGCTGGTACAGCACATAAGATTGTTCCTTGCATCTCTTCTCTCATCCAGACTTTACTGTCGGTTTCGGAATTGCACCGAATCGGCCAATGGAAAATATTAATAAACCAGAGGTTCGCAGACTTTACTGCCGGTAGGGAATTTCACCCGCCCCCGAAGAATATTCTGTTTTTGTTACGAAGTAATTATAGTAGTAACACCATTTTATGGCAAGTGTATTTTTGTATATACAGCGGTCAAAAGAATTGAACTACTTATTTATTCCTGCTTTACTTACTTCACACAACGCGCTGGCTCGCCTTATTCTTATCTCCCAAATGTTTCATGAATCCGTACAATTGATAATTCTTATTCTCTTTGGCAATCCTGCAACCAACGAGCTGATTGCCCGCTTTGTTTGCTGTTCTGGCAATAACACAGTCGACTCTTATATCAAACGTCTTAGTTCCGATGATATCCGAAAATGCGATAGTGAGCTGGTTCTCTTTCGGACTATAGGTTTTGGGGGCATAGAAGGATATTCCAATGTCACTGATATCGTGAATAATAATATCAATACCCTCTGCGGACTGTGCATCAAAAACCTGCGCATTAATTTGAACAATCAGTCTGTCATGCTTACGTCTGTCATCATGTGTTGCAATATGGTTGTACCCATTCGTCTTAAGGCAATACATCATCTTATCATCACGAGTCACCGTCGTAAGTTCAACATTCTTCCAGGCGATACGCTGCTTGGTAGACGGATTATTTGTAAACACGTTACATATAACATCATTTTCCTGCACGACATTCAATTGCAACTCGCTTCCGTTATGAACATAAGGAGTAACGAACACTGTTGATTCTTCTCTTCCAATTACATTCGAGAAGAATTCTATTTTCTGCTCCCCCCACAATAACTGAATAGTTAATCTCTGATTATTTAGTAATTCAACTAATTTCATAAGAGCCTCGTGATCTATGTAGTAGTATGAAAAAACTGATTTTCCAACGGATAATTATATCACTTTCGCGGAGAAAGTAATTATATATTTTTTGAAAAATTCGACAAAAAGACTATAATAATACGCGGAAAGAAAACAATTAATGATACTACAATAAACTGGAAGGTGGTATAGCTGTGAACACGAATTTTACGCTTGAAGATTCATTACAGTTGTTAGCAAATAACTATCACAAGATACTGCGAATTAATCTGACAGAGGATTCGCATACAGAATTGAAAATGTATGCAGAGGAGAGAAGTACGCAGAAAGGGTATTCTGAAAAAATATCTGAATGGCTAAAGCAGTTTGCACTGACGGGTCAGGTAGATTCCAGGGACTGCGATATGTACCTAAAATTTACTGATATAAATAACATCAAGTCACATTTTGAACAAAGTGATGAAAGAATGAGATTCCGCTATCGCCGAAATACGAATGGAGAATTCAAATGGGTGGTAATGGAAATCATGAAGTCTTCTGAATATCAAAAAGATAACCAAATCGTTATTTTGTATATTCAGGATGTGCATGATGCATATGTAAAAGAGCTTGAACACAATAAAGAGCTCGAATTCTATTGTAATTACGATACCATGACTGGTCTTGCGAATTTCTATTCCTATCGTTCATTCTGTAATTCGTTTGCAGCGAGTCTGTGTGAGAAAACTGTTGGAGTAATGTTCGGAGATCTGAACAGATTAAAATATGTAAATGATACGGAAGGGCACGAGGCGGGAAACCACTACATTCGCACTTTCGCAGATAAATTGAAAAAATTCTTTTGGGACTGGAATTGTTATCGTGTAAGCGGTGATGAATTTATTGTGATTTATTCCGGTGAGGATGAGGACTCTTTTTACCAGAGGGCGAAGGCTTTTGAAGAATTAATCAAGTCAGACAATGTTCCCACTGCCTCGATTGGATACGCCTACGGCATTACCAATGAGCTTGAGACTGTTACAACGATAGCTGAACAAATGATGTATGCGGACAAGCAGGAGTTTTACGAGAATTTTCCTCAATTTAAACGAGCTATCGCTGAAGAAAACTTCAAAAAAGAAATGGATGAGCTGGTAAAAGTCTTGACTGACTCCTACGAGGCACTGTTACTGATTGATCTTGAATTAGATGAATATCGCATCATGAAAAAGAGCGAGACCAGCATCGCCGAAAATGAGACAGAAAGAGGCGTATATTCTTTGAGAAACATGTATTTTTCAAGAACATATGTCGCTAGCGAATATCAGAAACTTAGAGAAGAGGTAGGTCAGGTAGAAAACCTGAAGAAGAGGTTATTAGAAGAAGACCACATATCCTGTGCATATCAGCTTATAAATGGTGAATGGCGTGAAGCTGTTTTCTGGAGAATGGAAGTCTCTGCAGGTGAAGTATCTAAAGTCATCTATTATTCTCAGGATTTGGATGCCTCTATGGCTAAACGAATGGAGCAGCGTCAGGAGATGTCGGATGAGTTCCGTATGATTGCAGGTCTTCGTGAAGAATACAGTATGATCGGCATAATTGATTTGGAGACTGAGAATGTCCATATGAAGGATGTTTTTTCACAGGAGCTTCGTGTTTTCAAGGAGGTTGAGGACATAAGCTATAAGGCTGGAACTGAACTTATCGCTGAAAATGTTATTGTTCCTGAGGAAAGAGAAGACTTTATTCGCAATTTGCAATTAGACAAAATTGTTGAAGCACTTAAGGAAAAAGAACTGTTATCCTATTTCAACCACGTGCTTAGGGATGATGGAAGTATGGCCTGCTATCGCTTTAACTTCTGCTATGAGCAAAATAATCAATCCAAAATCGTTCTTGCAATTAAGGATATTACAGATATTGTAGAATGGGCGCATGGAAAATAGTACTCGATGAACATGTTTTTGCATTGACATATTTGCACAAATACTGTATGTTGGTTTTGTCACTTTTTCACATATGGGTTTTGCAGTTAAAATGGAATATGTGCCAAAAAATGTGACGGAACTAAATACTAAGTCGAAAAACAAGAAAAAGAGGAAGAAAAAATGAAAAAATTTGGAGCACTTGTACTCGCAGTTGCTATGACAGCAATGACACTTTGCGCATGTGGCGCTCAGACCACTGCACCTGCAGCTACTGATAACACAACAAACACTACCACTGATAACACAAATACTACTACTGATAACGCAACATCAGGCAAGACTACTCTTGGTTCTTTCTACAACACACCTGATAAGAAGGCTGCTATGGATAAGGCTATTGATCCTTCCCGTGAACAGCTTGCTAGTATGTACTCAAGCATCACTCTTGATTTTGTTGATAACAGCATCATCTACACATACACCTTCCAGGAAGGCATTGTAGATCCTAGCCAGTTCTCAGCTGATGAAGCTGCACTTGAGTCAATGGCTGGTACTGTTGCTTCTGCATGTGCACAGGAAGCTGGTGTTACAGATACAATCACTGTTACATTTACTTATGTTGATTTTGATGGAACTGTTCTTGGTTCTTACTCATTCGACAACTAATTGTATCTTTGAATCAAATCAAATTAAATTATGTAATGCAAAAACCATGGGATAATATCCCATGGTTTTTTGTTTCTATCCGATGAAGTCAGTCTTCAATGCTCAGGCGGATTGTAAGCAAATAAGTTGCTACGC
The DNA here is from genome assembly GCA_018064935.1 of Candidatus Merdinaster equi. GTDB lineage: Bacteria > Bacillota > Clostridia > Lachnospirales > Lachnospiraceae > Merdinaster > Merdinaster equi. The sequence goes on along the minus strand of JAGHUF010000047.1, from coordinate 46,545 downwards.
TACGCGCCACTCTACTGAATAATAAACTCAATCTCTTTATATTCAGCAAGTCTTCTATCATATGCTGCAACGATTGTTTTCTCAAAGGCAAGCTTAGGATTATCAACTCCAATGAGCTTAAGCACATATTCTGTAAGATGAGGATTCTGTATAAGAATAGGACCTAGCAGGTAAGTTCCTACAAAATTATTCTTTCTGACACCCTCTTTGGCATTCTCTCTGTTAAGTCCGTCTCCCTTTGTTACGTCAAAGAAGAATTCAGATGAATTGTCCCCATAGCTGTGTGTAAACTGGTTCTTATAGCCTACAATTTCAATCGAACCTTCTAGCACACCCATAACATGTCTGTTGTATCTTGCAAACATTTTTCTTTTCGCAACATAATCAAACAATCCAAGTCCTTCAATTATAGTACCATCTTCATTCTCAATGGCTTTCCAGAACACCTCAGCAGCATTACCTGTCATCAGGAAAACAACATTATCATCTATCAGCTGCTTAAGCCTGTCCTTATACTTCTTAAGCCTGTCAATGACAAGTTCCTGTGCGTGCTCTGACATTGGTCCCATGTAGATAATATCCGGCCTTGTAGCCACAAAAGAAGGCACGTCATTCAATGAATCATTGACAAATTCTGCTGCCGGCATACACTTCCAAAGGTAACGGACATTACCAGTATCTCCGTAGAGATTAGCAATCTCTGGGAACAAGCTCTCAACAATTTTACCTCTTCCCTGCTCACTTGGGACATTCTCTTGTCTCCCGTCGACTTCCTTCGTCTTGGCCTTGTCATCACTGTTCATAACATTCGATGAACTTCCTATGTCCTCACCGCGCTCACTTAAGAGTTCACGTATTCTAGCCACAACCTTCTTATCCATCTCAGGTTTCCAGTGCTGGTGCAGAACAAAAACCGTATCCGTCCCATCGAATTCAAGATATGATGGTGCTTCAAGATCTTCCATTCCAATGATTATCTTTTCTTCCGGAACGCCAGCCATCAGAAGTCTCAACTTCTGGTCTAATGCTCTGCTGCCTGGAATAATAATATGTTTAATCAGAGGAGAATTCAGTCTCTCATAATCGCAGTCATATATCCAGCACATGCTCTCCTTGGGAGTCTCGTCATCTAGTAGGAACAGAACTTCTTTCATTCCTGGTTCCTTAGACACATAGTCAAAGACAACCGAGCATGCTATCGGATTATGCTCTTTTGCCATCATATCAACGACGTGCATACCATTTTGTGTAAACTGAGTATAGCGATAATCTGGCAATGCAATTTTGGACAGACCGTCGCGCACCTGATCAGCAGATATTCCAAGTTCTCTGAGCAATGCCGTTATACACAGCTGGTTATAGATATTGAAGGTTGAATTATTAAGCAGTTTATAATTCTCTGCAACACCTCTTTCGTAGATTGTAACTGTGCCATCATCATTGTTGACCTGCGCATCATAATCAGGTTTTGGAGATGCAAATCCACATGACGGGCATACCGCTTTTCCAATCTGATGATAACGAACATATTCATACTTGAGAGTTGCCGCACACTTAGGACAAATCTGACAATCGTTGACAATATTCGTACACTCGGGTGTGTCAGTTGGCATGCGTCTTATGCTGTAATATACTCTTTTGTTTTCTGGTGCAATTGAACCGCTAATCAAATCATCCGCATTGAGAATCAGCGTAGTTTCTTTTTGCATATGGGCAGTCACAATACTCTGAATATACTCTGGACTTCCATTTCTAAGAATCGAATCACGGAAAAGATTTGTACAGATTACATATTCCGGCTTGATGTATGGGTAGATATGCATTGAACTTCGCTCGTCGATTTCCAGGACTGCATAATCATTTTTCGATTTGCCACCCAGAGTAGAGTTCGCAATCAGCGCGCTTGCCACTCCTTCTTTCATGTTCGAACCGAGTCTGTTATTTGTTACGGCATATCCCTGTGCCATTAGCATATCGACAAGAAGATTGGATACTGTCGTTTTACCGTTTGTTCCTGTGACACCGATAGTATGTTTAGGTTTATCCATCATGGCAAGGAATTTGGGGCAAATTTTGATAGCAAATTTTCCCGGAAGATGCGCAGCATTCTTGCCCAGTAAACGCATGAACTGTCGCATCGCTTTTGTAAACCATAATGCAAAATAGAAACTAAATGTTTTTTTCATAGTAGTATTCTTCTTTTTATTATTTGTCTTCTTTTTTATTCACAATCAGCAAATCAGCATTACTACAGGCGAGCATAAGCTTCCTTCAATGCTGTTTCCGCAAGCTTCAGGTGGATATTGAATCCATTATCCTTCGCTGCTTCCTCTCTGGTATGATAAATTGTTGTACTCCAGTCCCACCAGAAGGCACCGGCAAACCAAGGCTTCTCGGCAAACACTTCAAGACATGATGAATAGAAATTAGCCTGCTCCTGTTCATCATGTGGAAGATCAGTATGCTTGAAATCCCAAGGCATAGACGCACAGGTCTTGGCACTTCTGCAGCCTATTTCAGCAAACAGAATTGGCTTCTTCCATCTGTCGTATACCTTCTGAATCTCATCAGCTATATGTTTCCAATTCTTTACCATTACATCGTAGTCAGAACATGGGATAAGTTCTGGCATCTCCGAGGGATCTGCAAGTCCAGCATCAACCTCCGCAGCTTTTCTCTCGACTTCTTCAATGTTATCTGGAGTCTTAACACCGACAGGGAAATATGCGCTCGTTCCGATGTAATCAAGATCATCATACCACTTTGCACTGAGCTCATTACCATGATTCGTGTTATACATAACCTTGCCAGAGAATACTTTTCTCACTTCTGCTATCAGCTTTCTCCAGTGCTTCTCCTTGTACTCTGTTCCACACATTTCACAACCAATACACAGCATCTCGCACCCGGTTTCCTCAGCAAGCTCAGCATAGTATGTCATAAAATCAGTATAATTCTTAAACCACTCATCCCAGTATGGATCGCTATCATCTTCTCCATCAGGGAATGATATTCTTGCCCTCCAAATATTATCCTCTGAATTAACCATAGGTTTGAGGCAGACTTTAACATTTTTCTTATGCGCACGATCAATCGCAGCAATCAAATCCCTATCGCTCGCCGAATCCCTGAAGCTGAAATGCATCTCTGTACTCATGCAGGTCTTCTGCATCATGACAACTGCAAGGCACATCCAATTGACACCGGTGTCATATAAGGCATCCTGTGAAGCAATTCCCTCTTCAGAGCGGTATTCTCCTCTTTTTCCAAAAAAGCCATAAGTATAACCTTTGATTTCCATATATCTCTCCTTATCCCCATAGTATTTTATCTGTTTAACATTTTTTGCAGTTCTCTCCAGAAGGCAGATAACGGAAAGCCAACTACATTGAGATAATCGCCCTCTATCTTCTCGACATATTTGGCAAATAATCCCTGAATACCATATGCTCCCGCCTTGTCCATCGGTTCCCCTGTCAGTACATAATTCTCTATCTCCTGATTACTCATGGGATAGACATGCACCTTAGTCTCACATGCAAACGTGACCGTATTCTCCGCTTCGCCTGACTGCAATACAATAGTTACCCCAGTAAAAACGCTGTGACTTCTGCCCTGAAGCTTCTGTATCATACACACAGCTTCCGCTTCATCCTTGGGTTTTCCCAGAATCTGTCCGTCTATGGCAACAACCGTATCAGAACCAATAACTATGATTGGCTTTTCCTTCGCATAGATATCGCTGCTGGCTTCGTACGTACCATTTATTCTGTCATACACCTCTATCGCCTTCTGTCTTGACAGCTCCATAGTAACCATTGAAGGATCTGAATTTGTAATGACCTCTTCGCCTTCACTTTTTATTACTGTAAAATCAAGTCCTGCCTGCGTGAGTATCTCTTTTCGCCTGGGCGACCCGGATGCAAGAACTATATTATATTTTTGATTGAGTTCTTCTGATATTATGTCCAATATGGTTTCTGATCCTTGTGCGTGAATTCCTTAAGTCTCGATCTATAATCCTCGAGCTTCGCTGAATATACCTTCTTCTGCGCATCAGACAAATCCAGCTCATTCATTTTCTCTTCAAATTCCCTGAAATTATCCTGCGCCGCGTCCTTATAATTATTGGACATATTCGCTTCAAGTCTTGAAATAATCTGATCTAATTCTTTATTTGTTTTTCGAAAAAAAGAAAACATATGAACCCCTCATATTTTATCGATACACATCATTTATATTTTACCAAACAATAGCAATTCAATAAACAATGTTTATCATATGGCCCAGACCATAAATCATACTATTTTGCACTTTTGCAAACATCTCTCAAACAGCATCTGTCGCAATATGGTGCTGTTCTGGCGGTGCAGATAAGACGACCATGATCCACAAGCCTATGACACAAAGCGTTCCCTTCCTCTGGTGGCACAATCTTCCACAAAGCTTTTTCAACCTTTGCCGGATCTTTCTCATCAGTGACAAGCCCAATACGATTCGATAATCTGATACAATGTGTATCCGTCACAATCGCTGGCTTTCCATATACATCACCTATGATCAGATTTGCACTTTTTCTGCCTACTCCCGGGAGTTTCAGAAGCTCTTCCATAGAATCCGGAACAATATCCTTATATACTTCATGGAGCATCTGCATGCAAGCTTTTATATCCCGCGCTTTACTTCTTCCAAGACCACATGGGTTTACTATATCTTCTATGTCAGATAACGGCGCATTTGCAATTGCCTCTATCGTCGGATATTTCTCATACAGTTTTGGAACAATCTTATTAACTCTTTCATCTGTGCACTGCGCTGCAAGTCTCACTGATATCAGAAGCTTCCACGGCTCTTCATATACTAAAGAGCACCCTGAATCTGGATATTCACTCTTCAGCTTTTCTATAACCAAACGTGCACGTTCCTTACGCGTCATGGAACTGGCGCTTCTCTTTTTCTTAATATTGCCAGGCAGAAAGAATCCCAATGCTTCCTGCGCCATTCGCTCATAACCCTTACCACTCGGGTGGAGATGATCCCCGCTGTCATAGCTTTTGCCAAAGGCTTTCGGAGCGCGTACATCCCGAACCGCTTTATCGAAATCAATCACGCCATCGACTCCGTGGTTATTTCGCATATATTCATTAAATGCATTTCTGAATTCATCTCTAAAAGGAGCGTACGTCCTCCAACCCTCAATCGGAAGAAGTGTTCCAAGAATCACCTTATATCCATAGGACTTTGCCTTCGCAATATACCATTCCATCCCTGCTTCCAGCTCTTCAAGCCCTGGCATATCGCTCATCGGTCTAAAAGGATTCACTTCCACACCAACAGGATGAATAATGTCATTAATTCCCTGCTGAATAATCACATGCGTTGCCCCATCTGTCGGAACCTCATGTTCAAATCTGTTTGTTCCCTTTAAGCCATACGACTCGTATGTAATACATGAATATTCTCGAAGAATTCTTGAACCGCTGGTTGCTCTTCTGATAACAGAATACTGGTTAAGCCCATTTTCCCTGAGTTCTAGCTGCAAATAATCCGGCCAGTCCTGTGCAGTAATTGAGTCTCCATAGCAGACAATTGCCTGGTTCTCCACACCTGTCAGTATTGAAATATTGCTGAGAAAGTAATAGATATTTGTTTTTCTGGAGCGGTTAATATCGAATTCTACTTCCCTGGTTGCGTCACCAAGCGAATACATTCCACCAGACAAGGGTCCCTGAACATAGACAGACGATCTCATCTGGGTATAGTCCTCCAGATAGAAGCTTACGTACATTGTCTGCCCACTTTTAACGCAGACATCGATTTCGTCAGATGTGCTCTTTTGACCTGCCCCTATCGTGACATTTTCGCTGCCTCCAAAGCTAACCTGCGAGAAAACACCCTCCACCATAACAGTCGCTCTGGCGATTGAAACAGCCTCAAGTCCGCAATAATTATCGAATGTAATCCGTATTTTGTTTCCAGCAAAGGGGCAAAAAACCGGGTAACGCAGAGTAATATCTTTTGCATAGCTCTCCGGTCTGTTCTCCGATATCGATACGGCATTCCCCCACATAGCAACCCATTTTAGATTCTCATTCATGGTCTCTATTCTCCTCAAATCTAGGACAACTTTTAATTTTTATCAGTCTGGATTTCAATAACAAAACGTAAGATATGGTATTATATGTGCATAGATTATGAAAGATGGGCTATATCCACATGGAAAAAAGAATCAAAGCATATTTAAATTATCTCTCTGAGCTTGCTGACAACGCACCAGCTTCTGCTAGTGAAGATTCATTTCTCAGAGAAAAAATACTAACTCAAATCAAATTCTTCCAACATGAAAGGCTGATACATCTCCTGGTCACCCTCTTCTTTGCCATTGCAACAGTGGGGCTTATCGTCATCTGCCTGTTTACTCTTGATTTATCAATTGCCATCCTGTCTGGAATGTTTCTCATATTGCTCATTCCATATATCCGACATTACTTTATTTTAGAGAACAGTGTTCAGAAGATGTATATCTATTATGACTCTCTGTTTGATAAGTGGAGATAGCAGTCTCTACTATCTCACTTGAGTAACATTTCCATCATCGTCTATCTGCGCATTGACAGATATCTTCTCAACGTATCTTATTATCTCGAGCCTTTTTTCATCTGCTGCGAGTGATACAGTTGAACCAGTTGTGACTCCAGGATATATCTTTGTTGAGCAGCTGTTATTCTCATTTAGTGTAATCTCAACAAACATGGTTTCATCTCTCTGTGATCCAAAAAGGAAATTACCCATGTTGTAATAAATCGGTTTTCCCTTATAGAACTCTACGCCCTGAAGTGTGTGCGCATGCGCTCCCATTATTAAGTCTGCCCCAGAATCGATATACTCATAGGATATCTTCTTCTGAGACGCATTTATTTCAGTAGTGTGTTCCGTGCCAAAATGTACATATGCGATTACAAAATCACACTTCTCTTCTTCCTTCAGTCTTTTGATTTCATCCTTCATCATTCCAAAGTATTCAGTACTCTCATATGTGGTCATTACACCTGGCTTTTCACTGGTAGCATTCCACCCGTAGGCACAGATTACTCTTGTCGCAGCTATGATTGCAATTTTCTTGCCATTCCTCTCAAGGATAACAGGCTTAAGCGCTGCTTCAAGATTCTCTCCAGCCCCACAATGCAGAACGCCGATTTCATCCATTGCCTGTATTGTATCAGTCGCACTTACACGCCCAAAATCAAGCATATGATTGTTGGCGAGCGACACAACATCAACTCCCATGTCCAGCCACAGGGGTTCATGCTCTTTTGACGTCTTTATATTGTATATCTGATTAGTATCTATTGCCGTGGATGTAGTAGTGCAGTATTCATGATTTGCAACCATAACATCTACACCCGTGAAATGGTCAAGCATACCATCCTTAAGCACTGCCGATATATCATCACCAGCATCCTTATAATTCTTATAGACCTGATTTCCGAGCATTACGTCTCCAACGAAGCCTATGATTACAGGCTCATATTCCGGTTCAGGTTCAGGTGTTGGAGTCGGAGTCGGCGTAGGAGTTGGAACCTTCGTGGGGGTCTGTACTATATCGTCAACAACAATGCTTGCTTTTGCTTCTTCCTTTTGCTCCGAATTACCACAGCCACAGAGTGCACACGCCGCAAGTATTACTGCCATGGCAAGCAATAACACTGATTTCGTCTGTCTTTTTCCATCATGATTAGTATTTTTTGTTTCTTCAATTCTGCTCATCTCAATTGCCCTTTTTTCGTGTTAATCATACAGATTATTGGTCAAATAATCCTATTATCATCAAGCTGAAGATATATATAGTGTGCTTTCTTTCTCACCATATATATTATAGTATATGCCATACTCAGTCCACATAGAATTACGAGCGTAATATTTTTCGCATTGTGTGGTGAATTTAGACTACTATTTACACTATACAATTCCATTTTTTCGCGTTACCATTTACTTAAATTTGCGAGTAATATATTGCCCTAAGCTGATATTTATCAGTTTTCGAAGCAGTATCCAATAATTTGTAGCCATCAACATTCGCACCAAGCAAAGGAGATCAAATAATGGAAAGCAAAGAAAATAATTACATGTCAGAAGACAGAAAACGCCTCGGTGTCATTCTTGGAAGCACACGTACAAACATGGGCAAATCCCAGGAGTTCATGGCAATTGAATTAGGTGTTGCCAGAAAGACTATTCAAAACTGGGAAAAGGGTTCCACCTCGCCCTCAATTGATCAGGTCATGGAATGGTTCAGAGCTCTCAAGGTCAGCCCCCTGCCATACATGTTCCAATATCTGTTCCCCGATTTGCAGGGAATAAACGATTCCGAGGAATTTAAGAAAATCAAACAGGCTCTGTTTATTTTATTGGATGACCTTCCTGTAGAAGGAATACGCCAGCTTCTGTATCTGTTCTACGGTGGTCACGGCAGCAGCCCGCGCGGAATCCTTAATCTGATGACAGCACACCTTCAGACTCCAATGAAGGACAGAGTAACTCAGGCCGGTGTGATTATTCATAATTATGAGATGGCAGCAAAGAAGAACACCCTTTCAGCTCCAACCAATGTTCAGCCCAACCTGCCTTTCCTTAAGAATGCTCTTCAAGAAGGCGAGAATGCAGTCCTCAATGATTCTAATGGTTATATGTCTCTCACAAAGGATATAGAAAAATAATACGCGTCCACCCATATAGATTGACACCGTTCGTGGCTGTATCATATGCAGAATACCTATATATTAGGATTTACAGACAGGCAATTAATTCGAAATAATTTCGCCAAGTAAGCTAATCAAATATACGAGGAGGATGCATATGAAATTCTATAAATGTGAAGTCTGCGGAAATCAGTTTGAAGTATTAAAAGATGGTGGATCTACACCAGTCTGCTGCGGTAAGTCAATGACAGAATTAAAGAGCTGCAGTACCGATGGTGCAGTTGAAAAACACGTTCCTGTGTATTGTGTAGATGAAAAAGAAAATTGTCCTGGCGATTATCACAAAATTCGCATTGAGGTTGGCTCACAGCCTCATCCAATGGACGAGTCACATTATATCGAGTGGATTATTCTTGAAACAGATTGCAAAATATACGCTAAGTCCCTGTGCCCAGAGAAAAAACCTCATGCCGTGTTCTGCATAAAGAAAACAGAGACGGTAAAGGGCGTATATGCCTACTGTAACCTGCATGGTTTATGGGAAGCAAAGATCTGATAGTATCTGTATATAAAATTTATCTTCTCTCTCTTTCCCCACAAGGGGCCGGCTCATATTTTTGAACCGACCCCTTGTTTTTATTTTACGTTATCTTTTCGTTATCTCTTATGGTATTTCTTAAAATTTCTTAAGTTATTATCTTATGTTGTCTTCCACGACAATTTGTGAAGTTCCCCATTTTCCTCTAATCCATTAAATCCATTCTGCCTCAGCGCTTCATATAAAACAATTGCAGCGCTGTTGGACAGGTTCAGGGAGCGGATGCTTTCACACATTGGAATTCTTATACAGCTATTCTCATTATCAACTAATATTTCCTCTGGGATTCCTGCACTCTCCTTACCAAACATTATGAAGTCGTTTTCGCCAAAACTTACATCCGAATACACCTGATGCGCTTTGGTTGTTGCATACCATATCTTCGCGCCTGGATTCTTCATCAGAAAATCAGCATAGTTTTCATATGTTCTCACATCGAGCATGGACCAGTAATCCATTCCTGCCCTTTTTAACTGTTTCTCAGACAGGCTAAATCCCAATGGTTCAATCAAGTGAAGGACCGTGCCAGTTGCGACACAGGTCCTTCCAATATTTCCAGTATTTGCCGGTATCTCCGGTTCAAGAAGTACTATATTCATATCTGCTATTTCTCGCCTCTTAACTTGGTAATGAAGTTATTGAGCTTGCCCATAGCAAGTTTCAGCTTCTCAAGTGAGTAAGCATAGGATACCCTGACAAAGCCTTCTCCACTGTCTCCAAAAGCAGTTCCAGGTACCACAGCAACTTTCTCCTCCATGAGGAATCTTGTACAGAACTCTTCACTGCTCATTCCGAATTCCTTAATACATGGGAATACATAAAATGCTCCAAAGGGCTCAAAGCACTGAAGCTTCATGTCTTTGAATGCTTGCATCAGGAAACGTCTTCTCTGATCATACGACTCACGCATCATCTTCACATCATCGTCTCCATTTTTAAGTGCTTCCACTGCAGCATACTGGCTTGTAGTAGGTGCACACATAATTGCAAACTGATGTATCTTGGTCATCTGCTCAATTATTTCCTTGGGTCCGCATGCATATCCCAATCTCCAACCTGTCATGGCAAATGCCTTAGAGAATCCATTTATTAGAACAGTTCTCTCTCTCATACCCGGCATTGCTGCAATAGACACATGCTCACCATGATAAGACAGCTCTGAATAAATCTCGTCAGACATAACGATAAGATCCTTCTCAACACAGATCTTTGCTATTTCTTCGAGGTCATCCTTATCCATAATTGCACCCGTTGGGTTGTTCGGAAATGGCATGATAAGCACCTTTGTCTTATCAGTAATCGCATCCAGAAGCTCACGTCCTGTCAGACGGAATTCATTTTCTTCCTTTAATGGAATAAATACAGGCTTTCCTCCTGCAAGAATTGTACAAGGTTCATACGACACATAGCTTGGCTGTGGGATGAGAACTTCATCGCCAGGATTGAGCATTGCGCGAAGACCTATATCAATAGCTTCCGAGCCACCAACAGTAATAATAACCTCTGACAGGGGTTCGTACTTTACACCTATTTTTCTATCGAGATAATTACATATCTCCGCTCTTAATTCTTTTAATCCCGAGTTGGAGGTATAGAAAGTTTTTCCTTTCTCAAGAGCATAGATTCCCTCATCTCTTATGTGCCATGGTGTCTCAAAATCAGGTTCACCAACTCCAAGCGAAATTGCATCTGGCATATCTGCAACTATATCAAAAAACTTACGTATTCCAGATGGCTTAATATTGACTATTGTATCCGACAAAGGGTTTCTCATGGTGTAATCAGCTCCCTTCCGTCTTCAAGTCCTTTATTAAGATCAATTCCATGATCCTTGTATTTCTTAAGAATAAAATGTGTTGCTGTACTGAGTACACTCTCCTGGGTTGACAGCTTCTGTGATACAAAAGATGACACCTCTTTAAGTGTCTTTCCCTCGATACAAACAAGCAGGTCATAACCACCAGAAATGAGATAAACCGCATCTACCTCGGGGTACTTATATATTCTCTCAGCTATTGTATCGAAGCCCTGCCCTCTCTGTGGAGTAACTCTGACCTCAATAAGGGCTGAAACCTTCTCAATTGAAGTCTTTTCCCAATCTATCATGGTAAGGTAACCACAGATAACGCCCTCTTCCTCAAGTGCCTTTATCTCATTAGCAACAGTAATTTCTGTCAAACCAAGTACCGTTGCAAGCTCATTAATTTCAATACGACTGTTTTTCTCAATTACAGCCAGAATTCTTTCACGAATATTTGAATCTGTCATCATATTACGCATCCTTTCTAAGCACAAAACTCACTCTTTATAGTATAACATTATCACCGCGGAAGGGTTCAAGGAATCTGGTTTCTTCACCATTTCTAATTATTCTGTCCGACCCTTCTGTAAACCTTCCAACCGCTACAGCATCAACACCTGCCCTGCTTAATTCGTCTATCACCTTCTGCGAATCCTTTGTGGCTATCAGAAGGCTCCCACCTGCTAACAGTTCATACGGATTTAAGTCAAGATAATCACAGATTTCGACTGTCTGCTGTCTGATTGGAATCCTTTCAAGTTCAATATCAAGTCCGGCACCTGCTGCCTCAGCCATCTCCCACATTGCTGTGTATATTCCACCATGAGATGCGTCATGCATAGCTATGTCACCGGACGAGGCGGCGACTGCAGCCTCTGGGACAACACTAAGATGATTTTTGGTCAAAAGCGCCTCATCTATAAAAGAAGCAGGATATCTGTCCAATAGCTTCTGCCTCTGATTTCTTGCAATAATATAAGATCCCGCTAGACCTATGTCCTTCGTCACCAAAAGAGTATCCCCAGGTCTGGCCTTTCTAATACTACTAGCCTTTGCTCTTTCACCAATTGCAGTAATTGTAAGAATTGGATTTTGCACACTTTTTGAACTCTCTGTATGTCCACCTGCAATATCGACACCCAGCATTTTTGCCGCACCAATGAGTTCATTCATTATATCCTTCAGGCATCTCTCATTTGACGATACTGGAAGAACCAGTGAAATGAGTGCCGCCCTTGGTTTTGCTCCTCCTGCCGCGACAGAATTGATAGCTCCCAGTAGTGAAACTGTTGGCATTCCATCGTTGACAAGCACCGTTGTATTAATAGATGTGACCGTATTTGTATCGTTTTCGGACATGAAAACAGCGCAGTCTTCCCCTACTCCTGCGCTGCTTATCATATTTCCGGTTTCTGTCTTATGTACCGGCTTAATCACAGATCGGAGAAGAATATTCTCCGGTAATTTGCCTGCTTTCATATTTTGCTCCAAAATGATTTCAATCAGCTTGCTGAACCAAAATCATCAATACAGTTTGAAAATCTATTTTCAAAAAATTATCATCCTGGTGTATCAGGACTTACTGGCACGGCTGGTACAACTGCCGGATCGACTGGCGGAATTGTTGCCGGATCAATCACAGGTGCAACCGGTACAGGTGTCGGCTGGGTATATGTTCCAGCCTGAAGCTGCTTAATTACACTCCTTACCGTTCCAATACTATTTGTCGCAATTGCATTCATAAGGGCATTATATACAACAGGGTTATTCGTTGCCGTTCCCACAATCGCATACTTGTCAGTCTTTTTATATTTACTATGAGTCATGAGTTCTCTGGATACTTCCACCCCATCCTCAGTAATAATCTTATAGACATCTGCTTCATATCCAGTATGAGCCGGCTGAGTCTCTATATATCCCGCAGGCTGAGAAGGATCCGCATAACACTTTTCTCCCTCAGGAGGCGTTTTTGATACTATAGTTGTTTCATAGCTCACCTGATGTGACTCACTTCTCTCCTCAACACCATAAATGCTGATTGTGATTGTTTTTCCCTCAGTGAATCCTTCTATATAAATTGGATAATTTGTACTGTTTACAAATGTAAAGTCAACTCCGGAATCGTTAGAAACCGTTGCATCCATTCCAACCTTAACATAGTCGACCATCATCGCATGGTTTCTTCTGTTTGTTACTTCAAGTTCAGACAAAAGAACTGCATTATAAAGCGTAGAAGATACCTGACAGATACCTCCTCCAATAGACTGGACGACTTTTCCGCCAGCATACGAACCAGCTTCCTTATATCCATTCGCTATGGTAAAAGGAGTGATCGTCGCAAGAGTAGAGAATTCCTCACCTGGCATGAGCACGGTACCATTTACCTTGGAGCACGCATTTGCTATATTGCTACATCTTGATGAACCAGACGACTTGTAGCTTGTCGTAAAAGTGCCAAGGAGATCCTTAACCTTGGCCAGATCAGATTCACTCCAGTCTGGTTCAACAATACCCATAGCCAAATCAACCGAGATAAGTTGAGTATTAGCACCACCTAAAAGAACCTCATCTACGTTAATTATTGTAGAATCCACATCCATTCCATAGCCTGCTTCGCCTGGAACAACAACAAATTCTCCATTCTCACGTGTGAGCGTTGCATTCGTATACTCAGACGCAAGGTTTGCAGCTATTTCTTCAAGCTGTGTTTTAAGGGCAGTATTATCATAACTCAGATCAATACTATAAACCTTGTGAGTTCTATTTAAGTCTGTCCTTGAGATATATCTTTCAAGAGCATTCTCGTTCTCGAGAAGCCCTCCCGCCTCATCAGCTATCTGTGAATTAGTCCAGCACAGATTTAGAGAGTTTACAGGGATTTCATATCCATTTCCCTCAGCATCTGTGAACACAAGAATAGACTGACTTCTCGTATTTACATATTCTTCAACTGCACTCTTTATTTCAGAGTCATTCATTCCTGATATATCAATGTGTCCAGCGTATACTCCTGAAGGAATCTCTCTTCCACGCTGGGCGATAGTACCAGTATATACAACGCTTCCTTCACCCTGAGCATTCGCCTGGTTTGAAACAAACGCCATTGATGCTGTCACGATAAGAAGCGCAACGAATGACATCAGTGTCAGCTTATTAACTAGTCTCTTCATAACTTCCCTATTTCTACTGAATCGCGTATAATACTGTTGGTACAACCATTGCAATTACCAAGATTGTGATGATAACTGCAGTTATGATTTTCTTATTTTTTTTACTATAGAAGTTGAACATATCTACCTCCGTCTAACTATCAAAAGGAATTATAGATGAATTTACCATTCTTTGCAACTTTTGTACTCTTCGGCATATGGCTTACAATCGTACGATTAAGAGTGAAAAAAAAGGACCAAAAACCAACTGAAGATTTCTGGGCAAGAGAAAAAGCTGCCAATGAAACAGAAGCAGTTTCACTTGATAATCTTCCTTTTGTTATTCTTCCTAAAAACGACCTTCCGTTTATTAACCCTCAGGATGATGAAGAACTGCTCGAAGTGGAAACGCTTCTGCTTACCTTCTCGGACGGCTCACGCAAAACTGTTAATTTTACAGGCAAAACAAATACAGATCTTAAGCTTGAGTACGGCGCCGCCAATATCAACCAGCTGACAATCTACGATCAGAACTATACTCTCCTCGCCAGATCTCTTCAAAAATGGGGAATGCTGCTAATTAAGAGAGACAGACTTGATGATGCTCAACGTGTTTTCGAGTATGCGGTATCAATTGGCACGGATGTGTCGGGAACATACAAGGAACTAGCGACTATGTATTCTGCCCGCAAAGACAAAGCCAGTCTCGAACAATTATTAGAAAAAGCAGAATCGATTCACACACCTCTTAAGGATTCTATAATAAAAAATATCCAATCTACGATTGATACAATTTAAAACCGCCTCAAACACCCTGTTAAACAAGATGTCTGAGACGGTTTTTCTTAGTTCTTTTTAGCTCACTTAATTCTTCTCAAATACTGGCATGTACTCGATTGGCGCGTCTACCTTTACACACTGTCCACCATCAAATACTTCACCGGTACTGGTAAGCTTCCACTTCGCACCCTTTGGCAGATATACTGTTCTCTCATAGCAGTTGAGCTCAAAAATAGGAGCACACAGATATTTATCACCGAACATGTACTGATCCTGAAGATCCCAGCATTTTTCATCTTCAGGGAATTCATAGAACATGGTTCTTATAAGTGGAGAGCCATTGCTAGATGCCTCATCATACAGCGACTTGATATAATCATGCATTGAAATACGTACATCGTAGTATTTTCTCATGATCTTGTAATTGTCCTCACCATAGCTCCACAGCTCGTTTGGCTGACCTGTATGAAGATAGCCGCCACCCCAGTCTCTTGTGTCAAGAGGTGGAATATTGTAAGGTCCTCTGTCTCCATGCATACGAAGCACTGCCGAATATACCGCAAACTGATACCATCTGATAAGGAGTTGTCTGAAATCCGGATCATTCACGTCATCAGTCATGAATCCGCCGATATCTGTTGTCCACCAAGGGATTCCTGCAAGACCCATATTGAGTCCGGCCTGAACCTGCTCATAGAAGGATTCAAAGGTACTTGGTACATCACCTGACCAAACTACATTTCCGTATTTCTGGCTTCCTGCCCATGCACAGCGGAGAAGATTGACAACCACTCCGTCTTTTTCTTCTTTCATCTTGTCGTAGAATACTCGGCTGTACATCTGTGGATACATATTTGACACTTCAAGTGCTGGTCCAACTGAATATCTGTAATTCTCGAAATCATATACCCCATAATCAGGCTCTGAATTATCAAGCCAGAAAGCATCGATTCCGTAGTCATAATAATTCTTTTTGCAGACATTCCAAACATATTCTCTTGTCTTTGGATTGAATGGATCGATTTCTACACAGTCTCCCTGGTAATCATAAGTCTGCGCAGCACCTCTCTCTGTTCTGATGAGCAATCCCTCCTCCATCATTGGATAGAAGTTTTCACTCTTTCTATCAACTGAAGGCCATACCGAAACAATTACCTTGATTCCCATTGAATGAAGCTCATCAACCATTGCCTTAGGATCAGGCCAATACTTGCTGTCAAACTTCCAATCGCCCTGAACTGTCCAGTGGAAGAAATCGATAACTATCTGATCAATCTTAATTCCTTCCTTCTGATATGCACGAGCAACCTCAAGAACTTCATCCTGTGTTCTGTAACGGAGCTTGCACTGCCATAATCCCATCAAATCCTCAGGGAATTTTGGTGCACGACCGGCCACAGCTGTATATGACTTAAGAATCTCCTTTGGATTCTCGCCGGCAGTAATCCAGTAATCCATCACTCGGGTACTCTCTGCAACCCACTCAGTGAAGCTCTTTGCAAAGCTTACTCGACCTACTGCAGGGTTATTCCATAAGAGTCCGTAGCCAAGCGAAGAAATCATAAATGGAACTGAAATCTGAGAATTTCTCTGCGCCAGCTCAAGCACATTGCCCTTGAGATCCAGATATGGCTGCTGATACTGACCCATTCCGTAAATCTTTTCACCAGGATTCTCGTCGAACTTCACACTGAGCTTGAAGCCTGTTCCACCAATTACACCTTTCCACTCGCGGTTGATAATCTTAAGACATCTACTGCACTTTGATATCGTTCCTCCATATGAACGATAATACTCGCGAAGGATTAATTTATCATCGCGGAAAAAAGACATTACACCGACAAAGTTTACTTCACAGCGTATTCTTCCGTTTGTAATAGAAGCATATTCAACCTGATTAATCGTTCCATCACCAACCCAGTTATCTCTGAAAAAGGTTTCCACTTTTCCCTGAGTAACATCTGGCTTTTCTGTCAAAGCCCAATCACAATTAGTGAATTCCTGAAGCATTGTTGAACGAACACGAAGTGAGTCTTTACCCCATGCTTCAACTCGCACTGTCTCTCCCTGATGATAGAAAACAAGTGCGCCATTCTCATTAACAAATTTCATTCTGTAACCCCTTATTTTTTACAAATTAATTTACGTGGAACTTTTTATTAGTTTCATATCTAGGCTCAGAGGTTAATCTAAGTCCCAGCTTTTTGAAGGTATTCTCATCTACTGCTGATATCAGTACAGATGTATGAACCTCACATCCTCTTAATAGTGGTATGGCATCCATTGCTCTCTTTGCCGCTTCATCTGTATTAGAACTAAGTGATAATGCAATTAATACCTCATCCGTATGAAGTCTTGGATTCTTACTCTGAAGATACTGTGTTTTAAGTGACTGAATGGGCTTAATTGCCTCAGGAGAAATCATATGTGTCTCATGATCTATTCCTGCAAGCTCTTTAAGTGCATTCAGTATTGCTGCTGCAGACGCACCAAGAAGGTCTGTTGTTTTTCCAGTTACAATCTTTCCATTTGGAAGCTCAATTGCAGCCGCAGGCTGTCCTCCAGTTTCTTTCTCTCTCTCAAGAGCTGCCTTTACAACTGGTCTGTCTTCAAGTGTGAGTCCTGCCTGCTTCATAAGAAGCTGAAGCTTCATGAGCGATTCCTTGGAACCTCTTCCTCTCTTTAAGCTGCATTCCTCACTATAATATCTTCGAATTATTTCTTGATTTGATGCCTCCTTACAAGCGTCATCATCGATTATACATTTGCCCGCCATGTTGACACCCATGTCAGTTGGTGACTTGTAAGGATTTGTCCCCAGAATTTTGGTGAACATTGCATCCAAAACTGGATATATCTCAATATCACGGTTATAGTTGATTGTTGTCTCTCCATACGCTTCAAGATGAAAAGGATCAATCATATTAACATCGTTAAGATCTGCGGTTGCTGCTTCATATGCAACATTAACCGGATGCTTAAGTGGAATATTCCATATCGGGAAGGTCTCGAATTTTGCGTAACCTGCTTTCACACCATGCTTATATTCATGATACAGCTGTGACAGACAGGTGGCCATTTTTCCACTTCCTGGTCCAGGCGCAGTTACTACAACCAGCGGTCTTGTCGTCTCAATATAATCGTTTTTGCCATATCCTTCATCGCTGACAATTTTCTCAATATTACTCGGATATCCATCGATGATGTAGTGATAATATGATTTCACTCCGAGGTCTGTAAGGCGCTGACGGAAATGATCTGCTGCTGCCTCTCCTGAATACTGTGTAATACATACAGAACCCACATACAGCCCACATGCTTGAAATGCATCCATAAGGCGGAGAACATCCTCTTCATATGTGATTCCAATATCTCCACGCATCTTGTTATTTGCTATAGCAGCTGCACTAATTACAATTACTATTTCAGCCTGATCCTTAAGCTGCATAAGCATCTTAAGCTTAGAATCCGGCTGAAATCCTGGAAGCACTCTTGATGCATGGTAATCGTCAAAGAGCTTTCCTCCAAACTCCAGATACAGCTTTCCACCGAATTTTGCAATTCTTTCACGAATATGCTCTGACTGAATCTTCAAATATTTATCATTATCAAATCCAATTCTCATTTTTGCTTTTCACCCTTTTCTAATTCGCTTTACCAAATCTTGCCATAGGAGCCGCCACCGCCGCCTTCATTCTCCCATTCATCAACCTGCTGCTGTTCCTGCTGTCTCTGCTGATAAGCCTCGCCCTGATTCTCCTGGAGCTGATCTTTGAGCTGCTGCTCCTTCTGATCTTCCTGGCTCTGCTGCTGGTCCTGGTTCTGATCTTGGTCCTGGTTCTGATCCTGATTTTGGTCCTGATTCTGATCCTGGTTCTGATCCTGGTTCTGGTCCTGATTTTGATCCTGATTCTGCTGCTCCTGCTGTTGCTGTTTGAGCTCCTCAATCAGTTTATCAATTTCATTTTTAAGAGTCTGGGCTTCCTCATGATGTCCATCGTCTTCATCTGTCGCACAACCATTTGCAAGCAGAATATCCCTCGCCTGCTCAAGAACCTGAATTGAGTTATCAATATTCTCAATAAGAGCATAATCGTCACCCAGATTCATTATCATGGATAGCGCCAATCCTATTCTTGTATCACAATCTTTTCCCTCAGCCAGATTCAAATCCAAAGCCTGCTGATATGATTCTATTGCTTCAGGATACTGACATCTTCTGTAATACAGCTGCGCATTATTGTACAGGGCAACCTCTGGTTCTGGCCAGTTCAAATAAGTGAGAAGGGTCGCATTCACAGAGTAATCACCCTTTTTATAGCGGTCCACTATATACTCATTGAAAGCCATGGAGAATACCAGCTTTGCCAAGAACAATATTGCAATTACATATACAGCAATAAGCGATCGTTTTAACCAGTTCACTATTTTCACCCTTTCTAGAGTCTCTTCTTAACATAAATGTATTCCCATGCAAGTGCAGGGAAAAGAGGAATTGTCAGGAAGTATAACAATCCTGGAATATTCGTTCCTTCTTCATCATCATTCTTTCCTCTGTCTACATCTATATCATTTGCAAGCTTGATTACCTCCGGATAAATCTTGCTCTGATCCGTCATATGGATATATGGCACCTTTAATCCCTTGGCAATAAACTGTAAGTTCGCCTCATCAATAACAGAAACTGCATCCTTATATCCACCATCATAATATTGCAGATACTGCGGATCCTCGTCCGATGCATACGAAAGAACCTGCATCTTACCACCCTGCTCTGTTCCATATCCCAGAACAGCTCCGCCGTCGATGAACTCAGCAAGAACTCCGTAATTACTAATATTTTGCTGCTTATCATCAGTAATTTCGCCATCACTTATGAAGAATACCAGCTGTCTGTTACCCCGCTCATATCCACTCTTGAGTGCAGGCTTCATAACTGAAAGAGGTGCATTAAGTCCTGTTCCATTTGCGTTACTCTTAGTCAATCCATTCAATGACTTAAGTGCCTGCTCAACAGATGTTATATCAGTCGTATATGGAATCAGCCTTCTGGCATCGTTGGCAAAGGATATTACCGAATATCTTGCGCCCGGGAATTGCTCCATTATATAAGCAATATCTTCCTTAACCGCATCTATACGTCGACCATTTCCATTGTAGTCTTCCGCAAGCATACTTATCGTGTTATCCACAACGAACATTACATCTGTGTTGCCTGTATATTCTGATACCTCTTCCTGAGCTGCCATCAATCTGATATTCAAAGCTATTACAAGCAAAAGTGCAATTCCCTGAATAACGTGATTCACTACACTCTTTCCATGAAGCATGATATATGGCAAGAGAACCATGAGAATGAAAATCACATCAAGGAGAATAGTTGTAAAAATAAGTATTTCCTTGTGATCAGTGATTACTGTCTTGATATTCTCAGTTACATTTGTACCAGTTCTTCTAATAGCAGAAAGGATATCATTAATCGCATCAGGATCGCCTACTTCATAATAGCCACCACCTGTGTCCTCCATTGCCGGCTGGAAAATGGACTGCTCATATACATTTCCAGGTGTCAGGCCATATACCCTTACACCTCTCTTCTTGCAGTATCCTGCCGCATCTTTAAGAGTTACTAAAGGCTCACCATTAAGCTCATTATCTGTTGTGAAAATAATAAGTCTTGTTCTATCAGGATCCTCCTCTAAATCAGTGAAACTGTATAAACAAGATGCAAGTCCTTCACCGATAAATGAACTACCTCTGTCACACAGAGTTCCCTCATACTTGTAGTAGTACATCTCATAATCGAAATCATAGAACAGACCTGTATAGGATGTGCTATACTCAAAAACCTCACTCAATGTGTTGAGGGTTTCCATTACATAATCATAATCCGATGTAAGAGGAACCAAAAGAACTGACTGACCGTTGAAGATTGAGATACCAAAGCGCTCACCCTCCAGCTCTGATACTAATTCCTTAAGCTGATTACAGATAACCAGATTTACCTCATCCATGGAATCAGATATATCCATGCATAAG
The DNA here is from genome assembly GCA_018064935.1 of Candidatus Merdinaster equi. GTDB lineage: Bacteria > Bacillota > Clostridia > Lachnospirales > Lachnospiraceae > Merdinaster > Merdinaster equi. Next base: position 25,479 of record JAGHUF010000047.1, on the reverse strand, counting down.
AAAATATCTCTGTTATGCGCCTCTTCATTAATTGTCTCAACCTTAATCGGTCTTGCAATCATGAACGTCACAAGAACTAGACATAGTAAAATACCAACAAGTGGCATAAGCTTAAGAAGCTTGTAACGTCTTTTTATTTTTTTGAAATAAGGAGTTTCTTCGAGGTATCCTGCACCAACGACTCGCCTTCCATCCTTATATTTCTGGCTTCTTTTGAATACTAGAAATGCCAAAAGAAATACTATCGGGATACCTATGTATAAGACCCAAGGATATGTTAATTCCACTGCGCTACAATCCTCCTTGCATGATCGAGAGATGCCAGAATATCACCTTTTTCACCTGGTTTAAATTCTGGTGGATAGCACTCCTTAATCAACTCATTAAGTCCTGGCATACCCATTCTGGCAATTTCCTCAAGAGAATAATTCTGTACCTTAACATCTGTTGCATCAAAAACAAAGTGCCTTGTAAGTGAGCTGAGCTCTTCGTATGCAAACTTTTCATCGATTTTTCCAGCACGGAATCTGTCCTCCAGCTCCGTAGTCATATAGAGATATTTCTCTTTGAGTACAGGAAGTGGAAGTTTTACCTTCTTTGGAACAAATACTTTCTTTGGACGCTGTTTTGCTTTCTTTACTAAATAAATGAATAAAAGAGCAACAAAGCTCGCAAAAAGCACAAGCACAGTAATAATAATCGGAACAATAGAATATGACTGTGGTCCCTGTAAATCAACTGTAAAATAATCCTGCAAATTAGTGGCGAGACGCATATTTATGCCTTTCCATCAGCTCTATAAGTTTCTCAGTTACATCCTGCTCAGAATCAATCTGAACAGATACTACTCCATTGCGAAGAAATTTCTTCTCAATCTCGTCGTTTCTATCATTTTTCAACTTCTGTTCCATCTTCAGAAGTTTTTTATTATGGGCAATATATGGCGGTACATAACTCTCGCCATTAACCTCATAGGGATTGCCTCCAATGTAGTTAGCATCACTTACCTGCGCGCAAACAACATCGTGGCGAACACACAACTGCTTCAGCACTGAATCATCAATTCTTGCCATACCCTCTATATCAGATACGATTATGATGATCAATCTTCTGGAAATATTTTTAAGAATATACTCGAGGGGTCTTTCTATTCCATAAGGAGTTTTGGTCTCCATGCATCTGTCCATATCAGTAAGAATTCTCTCAAGATTATAGAATCCCTGCTTGGTCTGGTAGTGCTGCAGAAGCTCACCGTCATTGTAAAATGCCCCAACATTATCTCCGTTCTTGGCCGCAATATATCCAAGCGTGCCAATGGCCTGAAGTGCAATGTCTTTCTTTTTCTCCAAATCAGTACTATGCGCAGACATCTTGCGCCCAGTATCTGTTACGAGAACAATATTATGTTTTTTCTCGGCAATGAATCTTTTTACCAAGAGGTTTCTTGCTCTTGAAGATGCTTTCCAGTCAATGTCTTTGATGTTATCACCTGGAACATACTCTCTTAAGTCATCAAAGTTCAGGCTTCGACCTTTGAATACTGAATGGTATGAACCCTCAAGGATATTATCTGCCTTCTTGGCTGCATAGATTTCAAAATTGCCACGTATTTTATTAATGTGGTCTAATGTCATGGTGTAGGAACTGCTCCCATCATTGCTGTGATGATATCATCCTCAGATACCCCGTCTGCAACAGCAGCAAAATTCAGGGTAATTCTGTGACGAAGAACTGAGTGCATCATTACTTTTACATCTTCTGGAATTACATATGCTCTTCCATTCATAAGTGCAACTGCTTTCGCAACTTCCATGAGTGCGATAGCACCACGGGTACTTGATCCCATTGTCACATATTTAGCCAGCTCTGCATCAATGTACTGATCAGGCTTTCTTGTACAGTTAATAACTGCAACAATATACTTCTTAACTGCTGGATCAATATATACTCTCTGAGTAAGTGTCTGAAGGAATTTGAGATCATCCAGAGTAACAACAGCTGAACCTGGCTCAAATACTTTATTCTCAATTCTGGTAAGAACTTCAAACTCTTCATCAATTGAAGGATACTGCATTGTCTCTTTGATTAAGAAACGGTCGAGCTGTGCTTCTGACAGAAGATAAGTTCCTTCCTGCTCAATAGGGTTCTGGGTTGCAATTACAGTGAAGATCTTAGGCATTGGGTAGATCACACCTGCAATTGTTGTCTGATGCTCCTGCATGACTTCGAGCATGGCTGACTGAGTTTTTGCACTTGAACGGTTAATCTCATCAAGAAGTACGAAGTTTGCGTAAACAGGTCCCAGCTTGGTCTCGAAAGTATTATTGGTATAATTCAGAATCTGAGTACCAATGATATCACTTGGAAGAAGGTCCGGTGTACACTGAATACGGCTGAACATACCTCCAACAGCCTCTGTCATTGTCTTTGCAGCAGTTGTCTTTGCAAGTCCTGGTACAGACTCAATAAGAATGTGTCCATTACACATAATTGAGATAAGTAATGCTGAACCAAGTCTCTGCTGACCTACCATCTTGCTGTAGTAGTAAGTTGCAATTTTCTGAAGAATGTCTTTGCTCTTTTCAAGTTCCTGTGGTGTGATTGTTACTGTTTCCATATCTTTCCTTTCTCTCTATACATAGTCTGCATTTGCACACTTTATTTATTATCTCCAATGACTGTACTTGCGTATAAACTCATCCGCACGTCCTTCGCCGCCCTCTGATTTTCTATTAACCTGCTTGAGCACCTGCTCCATAGTCTTGCAGCAGAAGAACTCTCTTGCTTCACCAGGGCTTCCATAGAATGCCAGGTGACCTGCTCCGTCCTGCTCACTCTTCGCCAGAATTATTACCTTATCGAACAATTCTATCGCTCTGTCAGGCGTATGCGAAATAACAATAATAATTTTGTCTTCGCCCGTCAGCTTTCTAAGATCTTCCATAAGCGATCTGGCCATAACTCCGTCGAGTCCGGAATCTGGTTCATCCAGGAAAAAGAACAATGGATCAGATACAAACTCTACTGCAATGCTTGCTCTTTTTCTCTGGCCACCGCTCAATGTTCTGATGACATTATTTCGCATGTCCCTCAGGCCAAATATATCCAGCATCCTCTCTGTTGCATTGTCTTTCTCTTCCTTGGATGCTGAAACTGGAAGTCTCATCTCAGCTGCATTTCTTATTGTGTTATAAACAGTATCCTCATCTCTAAGAATATCCTGCTGAGGCGCGAAGGCAATCTTATGTTTCAAGCTACTGTAGTCCTTGTAAATATCAAGGTCTCCACTCTTAATTACAGCATCGGCCTTCTCATATCCGGTAACCGCATTGAGGAAGGTCGTTTTTCCAGCTCCAGAGCCGCCAAGAAGAAGTACCATCTCTCCCGGATTTATTTCCATCTTTATATCTTTGAGGAGTGTCTTCTTACCAAACAAATGCTTGGTTGTTCTCTCCTTAATATCTATCTGAAGTTGCCCCACAGTTGAGTCTGAAGACTTGCCCTGAATATCCTTAAGCTTAGTGATAATAGCTTTGAACGAAGTTTCATTATCAACAAAGTCTTCTTGTATCTGCTTTATTATCTTACTTGTATCTGCTTTTCTCGTTCCGTTATAACATAGGATGCTAAACAGTCTTCCAAGACTTCTTGCCACAGTATCAAATTGAGATACTTCCTCAGCAGTGCAGTCTGGGAAGTATAATTCCAGCAGCCTCTGCCAGGTCCTTTGTCCCTTGTTTTCGCTCTCTCCCAGAAACTTTCCGAACTCGATTCTGTTCCTGTACATACCAGCCAATTCAAAAACTGGATTACCATATTTAAGCAGAGACAGATCAACAAACAGCGGCTTTCCATTCTCATACAGCACAGTTTCGCTGTTTACATTCTCAAAGATTACCGCATTGCTTCGAGACAGCATGGTAAACACTTCACCAGCAACTCTCTTAACATCAGTAGAAAGCTTTGTATTGGCGTCCATGCGTTCTCTGTAATAATCAGTTATTTTCTTTACGTTCTTTTTTAATTCTTCATTCTTGTGGAAGAGTTCTATCTGCTCCACAAACCCTTTGAGAATCTCGTCAAGCTCTCTCGGGTTCTTTCTAATGTGATTAGCTAAAGATTCCGAACCATCTGCCGCATAAACCAGACCAGTTCCCTGCGCCGTACTCGCCTTGCCGCAATATATCGCAACGGAAATGTCAGACTTCATTGCAAGCTGCGAATATTTCCGACCAGCTTCAATCTCTTCTGAATTAAGTGATTTATATACACGAATTACATTCTCATCGTCTTTTTTATACAATTCGCCATAGGCATCCTTGCCAATTAAATTCTCCTGGTCAGTATCCTCTTCATTTTGATGTCTTCTGACCTTCAGAATATCCAAGAAGCCTGTGACATCCAGTATTCCATAAACATAATCTGAAACATTGCATATCTCTTCAATAATCTCATCTCTCTGTAAAGTGAGAAGAACTCTAAGTCCTGCACTTGAGATATACTCAGTGCCCATTGCATTCAATCTGAGTTTTTTGCCGCCGTTATCAGATGCAACCCGCTCTATTTCCTTCTGCACTTCCAGAGAATTATTAGACTCTATCCTCCTAGGAAGTGCCACCTCTATAATCTTGTCGGTTGTTTTACTCTTCGCCACGTGTGTTTTGACCTCTTACAAAAATAATCAGCATTTGCAGTTATCAAAATCTGTCATCGCCTGTCTTTATCAACAAATTTTAGGGCTACCCACCCAATCAGCACGTACACTGCCGAGGATATAATAAGTGTTGCCCATTGAATCAAGACATTCTCTACAGTCGGATTGTAGTTCTCATCCTGCATCATTTTGGCTGTTTCGCGGGCAATCGTCTCCTCACTTACCATTTCCACAGCTTCTTTTACTATTTGCGATCTCGATTCAATTTTTCGGAGTGGATTAAGTATCGACATGGAAGATAGCGAATTATAATCTCCTATCGAACATATAGCAGTTACACCATGCTTAGTTACTGTCAATTCAGATACCTTATCTGCAAATCCAGCAAGCGGGAATGCTACCCCTGCAAACACAAGCTGAACAATCAGAAGAAATGGCATTACCGTCATTGCAAGTGTTGTGTTTCTCACAATGCAGGAAACCATAAGTCCAAGCATATCTGCCCCATATGTGGTCAGAAACACTGTCACAAACAAATCTATTACAAATACAGGAGTAACTACACCTGCTTCTGGAAAATGAACACCACAAATAGCCAGGACTAATATCGTGACTATCGATTGAATCGCACACAATATCATCTGTATCAGCATATGTGAAGCAACGTATGAAGTAATAGACAAACCGCTTCTATGCTCTCTCTTAATTATCTGCCTCTCTTTACACACAACCTGAATAGAGTTAAATACTCCATTCCACAGGCACACACACACAAGCGCAAGTGCGCCTAACAGTGTTCCTTCCATTGTAACAAAGAACGCTCTTCCGACAACAAATGCTACAATCCAGGCAATCACAGCAGCCATGACAATCATAAACCACTGCTTCTCGGCAAAGAAAATACGAACAAATTTCAAAAAATATACTTTAACCTGATTAAATCGGCCGACATATTTTTCTTTTTTCTGATTTGCTGATGTCATATTATCTCCCAAGCCCTAAATTAACCATATTATCGCACTTGTACCATAACCATAAAGTCTATAACATTATAGCACCTTTATATGTAAAAAAATAGAGCACATACAATATGGTATGCGCTCTATTTTTACAATTTATAATATCACGGTATCATGGTCTGTTACGGCCCAAACATCGCCGCAATCCCGCCAACGTATTTATCCAATTGTGAGAATGTCTGAGAAACCTGTCACGTCAAAAATCTCCATTACCTCTTCAGACACGTTCTTAAGAATCATTCCGCCTCTCTTATCCATAATATTCTGTGTTGCAAGAAGAACACGAAGACCAGCTGATGAAATATACTCAACCTTCTCAAAATCAATCTCAAGATTATCAACGTTTTCAACAGAAGCCTTAATATCACTCTCAAGCTCTGGTGCTGTAACAGAATCAATACGTCCAATTACTGTTACGATAAGCTTTGTTCCCTCAGTTTTCTTTTGAATTTCCAAATTTGCCATTTTTAATCCTCCTAAAGCGAATTGGTTTTTACTCTCGCAAAACTATTATTCACACAGCTCGATTGCTCTGTCATACTCCATTGGTCTTCCCCATACGAAGCCCTGAACAAAATCGCATGCCATTTCGTGAAGAAGATTCAACTGATTGTCATCCTCAACACCCTCTGCAATTACTTCACAGTCCATAAGATGTCCCATGTAAATAACGGTCTTAATGAAGTCTCTGTTAACCTCACTGTCTTCGATATTGTCGATAAGACTCTTATCAATCTTGAGAAGATTTACTGGAAGATTCAGAAGCTGCGACAATGATGTATATCCAGTTCCAAAATCATCAAGCGCAATCATTATTCCACGCTCACGCAATCTGTTGATATTATTAACAGTATTGCCCATTGTATCTGCAAAAGAATACTCTGTAATCTCTATTTCAAGCTTCTCTGCAGGGAATCCAGTCTCATCAATAATTGCAAACAGTCTGTCTGCAAAATCTGCCATTGCAACATCTTTCGCCGAAATGTTGACAGATACAACGAAGAAATCATCTGACTCAATACACTTCTGTTTAAACTGAAGCATTGCTTTTCTAAGAACATACTGGTCAATGTTGATGATGAGATCACTCATCTCAGCGACAGGAATAAATTCACCCGGGCTCACAATGGAACCATCTGGAAGTCTCATTCTGATAAGCGTCTCAAATCCACGCAGATATTTTCCAGAGATTACGAACTGAGGCTGATACATGAGGAAGAAATAATCATTCTCAATTGCTTCCTTAACCAGCTTCTCCATTTCTATCTGATGAAGAATCTCACGTCTTATATTCTCATCATATTCAACAATCTTCTTGTCTTCATAGCGTATTGCATAATTCATTGCAACATCGGCATTACGCATGAGAGTATCTGCCCTTGCAACCACATCAACATTGTTAGCCACACCTGCGCACACTTTCAGATTGCACTTAACAGGAATACCGTCCTTCTCAACAATAATTGGTTCCTCAAGATATGCAATTACCGCATCCGTAATTTTCCTGCAATCCTGTCCTTCCGGAATCAAAAGAGCAAATTCCGCCCCCTCAATCTTGAACGCTGAACCCATACCATTAATTGCAACACGGATTCTTCTTGCTATTTCAACAAGTGCACTATCACCATAGTGTCTGCCGAGATTCGTGTTAATATCCAGGAAGCCTCCAAGATGAATGTAAACAACATATCCCTTTTTTCCGGAACGAACGCGCCTAAATATGATATCCTCGAAACCATATCGGTTTTTGAGTCCTGTTATTCTATCAGTTATCTCTGCCAATTTACTCTTCTTGAACTGAATAGATATCATCAGACATGAGAAGAAGTTAATTACACAGTTGAGTGTACCCGGAAGCGATGCTGCACTTTTCGACATGACAATAGCCATAACCGACCCAGCAATCGAAGTCACCAACGTAATTATCGCCAGTCTAAATCCACGCTTATAATCAATTAATACAAGCGCGAAACAGCCTGCAAACGAAAGGGTCTGAATACAACCATTAAGCGCACTGACAGGTATTGATAAAGCACCTATGTCGATTAGAGCGCTTCCGCCCATTTGTCTGTTAATCATGATACATGCAATTACTAATGCAAACGTAACTGCAAAGATTAGATATAACATCAAACTGGTTCTCTTTGCTTTTTTCTCTTTTAATAATTCAAGGTTATCCACTAATTCTCTCTCCACATTAATTGAGTGCCAACAATTAATTGTACTATATTATATCGTCATCCACAATCTCTCAAATTTATTCAATCGCTCACTTTGAATTTCAAGCAGGTATGCATATATCTCTGGATGTATTCTGGCTTCCTGCTTAAAAGTATCTATATCGATCGTAAGTATTACCGAATCGGAAGAAATTACTTTGTACCCAACCGAGCTTTGAGTATCCTCGAAGAGACCTTCTATTCCAAAGACATCCCCCTGTTTTATCAGATACAGTGGACGCTGTTCAGATTTATTCAGACCAAACACTTCCAGCTTGCCTGAAACTGGAATGCACAGCGTATCTACGCTTGTTCCAACATTGTATACGGTCTGCTCTTCTCTCTTATATAATACCTCAAATGACCTTGCAAGCTGCCGCACTTCATCATCAGCATAGCTGGAAAACATCCTAATTCGTCTGAGCACTGAATACTTGACGCTCTCAGCCCTCTGCTTATTAACATCTTCTGTCTGATCACTGATAACTGGAACATCCGTCTCCTCAGCGCCAAGAAGATTATTCTTAAGCATTTTACACAGATTTTTATGTATCTCTTCAAGACTCAGTTTTCTAAGTAGCTTCTCATCATAGACATACGTAATGGATATATCACCCTTACACAAACTGAATAGCACATGAAAAGGAATATCATTCTGCATAATTGCTCCAAGATGATATACCACATCCTTTTCCATCGACGATAGGAAATAGTCATATTTATTATCTGTAATGAACAATGAAGTCACCGCAGGGGTATTACTCAGCTTCTCCCTTCCAATCAACCTCAGCTGCTCATCCGTGCACATGTCATGATGCTCTATTCCGACGAGCTGTTTCTTAACAGATTCGTACCCCGCTTCACGATCAAGATATCTGTCAATGAATACTGGTGCAAGAGAGAGCTTGCCACCATCGTGGACGTCATATATTACAATTCTGTCCTCTTTTGCTCCTAGACATATTAATCTTCCTAGCTCACTCAGAATAATAGTTTTTACACTTTTCCTACGTGTCTCAATCGCTTCGCTGAGCAGATTCTGGAGCTCTTCATCCATCGGAAAACGTTCCATGACAACGTCACTGCTTCTGAGTATCTCTTTCTCACCTATTGCACTGTTTTTGGAGATAACATTCGTCCAGTATTCCTTGTCTGTTCCCAGCGAGTTCTTTCCGGCATAGAGAGAAAATACTGCCTTTTCACGGAATGCAAATACTATGTTGTATAGTCTTTTAAAAGCGGTTGATTGCTCAAGTTTACTTGTAACAGACAGCATAACAAAATAGCTGCCCTTTATACTTGTTCTAATAAACACAAGATAAAAATCAGCCTCACTCGGAGTATAGCTTCTGATTTTCTCTGCCGAAATAATCGCATTTAATTTATGTATTCTCTCTTCAGGACTTGCATCCGACAGATCCTTGACATAGGCATTATTAGTAGCCCCTGTTTTCTCTATTATACTCTCGATGTCCTTATATTCAGTTCCCTCTTTATATTCACATACATATATGGAATAAAAAATATTATTCATTATACTCCCCAAATTATGCACTTAAACTACCAAACTATTTCTCTTTAATTTTGATTATTTCCAAGAGACATCAGCTATACAAACAAGAAGACAATCCCCATTAGAATTGATTTGTTCCATGTCGATTGTTTATGGCGTTAATTATAGGGATATATCTACCCCCCTACTTATCTCTGCTAAGCCATATCTGCAACAGCCTGAAGTGAATATAATGTATCAGGTGCAATATCAATGCAGTTTGTTTCGTCACGGTTGCCGCTAACATCCCAAGCTAGCGTATCATTCAAAATCATACACTTATTCATAAAGAAATCTTTATCATTCAGAATCTTAAAAATTCCTTTATTTAGCAAATTCTTCACATCATATAAGACTATTTTTCCATCTTCAAAATACACATATACTCTGTAATCTTCAATTGGAACAACTTGAACAATTTGTGGAATCATATATCGTATTCCTCCTATTACTGTAATGGACTTATTTTAATTAACTCCTCTAAATCCATTGCCAGCTTCCAATCACTTAACAATTCATCTTGATGAATGACCGTCCATGCCAGTACTAACTTAAGTTGTTTTGATGGCAATTTTCCCTGCAATACTCTAACATTATTTATATCTACCAAGGCCTTGTCATCACCATATTCTGCATGAAAATGGGGCGGATTATAATCATCTATTTTCTTCCCTGTAAACTATTTTAATATATATTCAATAATAATGGGTATAAAAAATATAACAATATTTAAGAAGCTCTACAATGATATGCCAGGCAATGAGACAAAAGAAAAATACGGGAAAGCTATTCTATACATGTCATTAGTTTTGAAAGCAAAAAAGTGCGCAAGGCCTTAATCTAAAGCTTTGCGCACCAAATAAAAAAAGCAGGTGATGGGAATCGAACCCACGTATCCAGCTTGGAAGGCTGGTGTTCTACCATTGAACTACACCTGCGTACTCGTCATTTATCTGACGAACAAAACATATTTTACAGAAAGCGTTATATATTGTCAACACTTTTTTCTTACTGTTTTTCTGTTTTTTAGTTTCTCAATTTTTTATTGAGTATATCAGGCATTCACAACCAGCTCCCACATAATTAGCAATGCGCCATTTTCAACCGAAATAGTTGACGGCTTTCCAATGAATTCGTTACTCACTCCAATTGGACAGTCATTTGTCATAGTTGCATGATTCATTGAATACTTAAGCCCCTCTATGACAACATTCTCCGCTTTTTCTCCCATGCAGAAGACCGACACAAGGCCCCTATCATATGCTGGAAGTTTAATTGTATCATTTTTGATTACTGTAGTTCTCACACCAGGGCTGCACAGAATTCCACAAGCCCCATTGGAAGCAAGATATGACAGGCACTGATAATTAGCCAAAGTGTGATCAGGTCTTCCTCCTGTTCCACCATAAATCTGGAACATTCTGTACCCGAGCTCCAGTCCCTTTTTAATTGCATACAGCATATCTGTATCGTCTTTTTCCGTCGCAAGGCGAATGAGATTAGGATGAACGGGTACATACCCTAGCGAATCAAAGTCACCGAGAACCAGATTTATCGGAATGCCACATTCGGTACAGGTCGCATAGCCCTTATCAGCTGCGATGACATAGTCATCTGGCCCTGGCTTAACCTGTCCATAGAGCCAGCCGCCACTAATAATCTTGCCGCCTCCAATTATGTAGCACACTCCACTTTTTATATTCTCTTCTTCGTTACTAAATTTGATCTGCATTTTGTTTCACATTTATCTCATTTCTGAGCAACTTGTTGTAAAAAGGCGCATCAGCGTTATTTTTCGCATCAATCCTGCATCAGAAAGTTCTTACTCTTGGTGGGTCTTCTATGTTTAAGAACAATTGCTGAAAATGGCGAGAGGTTGATAAATACCTTTCCACTGGAAACTGTATACGTCATATCAGCCGTATTGTAACCGTCTGCGTTTGTGAAGATAAGCGTCTCCATGCTGCATTCCTTCGGAACACCACCCTCCCAAACAGAGATCTCACGTGCATATGTATGATCATTATTATTCACTACAACCAAAATCTGCTCTTCCATATTGAAGCGCATGTAAGCCAGCACATTGTAATCCTTCATAAGAATCTTAAGAGAACCAGTTTTCAGTTCCTTATTCTCCTTATGTATTCTAATCATATCTTTATGGAAGGCAATAAGTTCCTTATCCTCTCGTCCCCATGGATATGGTCTTCTGTTATCAGGATCAGTAAATCCACACAAGCCGGCCTCGTCTCCATAATATATTGTTGGCATTCCGACCCATGTCATCTGCATGATTACCGCCTCACGCATAACGGGCTTACTTATTCCCTGGGATGCTGCTTCATATCCCATATTATTCATACGGCCAACCTTGTGGTTTGTACGCGTAAGGAATCTTGAATGATCGTGGTTAGACAGCTCATTCATTGCTGTGTATAGCGATGGCATCGTGAAGTCTATCATGTGGTACTTCATAGCATCACAGAATGAGTCCGCATTTCCAAGCATATCATGGCGATAATCATCACTATGCTTCTGCATGCCGGTAAGGAACCAGGTTACAGGCTCCATGAACGCATCGTAATTCATTACGGTATCCCATTCGCTTCCACTGAGCCAATCCTTAGGTGAGCCATAGTGTTCAGCAAGAATAATTGCATTAGGATTAGCATCTTTAACAGCTTTTCTGAAGTCCTTCCAAAACTGATGATTCTCCTCTGGAGAGTGTCCCAGATCAGCAGCCACGTCCAGTCTCCAACCGTCACAGTTATATGGTGCAGAAACCCACTTGCGACCTATTCTTAAAACATAATCGTATAATTCACGTGATCCCTCGTAATTAAGCTTGGGAAGTGTATCGTGTCCCCACCATCCGTCATAGCTTCCATTGTAAGGCCACTGATCCTGTCTGTTAAAAGAGAAATAGTTTCTAAATGGGCTATCCCCGGCAACATACGCACCCTTTTCATAGCCAGGAGCATTCTCATATATTCTCTCTCTGTCGAGCCATTTATTAAACGAACCGCAATGATTAAATACACCGTCGAGGATAACTTTCATTCCACGCTTGTGAATCTCTTCCACAAGCTTGGCAAACAGTTCGTTACTGGCTACCAGATTCTTCTTATTAGTAACACGATTTATATATTTTGTTGCAAGTCGATTCTCGTTCTCATAGTCCTTAAGCAGCTCTCCCTGCTCATCAACTATCTTTCCAAAATGAGGATCAATATAATCATAGTCCTGAATATCATATTTATGGCTAGAAGGTGACACAAATAGAGGATTGAAGTATATAACCTCTACTCCTAGATCCTGAAGATAATCAAGCTTGTCCAACACTCCCTGAAGATCTCCGCCGTAGAAGCGATGAACATCCATATCCGCTGGGTTAGAATACCAGTCTGTTACTCGCTCAGACTTCCTTCCAATGTATATGTATTCGTTAGTTTCAACATCGTTACTCTCATCGCCATTGCAGAAACGATCAACAAAAATCTGATATGCAACGGCTCCCTTTGCCCAATCCGGAGTTATAAATCCAGGGATAATGCAAAAATCAAACATCGGATCAGGACTCTTCACTGTTCCTCTGGTATCGTAATAGCACACCAATTTTCCTACAACTACTTCGAAATAATAAGTCAGCTTCTCATTCTCAAGCTGGTAGTCCGTCTCATAGTAATCGAAATCACCCTCGGTTCTGTATTTATACATCTGGTATTTCATTCCACGAACTACAAGCGAAACTCGATCGATATTGTCAACCGCAGCTCTAAAACGAATCTTCAGGATGTCATAGCTCCTCGGCTGACAAGGTGTTACATAATCCGCTGTCGTATCTGAAAAAAGCGCTCCCTTTCTAAGAAGTGGGCGCATCTTGGTAATGTATAACTGCTGACCTTCAGCACTAAAAGTATATCTGTTGTCCATATGTCTCTCTCCAACCGATATTATATGTCTTTTACGCACTTTATTCAAGGAAACTGGAAAAAGCTCTATCGCATATATATCATCATATGGTAAACTACTACTCGGAAATAATTATTTAATTATCTCTGCTGACTAGTTCTTTTTTCTGGCAGCAATTTATATCTAATCTTAAGGAGAAAAAAATGAAAATTCGTGTAAAATGCCCTACATGTCAAACAGTTCAGGATATCTTTCAGGATGCACCATGTTGCAAATGTCAGAACATGCTTTCTGCATCAGGTGAAGCAGCAATCCAGTTATACAGAATGGGTTCTCCCATCGGTATCGCTGTAGGATATGGTATCTACCTTGACGGACAGCCAATGGGACACCTTGCAAATAAAGAAAGCGTATTCATTCCTGTTTCAGCAGGTTCACACAATCTTCACGTAACATGCGGTATGACACGTAGATGTAACGACCTTCAGATCAACCTTCCTGCAGGAACAGTTGCATATGCAAAGGCTCGTATTAAGCCAGGTTTCTGGACCAATACAATCGTTGTTGAGCCAGCAAACAAAGAAGACATGCCAATGGCATAATTCATCTCGAATATTTTCAAGACTATAGACAAACCGAGCTTATGCATTGGCATCAGCTCGGTTTTCTTTTTCCCAGCGAATTGCGGGCTCGTGTGAACAAAAAGAAAAACGGCCGCCGAAGCGACCGTTTCCCTTAGAGAAGGTATTTCTTACTTATGGGGTATAGCAAAAAATAATGTATTGGGGGGTTACAAGTGTATATTAGCAAACCCCCTCTTCTTTGTCTATTCACGAGTTTCACAAACTTTACAAAAGAAGCATTGTGTTTTTGTGCATTTTACACAAATAGTGCCTCGAATTCCTCTCTCGTGATTCTTTCTTTCTCAAGTAACAGCTCTGCACAGCTGTGTAAAACAGCCATATTGTCGGTAAGAATCTTCTTTGCTTTATCATAGCATTCATCGACAATCTTCTTAACTTCTTCATCGATTTCACCAGAAATTCTTTCTGAATGATTCTTGGCATGAGCAAGATCTCGTCCGATAAACACCTCATCGTCTTCGTCATCGTAGCAGACAACACCGATTTTATCCGACATACCGTATTTAACAACCATATTTCTGGCTTCTTTTGTCGCCTTCTTAATATCGCTTGACGCACCGGTTGTATAATCGTCAAATATGAGCTGCTCCGCGATTCGACCACCAAGGCTAACCATGATGTCCTGAAGCATTCTTCCTCTTGTTATAAACATTTCATCTTTTTCAGGAAGAGGCATTGTATATCCTGCTGCCCCAATACCTGTTGGAATGATAGATACTGTATGAACAGGCCCTACATCAGGAAGAAGGTGGAACAATATCGCATGTCCAGCCTCATGATATGCTGTGATTTTCTTCTCTTTTTCAGATACAACTCGGCTCTTCTTCTCTGCACCGATTCCAACCTTGATAAACGACTTCTGTATATCCTCCTGAACGATGAAGGCTCTGTCGGCCTTTGCTGCCTGAATAGCTGCCTCGTTCATAAGATTCTCAAGGTCTGCACCTGTGAATCCAGCTGTCGTCTTTGCAACACGTGTCAGATCAACATCTTCTGCGAGAGGCTTGTTGCTGGCATGAATCTTAAGGATATCCTCTCTTCCACCAACATCAGGTCTTCCCACAGCTATTTTTCTGTCAAATCTTCCCGGACGCAAAATAGCAGGATCCAGAATATCAACTCTGTTTGTAGCCGCCATCACGATAATGCCCGCATTAACTCCAAAACCATCCATCTCAACAAGGAGCTGGTTAAGTGTCTGCTCTCTCTCATCATGTCCGCCGCCCATACCTGTACCACGACGTCTAGCAACAGCATCAATCTCATCAATAAATACGATACAAGGCACATTCTTCTTCGCATCTGCAAAGAGGTCTCTCACTCTTGATGCACCGACACCGACAAACATCTCGACGAAATCAGAACCTGAAATAGAGAAAAAAGGCACTCCTGCTTCACCAGCTACCGCCTTGGCAAGGAGGGTCTTACCGGTTCCGGGAGGTCCCTCAAGGAGCACTCCCTTCGGAATTCGTGCACCAACTTTAATGTATTTTTCAGGATATCTAAGGAAATCTATAATCTCTTCGAGATCTTCTTTTTCTTCTTTTAATCCCGCAACATCATCCAGCTTCTTCTCCGTATCTGTTACCATCTTTGCGCGGCTTTTTCCAAAGTTCATCATCTTGGAACTAGCTGAATTAGAAGCTCCGCTCTGTCCGTTCATCATAACGAACATGAATACAATAACTACGAGCCCAATGAGCAAGGGCAGAACATAGTTCAGGAACCAGCTCTCCTGCGGAACATCCTCAATAATAGGATTGAGATTATTATCCCTAAGGAGCTGCTCTGCAACCTTAACATCTGTTACATACAGCGTTTTAGTTGATCCATCATTCAGATTTACCTTAACGGATCCAGTAGGAACCTGCTGATTCTGGTTAATGCTGACACTGGAAACATTTCCCTCTTTTATCGCGCTTACCAGATTATTGTAGGTGTAGGTATTTGGTTCTGTGTGCGACATACTGAGCCATATGGCTGCAACAAGCAGAATCATGACTGTAAGAAATGGAAGAATACTTCCTCTTTTTCCCTGCATCTATTCTCTCCTTTGTAACTATAACTAATATAACTAATCTTTCTAATTTAATTCAGATGTACAACACCTATATATGGAAGATTTCTGTACTTCTGATCATAATCAAGTCCGTAACCAACAACAAATTCGTCCGGAACCTTGAAGCATGTATAATCAACATTTACCGGAACAACTCTTCTATCAGGCTTGTCGAGAAGAGTACACAGTTTAATGGATGCCGGCTCTCTCTTTCCGAGCATATCAAGCAAATAGCTGAGTGTCCTTCCGGAATCAACTATATCTTCAACAACAATAACATGCTTATTCTTGATAGGGTCATCCAGATCCTTAACAATCTTCACTATTCCACTGCTTTTTGTATCCGCTCCATAGCTTGAGCAAGACATGAAATCAAGTGAAACAGGGACTGTTATTCTTTTTGCCAGCTCGCACAAAAAAAAGCTTCCACCCTTCAAAACACATATGAGATGAACATCCTTACCCTCGTAATCCTTACTAATCTGTGCTCCTATCTCTTTAATTCTCTTATCAACATCATCCTCTGATATGAGAACGCTAATACTCTCCGCCATTCTACTCCTCCATGATAGTGATTTCCGCTATTCGCCTGGTATTTTCTGATATCTTATAAGCCGAGCTCATTCTATGCCCGATACACCAAATGACCTCGTCCCCTGCCGTGACAACTGGCACCCGGCCTCGTTTTCCGGCCTCAACTTTGTTGTCCTTAAGCAAATCAAAAACTTTTTTTCTATGCCCTGATTCATCTATAACAATATAATCATCCGCTCTCGCCGCTCTGAGCGCTATCGGCGCCATTATTTTATCATAGTCAAACCATTTTGTGTAATCGTTTTGGGGTGCTTTAATGGCTTCTTCTCGCGCACTATTATGCGTAGAAGTGCACCCTGACCCGTTCTTCACCAGCTGCATGGCATACACAGGATCGAAACCTGTGATTTCTGTAACCTCAAGCTTAAGTCCAGTTACATTATCGCAGTTCTCACTTATCTGCTCAATCCTGACTCCCTCGTACACTCTTTGCGCTTTCATCGAGTAGGGCAGTACAACAAATCTCCCCACCTGCTTGTCAAATAGCGACAGTATGTCTGCGACATGCTGCCTTGTGAGATCTTTTCTTTTTCCTGACACTTGTGTCATTGCATTCATTACAATCTCACTCTTTATATACGGGTGAACCGATGATAGTTGGTCTGAACATATAGTGACCGCCCCGCACGCATCTGTGCTTTCTACTCTGACAACGCGGCCATAAGCCTGCATTACAACCTCGGCCAACACCTCGTTTGCCATAGAGACCTGCTCGGCAAGTTCGGCAATATGTTCAGTCGCCCCCTCACATATTTCCTTGTTTGCGTAAGTAAGTATATTGTTTCTTATCCTGTTTCTGGCATAAGCGTCAGTTAGATTACTCTTATCTGTTACAAAAGAATAACCCCCTTTAGCTATATACTCTTCAATCTCCCTCCTGCTCGCGTACAAAAGTGGCCTTACGATATTACCTTCTATAGGGCGAATTCCTGACATGCCGCGAAGGCCAGTTCCCCTCATCATTCTAAACAGAATAGTTTCGGCCTGGTCATTACTATTATGTGCAACCGCTATTTTTCCTATTCCGGAAAACACTCGTTCCAGCTCATCTCGGAGTGCTTTGTATCTCAGTATTCGCGCCGCTTCTTCTGTTCCAAGACCATTTTCACGCGAATACTCTTTGACAGGAACTGAAACCGAGTTGAATGACACCCCATAGTCCAAGCACAGTTTTTTCACGAAATTCTCATCATCTGACGCTTCCTTGCGCAGCCCGTGGTTAACATGCAGAACATGCAGATGAAGATTATAACCCTCTTCGTTAAGCAATCTAAGCACGTGAAATAAACAGACCGAGTCAGCGCCGCCAGATATACCGAGTATAAGATTGTCTTCTCTTTCGATATGCCGTAAATCTATTCGCATTACTCCGCCGTCCCCTTCCGTGTTAATTCATATTCCTATCGCCGGCTCTGCGATATAAAAAGGGGCGCTATGTGCGCCCCTTTGAATACACTAATTAGACCTGAACACAATCTCTCTTTCATATACAAGTCCCAACTTATCCTTCGCTGTCTCTTCGACGAAAGCATTAGTCTTTGTATACTTTTCATATTCCGTGAGTTGCTCAGTTCGCTCTATTTCATCCTGAATCTGCTGCGTTAACAGAAGCTCCTTCTCTTCAAGACTCTTCTGCTTTGCTGACAGCGACATGCTTCCAACACCGATTACGGTAATCAGACCCACTATACATACAGTCACCAAAAATAGACCCAGGCGATTATATCTCTTTTTTCTATATGCAGGTTTTCTGCCGGCCATTTTATCGGAAATCCCTTTCCATAATTCAATCGTTAACATAAATATATATGGATTATGTAACCCGGTCAACAATAAAATTTACGTAAACCTCTTTTTTGTAGGAGTTCGACAGAAAACGATGTGTGTTTTTGGGCATTTTCACCACACATCTCTACAAATATTTGTACAACTGCTCCGCTTCTTCTTTGCGCATCGTCTCTTCTATAGCAAGAACTTCAACATTTACTTCCTTATTGCCAAAGCTTATTGCAATCTGATCCCCGACCTTGACTTCCTGGGATGCTCTTGCCACCTTGCCATTTATCGATACACGACCTGCATCGCAGGCTTCATTTGCTATTGTTCTTCTCTTAATTAATCTGGATATTTTAAGATATTTATCTAATCTCAATCCAATCACCTCTCATAATCGAGTAGGCTGACACCCACTCGATAAACACTCATCATATATAATCGAGTAGGCTGACTCCTACTCGATATACACTCGTATATCATTCGGAATACGCTTCGCTTCTTCCTCACGATTATACGTTCGCCAAATACAGATTACCATGCAAGCATGTATCTGTACTTGGCTCATCATGTATAACAAGAAAAGGACCGGCTATCAAGCCGGTCCTTTTCTATCAGGATAATCTATAAATCCTAGTTTACAGCGTCCTTAAGAGCCTTACCAGCCTTGAACTTAGGAGCCTTAGAAGCTGCGATCTTCATAGACTTACCAGTCTGAGGATTTCTACCCTCTCTAGCTGCTCTAGTAGATACTTCGAAAGTACCGAAACCAACAAGAGCGATCTTCTCACCCTTCTTAAGTTCTGCGGTTACAACATCTGTGAAAGCCTTAAGAGCTGCTTCTGCATCCTTCTTTGTTAATCCAGCGTTCTCAGCCATAGCTGCTACTAATTCCTGCTTGTTCATTTCAAAACTCCTCCCTAAAAATGAGTGAATAATAAGTGCACTCTCTTTGAATGCCTACAACTATATATAGTCTTTTTTGCTTGCTTTGTCAAGGAAAAACAACGATTTTAAGCCATTTTCAAGACTTATTCTTGTGGTTACCCCTCCGTCGGTTGACGTAACTCTGAAAACGAGTAGGATATGTCACTTTGGTCATCTGTAACCTCTATTGTATAGCTCCTTGTCTGGTATCCCTCTTTTCGAAGTATTACCTCATGGGTACCTGCTTTTTTCTCAAATTTTACAGGCGATAATCCCACATAATCGCCATCTACATATACCTCAACAGCTTCCGGCGAATCTATATGAACATAGTACTTGTCCGCCACATCTGCACCAGGAGTAGGAACTGCAGATGGAACTGCCGTCACATTCACATCCCCAATCGTAGCCGTTCCCGTTGGGAGTGGTATTGCCTGTGGAGTAATATCACTTGAAGGGAACTGTGTTAGTAGTGCCTGAATTGATGGAGAAAGAGTTAAGTTGTTTGTTCCTCCCATTCCTGGCGGAATAGTAATCATAGGCGTTGGCGTTCCAGATGGAGCAGAAGGAGTTGTTCCTGCAGATTGCCCCTCTGGCTCCATAGTTATAGTGAGCGTAGCCATATCCTGACCAACCTTAACGTATTTTGCCAGTGTTTTATAACCCTCTGCCTTAAATATAACCTCATGTATTCCGTAGGTTAGCGTCAGCACGTCTTCCGGATTGACCTTGTCCCCGTCTATATATACCTTGGCATCAGATGGCGACAAAGCAAACAGAACTCGTCCTGTCTTAGCCTCTGTAACCAGATCAGCAACATCAAGAGTGACCTCCTCGCCTCTCCCTATTGTAACCGTCTTTATTCCACCGCTGCCATTATTCGTGACACTCACGTCATATTTTCCCTCTGGCACAGTGAGAATCATGTTCTCCTTGATAGGTCTTATGAGCGTATCTCCTATGTCAATCCACCCACCTATAAAGGTCTCATCGTTTTCAAGCCTTAGATAACCATGACCCTTATCCACACATATGCTGTAGACCTCTCTGTCAAAACCGCGTATCGTGATTCGATCATTTTCATGGATATCCAACAGCGAAATAAGATCCAACCCGCTACCTACGACGAGCTTATCACTTATATGATATTTAGAACCGGCTATGTCTATCGACATACCACTATCGGATATTTTGTAGTCCGAATAATCCCTAAAAATAAAAGCACTGGTTGACTCGCGCAACGAATTCAGATGCTTGGAACCCTTGAGAAAAGAAACATCTACAATTAGCCCTGGTTCTATCTGCTCCATGCTAAGCGACTTGCCATTAGCATCACACAGCATGGATGCACCAGTATACCCAAGTGTATACTGCTTGCCAGATTCAAGGTTGCGGAATGTGATTGTCTTTGTTGCAAGATTTCTGGCAAGAACTATGGCAGAATCTACACTGTCATAATCCCCCATTCCGTAAGCAGTGTCATCCACATTCTGAGTATTCTGAGTCTGTTGACCACTTGCATTATTCTTTTTTGGTGTTTGCGAAAACCATACGATGGCGATGACCGCCACGACAAGAAGCGCAAACATAGCATATACTTTCTTCATACTTAATATTTAACTAGACAGTTCCTTGGCCAGCTTCAAAAGTGTCTCTGTATCATTGAGCTCCGGTTCTTCAACCACCCTGTCAAGAAGCGCATTCAAAACATCTCCAAGTTGTTTTCCCGGCTGCATTCCTGCTTCTATAAGATCCTTACCAGAGATTTTGAGTTCCTTAAGTGATACGCAATCGCCATTTCTGACAATCTCGTCATAAATAGTGTTCAACTCGGCGAGTCGATTTAGTTTGTCCTCACGCTTATACATACTCTGCGCAAGAGTATCTGCTTTTTTCACCTCAAATAGTCCTGGAAAAATATCACTTCCCATTTTGTTCATGGCTCTTCTGACGCCCTTCAGATCAGGCTCAATATCCCTGTCATGATACTCAACATACCTAAGCACAAGACCCAGAGTATTATTATCAAACTTCAGCCTGTGGAGTATATCTCTTGCCATTTGCGCCGATTTCTGAGGATGACCTTTGAAATGGTCTATTCCTTCCTCATCCGTCGTTTTCATTGCAGGCTTACCCATGTCATGAAACAGCATAGATAGCCTCAAGACCTTGTCAGGTCTAATATATTTCATCGTATGCAGTATATGTTCGCCTACGCTGTACATGTGATGAGGGTTATTCTGCTGGGTCTTCATACATATATCAAACTCAGGCATAAACACGGCTGTAAGCTCTGTTTCGTACATTATCTTTAGATAATCCGGATTATCTGACACGAGTGTCTTAATTAGTTCAACCTGAATTCTTTCTGCACTTACCTTGGAGAGATTATCATGAAGAACACTGATTGCTTCCCTGGTCTTGTCTTCGATTGAGAAAGATAACTGCGCCGAAAAACGGACTGCTCTCATCATCCTTAGTGCATCTTCTCCAAATCGCTCGAGAGGATTCCCAACGCAGCGGATTATTCCTTTTTGAAGATCCTCACGACCGCCAAACAAATCTACAACTCCGCGTGTAGGTGAATATGCCATAGCATTAATTGTAAAATCCCGGCGTTTCAAATCTTCTTCAAGACTTCTCGTAAAAGTAACATTATCAGGATGTCGTCCATCACCATAATCACCATCAATTCTATAGGTTGTAACTTCATACCCTTCTTTTCCTATCATGATGGTAACTGTTCCGTGCTGGATTCCTGTATCAATGGTTCTTCTAAACAGCGCCTTAACTTCCTGAGGAAGCGCACTGGTTGTGATGTCCCAGTCATGCGGCGTTTTTCCAAGCAAACAATCGCGCACGCAACCACCGACAGCAAAGGCTTCATACCCCGCCGTCTCAAGTGTCTGTATGATATTTTTCACATCTTCAGGAAGTTTAATAATCATATTGCGCTCATTATTTCGATAAAATAAAGACTAAACCAGTCTCACTGTTTCTCTTGCAATTGCAAGCTCTTCATTTGTAGGAATAACCATTACCTTGACACTACTGTCAGTTGTCGATATAAGTACCTCTTCGCCACGCATCTTGTTATTCTCTTCATCAATAGAAACGCCGAGGAATCCAAGATAGCCCATAACCAGCTTTCTCACATAAGCATTGTTCTCACCGATTCCTGCTGTAAAGCAGATCATATCGACGCCACCCATTGCAGCCGTATATGATCCAATGTATTTGGCAACTCTGTAAGCATATGTCTCGAGAGTTATCTTAGCGCGCTCATTACCCTTTTCAGCTTCCTCACTCAGATCACGGAAATCGGATGATATTCCAGACAATCCAAGAACACCTGATTTCTTGTTCAATATGTTTGTAACCTCAGCGGCACTTATATTCTCTTTTTCAGCAATATAATTAACGATTGCTGGATCCATATCTCCTGAACGGGTACCCATGATAAGACCCTCAAGAGGGGTAAGTCCCATGCTTGTGTCGATGCATTTTCCATGATCAACAGCTGAAACAGATGCACCATTTCCAAGATGGCAAACGATAATCTTCATATTATCGCGGCCCTTTCCCTCAATCTCTCCTGCTCTTTTACTAACGAAATCATGGCTAGTTCCATGGAATCCATAACGACGAACCTTGTACTTCTCATAATATTCGTAAGGAATTCCGTACAGGTACGCTCTTGCAGGCATAGTCTGGTGGAAAGCAGTGTCAAAGACTCCAACCATTGGTACACCTGGCATAAGCTCCTGGCATGAACGAATTCCAATAAGATTTGCCGGATTATGCAAAGGAGCGAGCTCATTACATTCCTCAATTGCCTCCATAACCTTGTCGTCAATCACAACACTGCTGGCAAACTTCTCCCCACCATGGACAATTCTATGCCCTACTGCATCTATTTCTTTAAGGTCAGATATCACTCCGTGCTCTTTATCAGTAAGTGCTGCAATTACATGTGATACAGCTGCCGTGTGGTCAGCCATTGGTACTTCCTTCTTAATCTTGTCGCCGTCACCGGGTGTGTGGACGATACAGCTTCCCTCAATTCCTATCCTCTCGCATAATCCCTTTGCAAGTACCTGCTCGGTTTCAGAATCAATCAGCTGGTATTTTAGTGATGAACTACCACAGTTAATAACTAATACTTTCATTTCTATCACTCCTGTTTTTTATTTTTATGCTAAATGCTTATAGTTACTCGCATAGATATGAATATTTTAGCATATTTTCCACAATTCTTCTTCCACTTTTACCATTTTAATATATAATAGAGAAAGTGATTATTATTAGAAAGGAAGTGATCTGCATGGATTCGGGAGATAGTAAGGGCCGAATGTGTATAAACAACTCAATCAAGACGCAGAGCACTTTCTGTTTTTATGTTCTTGGCAGATAATTCTATTTCTGTCATGCAATTATTCTACTGATTTTCTGATTCGGTATTTCCCTTGGATTTGAGTTGATATATAGGTTTGGTCCGTTCCAGTTTTTGATTACCTGGTACTTGTTTTGGTGCCTATTTTTCTATGGAAAGGACTGTTATTGTATGGAAAAAGAAATATTGAACGAACCGATTTCTGAACTCGATTCCAAACTCCATAAATCATCTGATACGAATGACAATAGCGCGGATGTCGTTATCGATAGCTCAGAAGACATTACAGCTAGCCACGATGCTATAACAGAAGAATCATCAGAAGGCAGTGTTTCAGAGGAAATTGAGAAGGAAAATGACTCTGAGGGTGAAGCTGATTCAGACGAGGAAATAATCCCTGAACGTCCTGACTATACAAAAGAGCTCATTTCCATTATGGAAGATACCTCTATCTCTGATCAGGAACTCCGTGAGAAGCTCGACAATTACCACGATAACGATATCGCAGATGTATTAGGTGAGTTAACTGCTCTTCAGAGGCGCAAACTATACCGCGTTCTTGGAATAGATGCTGTGTCTGATATTTTCACATATGTAGAAGATGTCGGAACCTACATCGAAGAGCTCGATGCCGACAAGGCTGCTGATATTCTTGAGAGCATGGATGCCGATGATGCTGTCGACGTCCTTGACGAACTCGAAGAGGATAAGAGTAAAGAGCTTATTGAACTCATGGACGAGGAATCAAGACATGACATTGATTTGATTCAGTCTTATGAGGATGACGAAATTGGTAGCAAGATGACTACCAACTACATCGTCATTGTCAAGGATATGCCCGTCAAGCAGGCCATGAAAAGTCTGGTAGATCAGGCTGGTGAAAATGATAATATCACTACTATCTATGTAGTTGACGAAGAAGATCATTTCTATGGTGCAATTGATTTAAAAGATCTCATAATTGCACGAAAAGATGCAAAGCTTGAGGATTTTATATCCACATCATATCCGTATGTCTACGCAAAAGAGTCTGTAGACAACTGTATTAATGAACTGAAGGATTACTCCGAGGACTCAATTCCAGTTCTGGATAACGAAAACCATATCCTTGGTGTCATCACATCTCAGGACATTGTTGAAGTAGTCGATGAAGAGCTCTCCGAAGACTACGCAAAGTTCGCTGCTTTGACTGAATCCGAAGATCTGAACGAACCTCTTCGAAGCAGTATAGCAAAGAGACTTCCCTGGCTGATTACGCTTGTATTCTTAGGCCTTATCGTATCTAGCGTAGTTGGAATTTTTGAATCAGTTGTATCACAGTTAACACTGATTATATGTTTCCAGTCTCTTGTTTTGGATATGTCAGGAAATGTAGGAACCCAGTCGCTGGCTGTTACCATTCGTGTTCTTGTTGATGAAGCTGTTACAACAAAAGACAAATTCAAGCTTGTCTTCAAAGAGATTCGAGTAGGTGCCACAAATGGTTTACTTGTCGGTTCACTGGCTTTTGCCTGCATCGGAGTCTACATCCTGCTGGCCAAAGGGAAATCGCCAATGTTCTCTTTCTGCGTATCCGGTTGTATAGGACTTGCAATGTGGTTTTCGATGATTATTTCCAGTCTCGTGGGCACGCTAATACCGCTGTTCTTCCACAAGATTCATGTTGACCCCGCAGTTGCATCCGGTCCACTCATCACAACAGTAAACGATCTGGTTGCTGTACTTACATACTA
>JAGHUF010000055.1 GCA_018064935.1 Candidatus Merdinaster equi | reverse complement strand
GAGCTTAACCTCTGAATCGGTATATGCACGAGCTGTGTCAAAAAAATTAACGCC
Source organism: Candidatus Merdinaster equi (assembly GCA_018064935.1). Lineage (GTDB taxonomy): Bacteria > Bacillota > Clostridia > Lachnospirales > Lachnospiraceae > Merdinaster > Merdinaster equi. Next base: position 48,413 of record JAGHUF010000055.1, on the reverse strand, counting down.
GGCATCAAATGCTTTTCTGGCAAGGGCAGCTGCTGCCTCATTGGATAATCGCTGAATCGGCAATGCACCAAATCCATTCTTATTTACCTTAATTCCGGTACTACCTAATACTACTTCCGCCATTCGTGACCTCCGTTCAATAGGACAGCTTCGACAACATCCATAATACTTACCTATATGGAATTCTATAAATCCGTTTGTATTATACACCTATTTTCACGGTTTTGTCCGTCGAACGTCCTTTTGGATGGGTATTCAACATAGCTCTTCAAACATCAATTAATGTCGCTCTTCATCATTCGTCAAAAAACTGTATTTAATTTACTCGCTAATTTTCAAAACGCGCTAATTTTGGCGCCAAAAACATATGATGCATTAAACAATGACGCCCTCAAACCGGAAAGGCAAGTCAAACTAGGCGTCAAAAACATATGATGCATTAAAAAATGACGCCCTCAAACCGAAAAGACAAGTCAAACCAGGCGTCAAAAACATATGATGCACTAAAAAATGACGCCCTCAAACCGAAAAAACAAGTCAAACCAGGCGTCAAAAACGGGAGAAAACGATAAAAAGTGGTTCACGAATCGACGAAATGACATCCCTCGAACCACTACCCCCGTCCCCATGGTTCATGGTAGAATGGAGAAAAGGGAGGGTATGCAAATGATTGATTACGCAGAAGGTTCAGGAAAACAATATCACACTGGTGTTGGTCCGGAAGATATAGGACAGTACGTAATACTTCCAGGTGACCCAAAGAGATGCTCCAAGATTGCAGAGCATTTTGATGACGCTAAGCTTGTTGCAGACTCAAGAGAATACACTACATATACAGGGTATTTAAACGGCACAAAAGTGTCAGTTACCTCAACAGGAATTGGTGGTCCTTCGGCTTCGATTGCCATTGAAGAGTTATCAAAATGTGGAGCCCACACTTTTATCAGAATCGGAACCTGTGGTGGTATGCAGGAGGAGGTAATAGGCGGCGATGTCGTAATCGCGACAGGAGCTGTCAGAATGGAGGGAACCTCCAAGGAATATGCTCCGATCGAATACCCTGCAGTCGCAGATATTGATGTTGTTAACGCACTCCGTGAGGCAGCTGCCGAATTACAATTTCCACACCACACTGGTGTAGTTCAATGTAAAGATTCTTTCTTCGGACAGCATGAGCCTGAGGTTATGCCTGTTTCTTATGAACTTGAAAACAAATGGCAGGCGTGGATTCGGATGGGATGTCTTGCATCAGAGATGGAATCTGCTGCTCTGTTTATTGCAGGTCAGTTCCTCCGCGTTAGAGTTGGTTCGTGCTTCCTTGTTGTAGCCAACCAGGAGCGTGCAAAAAAAGGTCTTCCAAACGAACAGGTTCACGACACTGAATCAGCTATCAAGGTTGCTGTAAATGCACTTGGCAAGCTGATCGAAGCAGACAAGAAACGCCTATGAGTTCACAAATACATTCATACATTGATTCCCTCAATTGCATGATAGATTTGCATCTTCATTTAGATGGTGCAATTTCACTTTCATCAGCAAGGCAACTTGCTGCTATTTCTGATGTATCAATTCCGGCATCTGATGATGATCTGCTAAAACTCCTTCGAGTCTCTCCCAATTGCCGGGATTTGAACGAGTTTCTTGAGAAGTTTGCTTTTCCCTGCTCTCTTCTTCAAACAAAAGAATCCATTAAGCAGGCCGTAGTGAATCTGCTATCCGAGCTCAATGAGCAGAGCGTGATATATGCTGAAATCAGATTTGCACCACAGAAATCTACAGATAAAGGTCTGTCAATGGAAGACGCTGTTCTTGCAGCTATATCCGGCACAGAGAACTCTCCCGTCAAATGCAATCTCATTCTCTGCTGTATGCGAGATTCAGACAACCTTGACGAGAATCTTGAGACAGTCCGCCTCACACATAAGTACCTGGGCAAAGGAGTCTGTGCAGCCGATCTCGCCGGAGCAGAGGCATTGTTCCCGACCAGCGATTTTGAAGAAGTATTTGCCCTTGCAAGAGAGCTTAATGTTCCATTTACAATCCACGCTGGCGAAGCTGATGGTCCTCAGAGCATCAAATGTGCTATCGACATGGGGGCATCTCGAATCGGACACGGGCTTCGCGCGGCTGACGATGACTCGTTAATTGAATTATTGGCATCGAAACACATTCCTCTTGAAATGTGTCCCACAAGCAATCTCAACACATGTGCTTGCGATTCTTATGAGAACTATCCTCTTCCAGCATTTCTGCGCGCAGGAATCCCTGTCACAATCAACACAGACGACCCTTCAATTGAAGGAACTACCATAAAAAAAGAATTTCGTGCGCTATCAGAGGCATTGGGCCTAAATCCCGATGACATACTGAATCTTCTTTTTTGTGCAGCAAAAAGCTCCTTCGCATCAGACGATGTCAAGAAGGAGCTCATTCAAATCATATCAAATTATAGAACAGTCTAGTTCAATTGATAAATCGACTAGAAAATCACACTAGTTCACAACGTCTAAACTAGTTTCTTTCTGTTTCTTACTTTCAATCCTTGTAAGTCTAAGAACTGTTATCATACCGATTGTTCCTGCGATGATGAGAATAACACCCAATACTGTTCCAAGAACTCCCCTAAGCATATCCTTAAGGAAAAGAGTTAATACGCCAACAGTAACAAGCGCAAGAGCAAAGAAGATATTAAGCTCCCAGCCTCCTGCTTTGTTGTATTTGAGGTTCAACGCATAATCAACATGCTTAACCCCATCAACAAGCACATAGATACTAATTGTATAAGAAATAATGTCCAAAAGTGTCTGCGTATGAGTCAGAGTGAAAATTCCAATCACAACCATTATTATTGCAAGAACGAGATTGATTGTAGGTGGTTTAACATCCGGCTTAAGCTGTGCCGCAAATATTACTCCATTTATTACTCCAAAGAGAATTGTGAGTGAACCGAGTACAATTGCCACACTTGTCGCAGGAAACATTGGATTAACGATAAAAATGATACCGATGACAATTGTGATAATAGGAGCCGCCAAAGAGCTCTTGCCAATCTTACTAATTGAATCCATAATTAAATGCCTTCCTCCCGTTGGATAACGCATGATTTTTAGTGTATCTCCACACTATTTTATTGTCGCTTTTTAGTCCTTTTTTGTCAAGGCTAGATAGTTTCGTATTCTGTTCATCTGTGCCAGCGTATCATTATATCCAAGGTAGTATAACCACCCTAGTTTCTCCATGTCTGGCTCAATTCGAGAAATATGATCTAACGGTTTAGAGGGATATAGTACCAGCACCCTGCCTTCGTCTCCCAGAATGTCAAGCCTATCACATTCCTTATTGTATGCCGTTTCCACATTCATCAGGCATTCCATATACTTAGGGTATTTCTTGTACATAAGCTTCGCTGCTGCATGATTTTTTGGTGTTCGCCTATACTCCCTGTCTCTGGTTCTTACAACAATAATTTTCTCGTATTTGTTATCAAGAGCCCATTTATATGGCGTATGTACCGTCGCTCCACCATCAAGGCATGGTTTGCCATCAACAATTACAGGCTTTGAAACATACTGCATTGAAGATGACGCCTGAACCGCTTTGAAAATGTCACATTTTCCCTTTTCGAAATATTCCGTTTTGCCAGTTTTACAGTTGGTTGCAACAGCCACAAATCTCTGTTCAGGTCTCTCAAATCGTTCTTTGTTGAAAGGCAAAAAATCAGGCACCTCATTAAAGAGAAAGTCAAATCCGATTATCCCCTTATTGCGCACGAGTGCTCTAAGTCCCACATATCTTCCGTCATGCCTATATTTGAGATTAATTCTTCCACATCGCCCAATTTGCCCTGACACATATCCAACGCCATTCAGCGCTCCGGCTGATACACCTACACATGCCGACATGTTTATGCCATTCTCCATAAGTGCATCACACACGCCACTGGTATATACTCCGCGAAATGCCCCGCCCTCTAAACAAAGGCAGCCCTCTATCAGTTTCTCATCAGTCTGCCCGGTTGGCAGTTTATCAACACCTGAATATACTCTCATCACAACCCTCACTATATGAACCAAATTACATCGTCACCATGCATTATAGGTGCATATTTGTTTCTTAATGCCCACGCATTTCGGCGTATGCAATTATCATTACCGCTTCATGTAGTTTATTATACCACGTGTTGTAATATTGTGAATCATATATTTTATTTTCGCGGCTAATCGTGTATAAGCGAGTAGGCTGACTCCTACTCGATATACACTCGTATATCATTCGGAATACGCTTCGCTTCTTCCTCATGATTATACGTTCGCCAAATACAGATTACCATGCAAGCATGTATCTGTACTTGGCTCATCGCGTATAACAAAAAAGAAGCACATCACTGATGCGCTTCTTTTTTATCTACTCATTATTCTACTGTCATGTCTGCAGTGTGTTTCTTCTACAATAGCTATAGCCGTGCTATTCCTCTACGATATCTGCAGGATAAAGATTTTCTCTTGTATATCCCTGATAAGATTCCACAAGGGCATTATAGCAATGCTCTGGATCATCAATATCGACAAAAGACCAAGTCACGTTGTCCTTAGCCCATCCATATTCAGCATTGAAGCCCCAGTGAAGACTCGTAAAGAACTCTTCTTCTGTGCAGTCCAGTCCGCCTTCATCATTGTATAAAACTGTGCCATCAGGATAGTAATATATCATTCCCTTTCCGAAAGTATGAACTGTGCCCTGATTTCCAATTATAAGCTCCATGTAAGCCATGACAGAAGACTCATAATCCGGATAAACCAACTCATCCTGAGTGATATAGAAATATGTTGGTCCCGCATAATCATCAGTCGCACTTCCCCAGGTTGCAGATGAATAACATGCCATATTGCTAAACAGCATCAAATCTGGTGCATAACCATCCTCTTCGCCATTAGCCCATTTAGTCTCACAGTCATACTCCATCTTATAGAGCCCAGAGTAATCCTCTGTTACCTCGTAGAATCTGTTTCTTGAAAAATAACTATCCTCATTAAAATCACTCATAATGATTTCAAGTCTTCCATTCATATCAAGGTCTGTCACCGCATACTTAATCTTATGATAGCCTTCACCAGATCCCTCATACCACAAATCTGAATTCTGCGAGATTGTATATATCTGACCTTCTATACTGTCAGGAGCATACTCTACCTCATCTGTACCAGGTTCATCGGTAATCTCCGGCGTTATCTGTGGATCATTATCAACAACTTCCTCGGGTTTCTCTGTCGGCTGCTCCGTCGGCTGCGCAGGGACATCAGTTATCTCATCCTGAACTTCTACCGCACCGGGTGTCTCATTCTGATTCTGTGCATTGCCACAGGCCACAAGGCCCAATGACATAATCCCAAGAATTATTGCTACTATTTTTTTCTTCATAAAAAAGCTCCTTCGTTCATTAAAGCTGCTCAACAACACTTGATCTGCCACAGCTGATCTCCAAGTTACCATTTCTACATCTCAGCTCGTCAATCAAATCCTTTTCTCTCACATCTGCCTTCAATGTAATAGTATAGTGAAGCTTATACATAGCTCCCATATTCACTGTTTTCACTTCAAGAAGTCGCCAATCTGTAGCAAACTTATTCAGAATGTCATCGAACACTTCACTGTAATCCAACGACTCAGGAATTGTGATTTTAAGATTCTTTTCCTCAGATTTACGTGTTCCAATACCAAGCAAATTCAAAATTATGTAAACCGCGCAGATAATAATCGTGAATATTCCCGCAAATGCTATATATCCAGTGCCTGTAGCAATTCCAACAGCCATAGCAAGGAATATCATTGCAATATCCTTGGCATTTCCCTGCGCAGAACGGAATCTTACAAGAGAAAATGCACCTGCAACAGCAATTCCTGTTCCCACATTGCCATTTACCATCATAATCACTGTCTGTACAATAGCCGGAAGCAATACCAGGGTTACCATCATCGTCTGAGTACATCTCTGCTTAAAACTGCAGGAAAATGCAATAATTGCTCCCAAAGCAAGGGATACAGCGGTGCTAATCAAATAACTTCCAAGTGTCAATCCGCCAGATAAGACGGATGCAAATATTTGTTCCATATATATTTTCCTCATTTCTGATTCTTAACAACTTATTACTAAGAGATGCCAGCATAGCTATTTGTTCTGCTCAGAAAACAAATAGACATACGAATAACGCTCACGGCACTCCATATATTGTATTTCACACATGCACAAAATTACTACCTGCTAATTGTACTAACTGCGGAATTAAATGTCCACCCGGTCACCGCAAAAGTCAACAAAAAAGCATTCAAAACTCATTCAAATATGCTCTTGTACACATTGCCATACTTCGAAAAGGATGTAGGATAAATCTTATTATCATTCAGAAGTCTTATAAGCCATTCCGGCATATATTTAGGCACCTTTATTTCCATGAGGTAGTAATCCTCATCAAACAGAAGGCTTCCCTGATCTCCATGCAACAAGTCCAGGTCCTCCGTTCTCCACCGGATATTGGAATCCATCGTCACACGTATCTCTTTGTCCTCGATACCATATAGTGCAATTCTGTCATAGCACAAGACACACGCTGGCTGAAGATCTTTGTAAAACTCCTTGAAATAGGCAATCTCTTTCTCTATCTGATGTCTATTACCTGACTCATCGCTCAGGTTTATATCTTTTTCATCGCCTGAGAGCCATTTATATGCTTCACTGTAGGGAAGGCTTATTCTTCTCTTATAAACAATCCCTTCATATTTCTTCTTTATTTCAACGTAAGAAACAGTATCCTGCTTAGGTACTCCATAGCAGCGAAGTCTAAGCTTCTCTTTATAAACCGGCTTTTCAATAGACTCTCTTATCAGTCTATAGTTCAGCGTGTCATAATAGATATTGCAAATAGTTGACAATCCGTACTGGTCCACCTTCATGTGGTTTTGCAGACTCGACATCACTTGTTCATATTCTTCTTTTGTTAGCAGATATTTCTTCTCATATCTCTCAAAACAACTATCTGACATATTTCTTTGCCATCCCAATGCTTTCCACAAACCCAGATCGCGGGCTCGTGTGAATAAAAAGGCGCCGAGGATTATTCCCCGGCACCCTCTGCTATTGTCATGTATTCAAATCAATCACCGCAGACACCCGAAAATCAATCGGCATCACGCAGCCTGTTTAATTACATAATTGTATGTACCCAACCTTCAGGAGCTTCAATCTTGCCCATCTGGATACCTGTTAATGTATCATACAGTTTCTGAAGTGTAGGACCCATCTTCTCCATACCTGAAGGTAAGCAGATTTCCTTGCCGTGATCAACAATCTTACCAACAGGAGAAATAACTGCTGCTGTACCACAAAGTCCACATTCCATCATCTCTGGAACCTCAGAAAGAGGAATCTGTCTCTCCTCAACTGTCATACCAAGATACTTCTCTGCTACATAGCAAAGAGATCTTCTGGTAATAGAAGGAAGAATTGAATTAGACTTAGGAGTTACGAGCTTGCCATCCTTGGTAACAAAGATGATATTAGCACCACCAGTCTCCTCGATATAGGTTCTTGTCTGAGGATCAAGGTACATATTCTCATCATATCCCTGTCTGTGAGCATCCATAATTGGATACAGACTCATTGCATAGTTAAGACCAGCCTTGATATTTCCTGTTCCATGAGGTGCTGCACGATCATAATCAGGAATACGTACTGTAAGTGGCTTAACTCCACCCTTGAAATAAGGTCCAACTGGTGTAACAAGAATTCTGAACTGATACTCTGTTGCAGGCTTAACACCAATAACAGCGTTGGTTCCCATGAGGTATGGACGAATATAAAGTGTTGCGCCGCTTCCAAAAGGAGGTACCCAGTCAGCATTAGCCTTAACAACTTCCTCAACAGCCTCGATGAATTTATCTTCAGGGAATACAGGCATCTCAAGACGCTTAGCAGACTGAGCAAGTCTCTCTGCATTGAGGTCTGGGCGGAAACATACAATATGTCCATCCTCAGTTGTATATGCCTTCAGACCTTCAAAAACTGTCTGAGCATACTGGAATACACATGCGCACTCATTAAGCACAATATTAGGATCATCTATAAGAGCACCATTATCCCATGCTCCATCTTTGTAATTGGCTACATATCTCTTGTCTGTTGTCATGTAACCAAAGCCAAGTTCGCCCCAGTTAATATCTTTCTTTGCCATCTTTATTCCTCCTTGCCCACACTCGAATTTATCAAGCCTTAGCAGACATAAGTGCAAGCTCTGAAACTTATTTTTCTATCGGGTAATAATATTACAATTTTTGCTTTTTTTCAATAAAAAAATTACTTTTGCATATACCAAAACACCTAAAAAGTGATTGCTTTTGCAAGTATATAATTGCCTTTTTTCGTTTGATAATACTCTTTCCCATCCACGCCAGTAATCTTGCTGGCAAATATCTCAACCTTTGAGCCCTCTTCAAGATATTTGACCCTGCACGAAGCATCCTTCGAATTCGCGCTCGTCCAAACTGAGCATCTTGTATTGACAACGGCTTTTCTCAGCTGGCTATTACCACCATAAACATAGGCAAACTGAATTGGAATATTGCCATTCTTCCTGACAAGTCCCGCCCACTCGCCATAATCCTGCGGACTGGGGCCCTTACAGGTCTCGATTAAGATAGTTGGCAGGCTCTTATTGATCAAAAGCCAATGATACAGAAGGCCTCTTGGCTGGGAATAACCTCTCGAATCCATATAGAGGTTATAGCCATTCATTGAAACAGCCATCCTCGCCATGCTAAGGCTCTTCTCAAGCACTTCCTTTGAGGCTGCATCTCCAACATTATAGAAGACCGCCGATTCTGCCGAATGGAAGCACACCGCTGCAACCCAGTTATCCTTGGAATTAATTAGTTTCTCAATTGCAATTACTTCCGGTTCGGAATCCGCCTTGTATCCTACAAAGCCAGCATCGGATGGGCTTGTCGACGTCTGGACAGCGCCAAAATAACACCCGTAATTCCTATTTAAGTCAACCCCTCTTGCATTCGATTTCCAGCTCCTAGTATTCTTCGACTTGGAAATAGTATGAAGAAACTCTCTTACTGAGGGGGTATTCATTGCATCAATGCCGAACTGGGATATAGTAACCCCATCTGGATTAGTCATAGGAACAAAGACCAGATTACAATTAGTTAAAATCTCCCGATATGTCTTGCCAGCCATATATACCTGATCAAGATGACCCAAATAATCTTCTATCTGGTACATTGTCAGCATGCAGTTAATATATTCTCTGGCGTGCGTTCCACTTTCAACAAATATACTCGCGGGAGCATCTTTTGGGCCCACAGTGACAGCATATATGTTTCGTCCATCGACAGATTGTCCTATCACCTCTCCGGAACACATCTCCGGGTAATTCTTGGTTAACAGTGCAATATCGGTAACCATCTCATCATACGTATATATAGCATCCGCTGTATCTACGATGTTTCCTTTTGCGTAAGCTTTGGCAGATCCAAGGGATATTCCGCTGAGCAGAGCCAGAACCGATACAATTACACTGAATATAAGCTTATTCGAGTTTTTCACCATAAATCCCCTTTAGTAATTATCATTTAGATAATTATCATTTAGAAGTAATAATCAACTTGCCTGCATCTTCATCGACTGTATAGAACACATCAAATATGTCAGCAAAATCTTCCACAGATATGCATACCAGATACGTAGCCCACACGGGGCTTGACTCCTCCTGAGAAGTTATAAAATGAATGTCCTGCACAGAACCATCTTTATAGAATTCCACATTGAAGACGCGTCCATTTCCTTCTTCGGTTGTCTGTATCACCCACTCAGTCCCATTTACCTTAAGTTCAACCTGACCGAGGTTATCTTTTACCTTGCATCTGTATCCTAGTGCGTTACTAAAAGCTTCCATCCATCTTGGCGCATACTCATCTGATGTAAGTCCCAGATCCAGCGCTACCACATATGTATCCCAGGGCTTGTAATAATACGAATGATACAGATTCTCGGAATTGTTTGTCAGTCCATTCCTATTTGCGTCTTCATACGCCTTTTGTGACAAATCAACCCCGTCACAAATAATGCTACCAAGTTCGAGTACATGAGCTCTCTCCATCTCAGCTTCTGGTATCGAAGCATCAATAATCTGTCCGTCTGCTACTGCCTGAACATGCCTGTACGTGATGTACTCATATTCATCCTCGTAATTTAGGCTGCCGTCAATATTCTCACCAAAAACAGAATAATAAGACTCATTTCCTGCATCATTAATGAATCTGTAACGGAATCTGATATTCATGAGCGGATTCTTGCTCATCCACTCCTTAGTGTTATATTCCTCTTCCTGTTTATATATATCATCGATACTTACAATGATTCTTGCAATCTGCTCAAGCTCCTCGTAGCTCTCGTAGTAATAATCATTGTTGTGCGTCTTAATCTCACTTAGTATCTTCTTGGCTTCATCCATGTACAGATTGTGAACTGCATCAGCATAATTGACATTTATGCGTTCCTCATAACCAATCGTAGAAGCGTCAATTCCAATTGGAGCGAGTGTACTCACCACTTCAAATATCAAATCACGCTCCAGCGATCTGTAGGTATATACATCCTTTTTAGGCTGCGAATCAGTGATATGCTGGACGGAAACATACTCGTAAGCTTCCGGAACTATCTCCGCAACCTTCTTCTCAACAGTTCTCTTGTCTGCAAGATCTCCATCAATATCCTTGCACGCAGTAAGTCCCACGAGAAGAAAAGCGCAAAAAACAATAGTAATCACAGCTTTCATGTATGAAATTGCATCGACAAATTGTTCTTTTCTCATATTCTTAAGTCCCAATTACAAATCCTCAATTCTGTTTAGCGTAATCCTTATTGGCAGAGTTCCCATTCTAATCTTGCTTGCAAGCGACTCAGCTTCACTCCGATCCGCCAACCCACTAATCTGTGCCACTCCATTGTCTATTCTGCAATTAACCCTTGGAGCACTCACTATCGCACCATCAACTACAATAGCAATCATCTCTCCATTTTTAGAGGCCAGCTCTGTATGCTCGGCAAACCTCTCTGATGCTTCAGCATTGAATTCCAAATTCACACAGTAATACTTTCCATAGCCGCCATCAGTCATCGTCATCTCAGCATTCACAACATCAGCGCCTGTGAGAATTATACTATCGCCCTTCATAAGTTCATCTGTTGACTTCTCCAGCGTGTATATTTCTTCCCTTGCATCTTCGTCAACAGTTTCCTTGTAGTCATATTCGAAGTTTTTATGTCCCTGAGCATCATATTCCTTCACAAATAAGAGTTCGCCAGGAGCAGACAGATTATCCGCAAGTTCTTCTCTGTCGCCTTCAAATCCCGGAATTTCAATGCTGATTGTCTTATTTACATTCAGTGAAACTACCGCCTCAGTAGAATATTCCGCTGCCCTCTTCGTCAGAATATCAAGTTCTCTTTGCATATCATCAGCAGTGGAATCCTCGCCATTTAGCCTTTTTCCTATATCAAAAACCAGATATACGCCCTGACGATCACCACTGCCAGAGTTACTATTGCCGCCATTCTGAAAGTGAAAAGAACCATTGTTAGCTGCCGTTCCACAGCCTGCAAGCATCATGGCAAGTGCTGCAACTCCTATTAGGCGAATACTTTTGGCTATTCTTCCCTTTTTACCACCAAACATAACAATCTCCTGTTTCATTTACGATACCAAATATTCTTAATAAGCTAAAAACCTCTTATTCGATCATCCTCATCGCCCATAGACTTATCTATGGCGCGAATCTCGACATAATATGAATAATCTGCATTCACTGTAATTTTGACCCTGTCGCCAACCTTATGTCCCATGAGTGCGCTTCCAAGAGGTGATTCTTTGCTTATAATTCCCTTTAGCGAATCCTCTCTGATAGTGGTAACTATCTTGTAGGTTTCTTCCTCATCATCCTCTTCGAAATATACCGTTACCGCATTGTTTAATCCAACCTCATCATCTGCTGAGTCATCTGATACAACCTTGGCTGTTCGTACCATTTTCTCCAGGTACTTGATGCGGCTCTCGTTACGGTTTTTTTCTCTTTTGGCCGCATAATACTCAAAATTCTCAGACAGGTCTCCCTGCGCTCTGGCCTCCTTCACCGCTTCAATAAGCTTCGGGCGCTGATTAAGCTTTCTGTCTTCAATTTCCGCCTCCATCTTGGCGATATCTGAAGCTGTCAATTCATCGTTCATATCTGTTTCCTTTTCACAATGCTGCGTGGCATTTCCCAGTTTAACCGGCACCACATCGCATACTCCATCACAACATATTCCAATTCAAGTGCAAAACACGACATCTCATGTACTAAGCTGTCACCTGATTACCTGTGTACAGCTGATAATACTTACCCTTCATTGCAATGAGCTCGTCGTGTGTTCCACGCTCAATTATTCTTCCCTGTTCAAGAACCATTATGCAATCTGAGTTCTTAACTGTTGAAAGTCTATGAGCAATGACAAAAGTAGTTCTTCCTTCCATCAGCGCATCCATTCCTCGCTGAACCAGCTTCTCAGTTCTTGTATCAATAGAACTTGTACCTTCGTCAAGAATCAGCGCCGGTGGATCTGCAACAGCCGCTCTTGCAATAGCCAGAAGCTGTCTCTGTCCCTGCGAGAGATTAGCTCCATCTCCTGTGAGCATTGTATTATAACCTTCAGGGAGTCTGCGGATGAAACCATCTGCACTCACAAGTTTTGCTGCTTTGATAACATCCTCATCAGTCGCATCCAGCTTACCATAACGTATGTTTTCCATAACAGTTCCCGTGAACAAATGCGTATCCTGAAGTACAATTCCAAGGCTCCGTCTAAGATCGGCCTTCTTAATCTTATTTACATTTATTCCATCATATCTGATTTTTCCATCCTGAATATCATAGAATCTGTTTATCAGGTTGGTTATTGTCGTTTTACCTGCACCTGTAGCTCCAACAAAAGCTATCTTCTGTCCCGGTTTAGCGAACAGCTTAACATCATGGAGAACTATCTTTTCATCGGTATATCCAAAGTCAACGCCATCGAAAACGACGTCACCTTCAAGCTTTTTATATGTTGTTGTACCCTCCGCCTTGTGGAAATGCTTCCATGCCCACATACCTGTACGCTCATCTGCTTCCACCAGACTTCCATCAGGGAGTGTCTTTGCATTGACGAGTTCAACGTATCCATCATCCACCTCAGATGGTTCATCAAGCAGTGCAAATATTCTCTCAGCTCCGGCAAGGGCTGCTACAAAGCTGTTTATCTGCATTGAAATCTGGTTGATAGGCATGTTGAACGATCTGTTGAAGGTCAGGAAAGAAGCAAGCTTACCTAGAGTAAGTCCTGCGACACCATAAATCGCAAACAATCCACCAGCTATTGTACAGATAACGTAGCTCAGGTTTCCAAGCTGTGCATTGATAGGTCCCATGCTATTTGCAAACTGGTTCGCATTGTATGCACTGTTATACAGTTCATCATTCAGCTCATTGAATTTCTCAATAGCCTTCTCTTCATGGCAGAACACCTTTACGACCTTCTGACCACTCATCATCTCCTGAATATTTCCATTGACACGTCCCAAATTCTTCTGCTGCTCAATGAAGAACTTGGCACTCTTACCTGCAACCTTACCAGTTACAATCATCATGACAAATACCATAAACAGGCTGACTAATGTAAGTGGCCAGCTAAGTATAATCATGTATACGATTACAAAGCCTATTGTTATAACAGAATTAAATATTTGCGGGATACTCTGGCTAATCATCATGCGGAGTGTGTCAATATCATTAGTATACATTGACATGATATCTCCATGTGCATGTGTATCGAAATACTTAATTGGAAGTGTCTCCATCTTCTCAAACATGGTATTTCTGATATTTCTCATTGTTCCCTGCGTTACAACGACCAGTACTCTCTGCTGTACGAATGCAGCCACTATTCCTATTGCGTAGAATATTGCAACCCTGATAATTGCCTGAAGAAGTGGGCCAAAATCAGGATTAGGCTCATTTGCATTAAGAAGAGGCTCAATATATCCATCTATCAAAGTCTGCATGAACATTGTTCCCTGCGTAGTTGAGAAAACAGACAGAAGAATACATATCGCAACCATAACCCATGCAAACCAATAGTCTCTCATCATCATTCCAAAGAGACGCTTCATTATTTTCCCGGGATTCTGAACCTTGGCTCTAGGACCACCTCTTGCCCTTCCAGGACCGCCTTTAAACTCTCTTACTTTTTCTTCTGCCATGATTACATTTCTCCCTTCTCATCGAAATCTCCACTTCCGGAGTTCTGGGATTCATATACATCTTTATAAATATCACATGTTTCCATTAATTCATCGTGTGTACCAAAGGCTACGACGCATCCCTCATCCATAACGATAATTCTGTCAGCCTCCTGAACCGACGAGATTCTCTGTGCAATGATAAGCTTGGTCGTGCCGGGAATTGCCTGAGCAAATCCTTTTCTTATCTTGGCATCTGTCGCAGTATCAACGGCACTTGTGGAATCATCGAGAATCAATATCTTAGGACTCTTAAGCAGAGCTCTGGCGATACATAATCTCTGTTTCTGTCCTCCTGAAACATTAGTTCCACCCTGTTCAATATATGTGTCGTATCTTTCTGGCATCCTCTCTATAAACTCGTCCGCACATGCAAGCCTGCATGCTTCCATGCATTCCTCGAGTGTTGCATCCTCTTTTCCCCATCTCAAGTTGTCGAGTATAGTTCCTGAGAAGAGCACATTTTTCTGAAGAACCACAGCCACAAGATTTCTGAGTGTTTCCAGATCATACTTGCGCACGTCAACACCGCCTACGAGAAGACTTCCCTCTGACACGTCATATAGTCTGCTTATAAGATTAACAAGCGACGATTTAGCCGAACCAGTTCCACCTATTATTCCAATTGTTTCACCAGATTTTATCTCGATATTTACATCCTTAAGCACGTATTCCTTCGCATCCTTGCTGTAAGCGAAACAAACATCCTTAAAGCTAATACTTCCATCCTTCATCTTCATGACAGGTTCCTCAGGATTCTTAATCGAGCTTTCTTCATTTATTACTTCAGCAATACGTCTTGCTGAGGCAGCCGACATGGTGAGCATTACAAAAATAAAGGACAGGAACATCAGATTCATCAGAATGTTCATACAATAGGTCATAAGACTCATAAGCTCGCCAGTCTGCAATTCTCCGCCAACGACAAGCTTGGCACCAAACCAGCTTATAAGAAGAATTGACCCAAAGGCAGTAAAATTCATGACCGGATTGTTGAAAGCCACGATATTCTCAGCCTTTTTGAATATCTTATATATATTGTTGCTGGCAGTCTTAAATTTCTGGTTTTCATGCTCCTCACGAACATAAGCTTTCACAACTCTGATAGCGGAAACATTCTCTTCAACGCTCTCATTGAGATCGTCATATTTAGGAAATGCCGCCTGGAAATGCTTCATTGCAAATGCAATAATCAATCCAAGTGCAACAATCAGGAATGCTACCGCAATCAAATATATCGAAGCAAGCTTTGGCGATATTGCAAAAGACATTATCATCGCTGTGATAACACTTATTGGCGCTCTCATAGCCATTCGAAGAAGCATCTGAAAGGCATTCTGTATATTAGTCACATCTGTTGTAAGTCTTGTCACAAGTCCCGCAGAAGAGAATTTGTCGATATTGGCAAAAGAATAACTCTGTATTTTTTCAAACATGGTTTTGCGGAGATTTTTGGCAAGTCCACATGAAGCCTTAGCCCCAAACTTTGCTCCCATCAAACCCGCAACAAGAGAAACAACTGCAGATACGATCATTACTGCTCCCATGATCAATATCTTGCCCATGTCTCCCTGTCCATTATTTCCCTCGATTCCTTCATCAATAATAAAAGCCATCTCAAGGGGGATAATCATCTCCATAATGACTTCCAGTATCATGAATAGAGGTGTGATTATTGAAGCACTCTTGTACTCCTTGATCTGTCTACCTATAGTTCTGATAGTCTTCATCGCCTTTTGTTTTTTGCCTCCAATTTCCTATTTATCGCCATTTCGAATCGCATCGCCTATCACATAGACATTACCGCTTATGGCATCTTCCTTCTCCTCATAGTATATTTTTCCATCCTGGAGAAGCTTAAAATCATATCCGTTTATCTCAAAAATGTTTACGCAGCAGTTTTTCTGGAATATCCCTTCCCACATCTGCCCAATCCCCTGATGCTTGAGGTAAATCATTAGCGACCTGTTCATTGCACCGTGCCCTGAAATCAGAACTGTTGCATTAGGCTGCTGCTTGGACAGCGGAATTATGACTTCTTCAATGAAATCCCGAGTTCGTTTACATAACTCGACGTAACTTTCTCCGCCCTTTGCAGGTTCATAATTCTCGGGATCCTCAAAAAACAACGGGAACGTCTCCCTTCTTTCAAAAGCAGGAATTCCCTCATCTTCGCCAAAACATATCTCTTTTATTCGCTCATCAGTCTTAATCTCAATTCCGCGTCCCTCTGTGAGGAGCTCGGCCGTTTCATAGGCTCTTGACAAAGGACTTGAAAACACGTAATCAAAATGAACATCCTTAAGAGCCTTCCCTGTAATTCGCGCCAGCTCTCTTCCATAATCATTCAATGGAATATCGCTCTGCCCCTGCAAACGCTTTTCCTTGTTCCAATCTGTCTCACCATGTCTAATTATGTATAATTTCATCTTCTCACCATAAACCGCGTACTTCTATCTATTCTTCACCTGGGCACTGAACAGCAAACATATTATCCAACGCATGATGAAGTATCTGTGCTCTGTCATTCTGGGCGAGCTTGTAATACACTTCCTTACCTTCTCGTCTGGATGTAATAAGTCCACTTGTTTTCAGCAGTTTCAGATGATGCGATACAGCTGGTGCACTCATCCCCATTGCTGCCGAGATATCACTTACGCACTCTTCGCAATGGCACAAAATCCATAATATCCTAAGTCTGGTAGCATCTCCAAGTTGAGAAAAGGTTTCTGAAACCTCTGCAAAATCAGCAACCGCAGGCATTTTGTCCAATATATGCTCGATATTTTGACCATGTGAATGTGGCAAATTATAGTGTGACATCCTCACCTTACTCCCTTAAAAACAATCCATAATATTATAAGCCGAAACGGGGCAAATGTCCAAACCATTCGCCCCGTTTTCCCATTGTTTATAATACTTTTAGAATATATTAATCAGTTCTTAATCAGACCCTTTTTACCATAAGTGCTCTTGTCGCATTTAAAACCGCAAGAACCATTACACCGACATCTGCAAATATTGCCCACCACATGTTAGCAAATCCAATTGCGCCAAGCACAAGGCATGCGGCTTTGACAAACAGAGCAAATACAATATTCTGTCTTACAATTCCAAGCGTCTTTCTGGATATTTTCATCGCCAGAGGTATCTTGATCGGATCATCATCCATAAGCACTATGTCCGCCGCCTCAATTGCTGCATCAGAGCCCATAGCTCCCATCGCTATACCTATGTCAGCTCTAGTAAGTACAGGTGCATCATTTATGCCATCTCCAACGAACGCCAGCACCTCCTTAGCCTTCTTGGCATCGAGAAGCTTCTCAACCTCATCAACCTTATCTGCTGGAAGTAGCTCACTCTTGACTTCATCAACCCCTAGTTCTGCTGCAACGAAATCAGCTACCCTTCTCGCATCTCCGGTTAACATAACTGTTTTGTCTATGCCATTTTCTTTAAGTCCGCTTATCGCAGCCTTTGCATTTGTTTTAATAACATCTGATATCAATATACTTCCGCTGTAAATTCCATCCTTTGCAACGTGGATAATTGTTCCAACCTTACCTTCAAAAACATTCTCAGGAATCACAATTCCATATTTCTGCATCAGCTTGGCGTTTCCGGCATATACTTTTTTCCCGCTCACGCTGGCAATAACGCCATGTCCACTTATCTCCTCAACATCAGAAACACTTGAAGCTGTTAACTCTTTTCCGCTCTCTATCGCAGCCTGCTTAAGACTCTTGCTTATAGGATGATCAGAAAAACTCTCAGCCATAGCTGCCATATATAACAGCTCGTCGCTTGCATTTTCACCTGTAAAAGCATCAGAGACAACGACATCTGTAACCTTGAATACTCCCTCAGTCATTGTTCCAGTCTTATCAAACACTACATATTTGGTCTTTGACAGAAGTTCCAAATAGCTAGAACCCTTGACAAGTATACCCTGAGAAGATGCTCCTCCAATACCACCAAAGAAAGACAGTGGAATGGAAATTACAAGCGCACAAGGACAGCTGATAACCAGGAATGTAAGTGCACGATTGACCCAAACCAGCCATTCAGGATCCGCATTCATTACAAGTAAGTTAAACAGAGGTGGCAACAGCGCAAGTAACACTGCCCCAATACACACCAGCGGTGTATATATTTTGGCAAATCTTGTGATGAAATCCTCTGACTTCGACTTCTTCATTCCGGAATTCTGGACCAAATCCAGAATCTTGCTGACAGTCGATTCTCCAAACTCCTTCGTAGTCCTTATCTTCAGAAGACCTGTCATGTTGATACATCCGCTTATAACTTCTGTATCTATTCCAACATTTCTTGGTACGCTCTCGCCTGTCAGCGCGCTGGTATCAAGTGCTGAAGTTCCTTCAATAACTACGCCATCGATTGGTATCTTTTCCCCGGGCTTAACAACAATAACCTCTCCTGGCTTCACTTCATCTGGTGAAACCTGCACAAGTTCACCGTCAGACTCTATATTGGCGTAATCCGGTCTGATGTCCATAAGGGCAGTGATGTTCTTTCTGCTCTTTCCAACAGCGATACTCTGAAAGAGTTCTCCAATCTGGTAAAAGAGCATAACAGCAACGCCCTCTTCCATCTCGCCAATCCCAAAAGCACCTGCAGTAGCAATTGCCATGAGGAAATTCTCATCAAATATCTGACCGTGAATTATTCCAAGTCCTGCTTTTTTCAAAATATCATATCCAATAACGAGATATGGAACTGCATATACTGCATATTCAATCCACTTTGGTATCTCAACTCCTGCTCCCTCGAGAACCTTCTCTGTGATAATTATCCCTGCCAGTAAAACTGCTGTGATAATTATTCTGATAAGCACTTTCTTCTGCTTCTTCTTCATTTCAATCTACCCTGTTGTTAGCCTTTTCCGATTTATTATTTCCATTTCGATTAGCACTCTATTACTATTAGTACCCTGCTTTGATTAGAAGTCTATTTCACAGTCGCTCTCAACCTTTTTGCAATTCTTGAGAACCTGCTTCATGACCTTCTTCTCTTCAGCTCCCTCAGCAAATTCAACTGACATCTTCAGCGTCATGAAATTAACAGTTGCATCCGCAACTCCCTCAGTCTTCTTAGCAGCCTCCTCCATCTTCAATGCACATGCTGCACAATCTACTTCAATGTCATATGTTTTCTTCATCTTCAATCCCTCGCCTTTTTATTTTTCTATCATGTTTTCTCTTGCTTTTTATCTTATCTTTTTCCTATTTTTTTCTTTTTTTAATCGATTCGACGCAAACCAAATCAAACATGTTGTTTACATTAAACATTTAAGCAAACATTTAATTGTTTGTCAACATATTTCTTACTCTTTTTTATGGAAACAGAGTTTTGCCCTGTATTAGGTGCAATGTCATATGCGTTTGGAGATAATCTAAAAAAATGGCTTTCAGCATCTATTTGCCAAAAACCATTCTTCTTAAATCCCCACAAATCGCGAGTGCTTTATTCCATATCCAATATCCAATAATACCGGCATCCTCAGACAATTTACCAGGTTCCTTATATAATTCATATGCCCCGTCCAGATTGACGCGAGTTTTTTTATTTTCCCTGATGTAAGCGATAAGCTCATCATTGCAGGTTATCTTCTCATCAAGATATGTCCTTGCCGTTCCAGCATACTCGAGCTTATGAACATCTGATCCACAGGTAATCGGAAGCCTACTTGCCCGGGCAAATCGGATATTCAACCTGTTTTGCGCCTTTTTCGAGCACGAATTGAGTCCCTCAACAAAATCGAAATATCTGCATATATCTCTATCGAATCTGCCTTTTTTCGTGTGGCGAAGTGCAAAAAAGCCCGTCCCATACGGATGCGCCGGCCCCATTATCCCCCCGCGCTCTTTCACATACCTGTGCAGGTCATCAAGCCTCATTCCTCTTATTTCGAGTTCTCTTCCCTCATACATATCAGGAAGAATTACCAGTATATGTCCTGCATCTCTGGTATCATATTCAATTCCTCTCAAAACAAAAAACTCTTTTCCATCTGGTAATTGATTACGAAAAGAGTCTTTTGAAGCAAGCCATGCATCATGCCCTCTGTACGAATTATGATCTGTAATGAGACAGCCATCAAAGCCATTTCGGCTCAGTTTGTCCGCAATTTCCAGTACAGATGCCTTCGCATCGATAGAGCCCTCGCTGGTATGGCAATGCATATCCATTAACATTTAGCTTTCACCCTCAATTGCATTCAGTCTCTTCTGCGCATTATAAGCATTAGTCATTCCAGGGAACTTCTCGATAACCTCGTTGTAGGTATTAATCGCATTATCGAGATCACCACTACGGTAATACGCCTCACCAAGCTGATAAAGAGCTGTAGAATCCTCCTCATTATAGGCATATGACATCTGGAAATAACGAACAGCCTCTGAATAATTGCCGCTATTATACTCTGTCACACCACTGTCATAGTATGCTTTTGAAACCTCCGCTCCAATCTTAGAGCGAAGCTCATTATATACAGTAAGGAAACTCTCATCTGAAGTGGAAGCCACAAAATTCTCATCAATATTTGCAAGAGCATTAGCAACATCCAGTGAGTTACCATTCCCTGTCATATACAGATTAACCGCCGTGAGCAGGTATCCATAGCTGTTGAGCGTACCGTCTGCCCCTGTGTATCCCTTCATTGTTTCCTCAATCGAATCAAGCTCATCTTCCAATTTCTGAATCTGGGCATCCTTCTCCTGAATATCAGCTTCCTTAGAGGATAACTGTTCAGAATACTCTGTGATTTTGGCATTCATTTTGTCAGATTCCTGCTGGATTCTTCCAGGCATAATCAAAAACAGTGAAACAGCTATTCCAATTACACAGCCAATAATAATATTCACAATCGTGGAAATACCTGTATTTTCCTTAACAGTAAGCGGCTTTATTACAGGCTCTACGCTGCTTGAAGGATTATAGGTATTGAACTCGTATGCTTCGCTGTCGTTCTCTTCCTTTTTTCTCGGCTTACGAATATCCTTCTTATCTTCATTGAGAGACAGAATCTGATCCAGTTCTTGCTGATAATGAAGTGTCAGTGTATTATTCTTGTCAATTTTAGCGCATCTTTCCAGCTCTCTTGCCGCCTTGTCATATTCCTCAATATGCATATAAACAAGAGCAAGCAACTGATGTGCCTGTAAGAACTTCGGGCTAAGTGACAAAACCTTACGCAGCTGAATAACTGCCAAATCCATTGAATCCTGATAGCAGTAAGACAAAGCAAGGTTGTATTTCTTAACAGCTGTGGTCATTTCCTCGAATGCCGTAGGATTAGAACGAACCTTATCAAGGAAATCGTCAGCCACGTTTTTCTTCGGCTGAACATTCTTACTCATAATCCATTCATTCAGGGCACTAATAATCTCGCCCGTCTCCATGTATATGAGTCCGAGCAGATTTCTTGCATCCACATGATCTTTATTCAGTTTTAGGCACATTCTCAGCGCCCCCGCTGCTCCGGATAGATCTCTTACCTTTGCTCTTTCATAACCTATATTGTAATAGCGCTCTGCTGTAAGCATTACACTCTTATAGGTACGCACCTCTGCCCCACAGTGAGTGCAGAAATCATTTGAGGTAAGAATATGTCCGCAATTGTAACAAAACATGTATTATCCTGCTCTTTATTCTTCTACAGAAGCCGCAGCTGCTGCAGCTTCCTCACCTTCAATTCTCGCATCTCTAATAAGCCCGACAAGAACATCTGCCAAATCAGTTGTATCCTGGGCATATAATGATTCCTCCTGCTGATCAAGTTCAACAGAGGGATGAAATTTCTGCAATTCTTCTTCGAAATTAAGCATTTTTATCCTCTTTAATCACTTCAAGCAACATTCCTGCAAGATACAACGACCCCGCAACGAATATCATGTCATCTGGATTATCCTGCTGTCTTACAAGCAGGTTTCTAAATGCACTAACCGGATTTTCTTCAAATGAAGCCCGCTTACTGAACCGTTCGAATGCACTGCTGCCAGCTGCTCTCTCACTACCTGTGGTTGTAAATACAACTTCATCAAAAAGCTCACTGTCAAATACAAGCTCAATCATTCTCTCAAAGGTTTTATCTGCCATAACGCCAAAAAGAAGAGTCATCCTTCCTCTTCTATGCATTGACAGGGACTTAACACTGTCCAAAAAACCCCGGATACCGTCTTCATTATGAGCACCGTCCACAAATACATTTGGAAGAACCTCTTCCATTCTTGCCGCCCAGCGCATCCTGGCAAAGCCAGCTTCAATAGCCTTCTTCGGAATATCTATTCCAGCCTCAGCCAGCACCTCTAACCCCTTAAAGGCCAGCAACGCATTCTGAACCTGATATGCGCCATGCGTATGTAAACATAGTGAAACAACCTTATAATAAACAGAACATATGGAAAAATCAATTGTTTTATCCCCTATGCTCAAATTATTTATAGTATCTTCATAAACTGGCACCAATTTATCGTCCTCAAGGCCAATATCCGCAGCATGTGCCTTAATTACGCTCTCTTCTCGCCTGTTCCCCAGATAAATAACGGGCGTATTATATCTCATTATTCCCGCTTTTTCCGCAGCAATCAGCTCAATTGTATCGCCAAGCTGTGCCATATGGTCCATACCAATTTCAGTAATAATACACATACTCTTTCTCGGAAGAAGATTAGTTGCATCCAGTCTTCCTCCAAGGCCAGTCTCCAGTATTATAAAATCCGCGTTTTGGACATCTGGAAGAATAAGAAACATGTAAAACAGCATGTCAAAAAAAGAAATATGCCTTCCTGCCGCGGTGCTTACAATAACTTCATACGCGCGCACCAGTTCCTCTTTGGAAATCATCTCTCCCTGTATGAGAAATCTCTCACGGATGTCAATCAAATGTGGTGACACGAAGGTTGCAGTCCTATAACCGGCCTCTTCCAGTGCACAGCGAAGAAAGGAACAAACGGATCCCTTTCCGTTTGTTCCTGCCACATGAATAATCCTCTTATCAAGGCAAGGGCTGCCAAGCTCCTCATAAAAATCAAGTCTCTCCTGCATGCTCATGCCCGGCTTATATTTCGGAGTATTATTTAGAATCTCCGATACTTCTTCGAACCGCGAATCTATACTCATTTGCTTAACTGGTCGAGTCTCTCCTTAACCTGCTGCATCATCTGTGTATACTTCTCAAGCTTAGCCTTTTCCTCATCAATCTTAGCCTGAGGTGCCTTGCTTACGAACTTTTCATTATTCAACATACCATTAACTCTGGCAAGTTCTCCCTCAAGTCGCTTCTGCTCTTTGCCCAGTCTCTCTATTTCAGCTGAGATATCAACAAGTTCAGCGAAAGGAATATAGCATGCTGCATTGTGAATAAGAACAGATACCGCATCCTCTGCAATTCCACTCTTATCAGCCTGGATTACAACATCTGAAGCATATGCCAATGTAGCAAAGAACAACTTGCCTTCCTCAAAGATAGTTCTAACTTCTTCCTTATCAGATACAACATAAACAAGTGCCTTGCGGCTAGGAGCAACATTCATTTCAGAACGTACGTTACGTATTCCACGAACAGCTTCCTTAATTGTCTCAATTGCCTGCTCATCACTAGCATAATTCTTAGCTTCCTCATATACCGGCCAGCTGCTAATCATTATTGATTCTTCCTCTGACTGAAGTGTGCAGAAGATTTCCTCAGTGATAAATGGCATATATGGATGCAGCAATTTAAGTGCATCAATTAAAACACTCTTTAATGTATGGAGTGCTGCATTCTGTCCCTTGGCATCGTCTGTAGCATACAAACGTGGCTTAACCATCTCAATGTACCAGTCACAGAATTCATCCCAGATAAAGTCATATACCTTCTGAACTGCAATGCCAAGCTCAAAGCTCTCCATATTGTCAGTCACGTCTTTGGCAAGTGTATTCATCTTAGATATAATCCACTTGTCAACAGGCTGCAGATCTGCCTCATCTGGCTTAACTACCTCTTTTCCATCCATATTCATCATTATAAATCTTGATGCATTCCAGATTTTGTTACAGAAGTTTCTATTAGCCTCTACTCTTGACATGTAGAAACGCATATCGTTTCCAGGGGCATTTCCTGTAATAAGTGTGAGTCTTAAGGCATCTGCTCCATACTGATCAATAATCTCCAATGGATCGATACCATTTCCCAGTGATTTACTCATCTTTCTTCCCTGATCATCTCTTACAAGACCATGGAAAAGAACAGTCTTAAAAGGCTTCTCCTTCATCTGCTCGTATCCTGAGAAAATCATACGGATAACCCAGAAGAAGATGATGTCGTAGCCTGTAACAAGTACATCGGTAGGATAGAAATACTCAAGCTCTTTGGTCTTTTCTGGCCAACCCAGTGTTGAGAAAGGCCAAAGTGCTGACGAGAACCAGGTATCAAGGGTATCTGGATCCTGAGTAAAATGATTTTTTCCACATTTTGGACATACTGTTGGCATCTGCTTAGCAACAACTGTCTCACCACAGTCATCACAATAATATGCAGGTATTCTATGTCCCCACCACAACTGTCTAGAAATACACCAATCGCGGATATTATCAGTCCAATTGTAATATGTCTTCTCCATTCTCTTTGGAATAAGCTGGATTTCGCCCTCCTGAACGGCCTTAACTGCTGGTTTAATCAGCTCGGACATCTTAACAAACCACTGTTCCTTAACAAGTGGCTCAACTGTTGTCTTGCAACGGTCATGAGTTCCAACATTATGTGAGTAATCCTCGATTTTTACAAGAAGGCCTTCTGACTCCATACGGGCAACAATCTTCTTTCTTGCCTCATATCTGTCAAGACCAGCATATTCACCACCATTCTCGTTAATGGTAGCATCATCGTTCATAATATTGATGATAGGAAGGTTGTGTCTCTTACCAACCTCAAAATCGTTAGGGTCATGAGCTGGTGTAATTTTAACAACACCTGTTCCGAATTCCATATCAACATACTCATCCTGAACAACAGGAATAGGCTTATTTACTATTGGAAGCCATACTGAACGTCCCTTAAGGTATGTATATCTCTCATCATTAGGGTTAACAGCTACTGCAGTATCTCCCAGCATTGTCTCAGGACGGGTTGTCGCAAAAACAAGGAACTCTGTCTTACTTGGCTGACCATTCTCATCTACAAGAGGATATTTCATGTGCCAGAAATGTCCAGCCTGCTCCTCATATTCAACCTCAGCATCTGAGATAGAAGTATTACATACCGGACACCAGTTGATAATTCTTGCGCCCTTGTAAATCCAGCCTTTTTCATGCATACGGATGAACACTTCGTTAACGGCCTTATTACATCCCTCGTCCATTGTGAAGCGCTCTCTATCCCAGTCACATGAGCTACCGAGTTTCTTAAGCTGATTAATTATTCTTCCGCCATATTCTTTTTTCCAATCCCATGCTCTCTCAAGGAATTTCTCTCTTCCAAGATCATGCTTATCGATTCCCTCCTTCTTAAGAGTCTCGATAATCTTAACCTCTGTGGCAATTGAAGCATGGTCAGTTCCCGGCTGCCACAATGCATTATAGCCCTGCATTCTCTTAAATCTAATGAGAATATCCTGCATTGTATTATCCAGCGCATGTCCCATGTGGAGCTGTCCTGTAATATTCGGAGGTGGAATTACAATCGTGAAAGGTTTCTTAGTTTCATCAACCTCTGCGTGGAAATATTTCTTCTCAATCCATTTTGAATAGATTCTGTCCTCTAATCCATGTGGATCATAGGTTTTTGCCAGTTCTTTGCTCATCATTTATCTCCTTCTACAATTTGCATTATAGTCTCGTGTGAATTAAAAAAACCCTCTGCGGAGTTATCCGCAAAGGGCTGTACACTCAAATTTAATCAGTTAAGCAATTCCCATGCTCATATTGTAAGCATTGAGAGCCATATTCATACGATATAGATTCTTGCTGTCATCGGTGCCCGTTTGATTCAGATAACTCTGCTTCTGTTCATTCTCCACGGCATCCACGACGACTCCTGATTCAGGCTCAGTGCTCTTATCCTTTGGCTCGATTGCATCACTCATAATATTTGCCTTGTGATAACTGCTCATAGCCATCTGAGATGAAATTATGTCAGCAAAATTAGAACTTGTTCCTCTCTTAAGGGGGTTCAGGTTCTCCTTGCCTTCATCTGAAACAAGTCCTGTATAATCAA
Source organism: Candidatus Merdinaster equi (assembly GCA_018064935.1). GTDB lineage: Bacteria > Bacillota > Clostridia > Lachnospirales > Lachnospiraceae > Merdinaster > Merdinaster equi. Next base: position 21,827 of record JAGHUF010000055.1, on the reverse strand, counting down.
TTCGGCTCTTGGTTCCATCCTCAGGAAGAGCATTTATCTTATTAAGACTTGACCGCGATATTGAGTTCGTATTGTATACATAGGGGCTAAAGCTCATAGCTCCGATTGAACCAATCTGCATATACTCTCTCCTTTCGATGGTTTGCATATATTTTACTCTCGGTATTATTATATGTCAACCGGCTATTATTGCCTAATAGTACTGATACTATCAACTAGCATCTAAGCTATTTTCGCCTAACATCACATATATTATCGTCTATCATTTCCACTATTATAGCCTAACATCACTACTGCTATTTCTCGACACTTTCATAAGTAATTGCAAAAATGTCCCCGGCTATAATATAGACATCATCTGGATCTTCCTCTCGCGCCACCAGATAATCACCCGGTTTGCCAAGATAATATTTCTCCTCATCCCATGAAGTGAACACCTTCACCCTGTGGTCAAGCATAACGCCATACACCCTACTGCATTCCTTTGACACACAACTCTTTGCATATTTCAAAATCTCAACGTTGACGCCTTCCTCCATATTCTTAACAACAGGCGGATACTCACCTGGGAATGAGTATGGTTCATCAAGGCATTCATAATTTCTTTCGAATTTTTCTTTTTTTGTAGGATAAATCTCTCCACCGATTCCAAGCATGATATAAACGCCATCTCCAAGCTTCACGTCTATATCACCTTCCAGTGTTCTAAGTAGCGCTGTCGCTCCACCTGCCTGCAGACCACCGGCATTTTCAGCATCACCTCTACCCAGTCCCTGACCTTTGAGCTCTATAAGTGAGCTATCCACATAGCCAAGCTTAACTGGAAGTTTCTGATACAAGCCGTATTGCGAAAGGTTTCCATCATATTTGCCGGCGTAGATTATCTCCGTGTCCTCGAAATATTTACTCAGTCTTCCCTTCATAAATGCCTCGATACTGGTAGTTTCAAATGCGATTCCTTCTTTTTCCAAAAGCTTTCTCTCAAGGAAGCCTCCGGCTTTTTCAAGATGACCGCCGCCATTTCCGACGCCGCTTGCAATATATTCAGCAAATTCGCTGGCTTTAACCTCTTTCACACAGCTTCTAACTGATATTTTCACGCCAAAAGGGAGAATGCTGTACACAAGGCAGCAATTAACTCCTTCGACCTCCAGCATCATGTCGCTAATAATTCCAAGTATATTAGGATCACATGGCTCACTCTCGACATATCCGCAGGAATGCTCATCAAGATAAATAGCCTTCTTCAGAGCTTCTCCAGCTATATGAAGCTCCTCCATTGTAAGGTTGCTATTTCGGAATGTTGTGATGAGTCTTCTTGAATAATCAATCATGTATCTCATATCTTTATCCAACGGATGCCACAATTCAGTAAAGTTATTTGTATCTGTAAGCAAGCCGTAGTAAAGAGCTGTGGCAAGGTTAGAATCCTCATTCACATCTATGCCTTCGTTTCGAAGCAGATCCCATACCACAGTCGAACATGAACCTATATTAGACCTGACAACACTAAGTTCAGGAAGATCACCTGTTATTTGATGATGATCAATGACAGCAACAGTTTTCGCATCAAAATGGGTCACATTTCCACCGTCATACTGGCAATCCACAGTGACAAGCAACTCTGGTTCATCCATACTGGTCACATATTCAACAGGGATCTCAAGCTGTTCAACCATAAGCTTAAGGTTACTCTTTCGAATTTCCATCTTTCCGCCATAAATAAATTTTGCATTTATTTTGTGTTTGGTAAAAAAGGAATGAAGCGCAAATCCGCTTGCAAGCGCATCTGCATCCGGATTATCATGGCACTGAATTACTATATCTTTGTAGCAAAGCAAGTCTTTTAAGGTCATTAATCAATTCTCCATTTATTATATGCGTTATATTCATTGGTATACGCATTATATGCAATATATTCGTGTCGTATACAATATATTATGCGCGCTAAATGTTGCAGTCGCCCATAAAATCTGTTACATCAACAATCCCCTGACTTTCCGGCGAACAGGGGTCCGGCAAAACATCGAAGGCCTGTCCCTTAGCCCATGGGCTTCCAACATCGCATCTTCCAAGGTGATACTGTTTCTTGGTCTCTCCCTGATCCATCGAATCAGAGGTCACAATTTTAAGTCTCCCTTCCTCTGCCTCGAGGAAATGGTCAAGCATTTTCAGAACTGCATCCACATCTTCGCTTGTAGCTTCTGTCTTTTTATCATCATTTCCATATAGTGCCATTTTCTCTACTCTCCACCGTATTATTATTACACCTGTCTCCTACCGCGATTTTGCAAACAGAATAAGTGCGCCGACAATCATTACAATAGCTGTCGGAATTGCTGCAAATGTAAACCCAAGAACAATTAGCAGAATCAGTAAAGGTATCCATGCAATTGCCAGAACGATAGCTAATATACCTATGATTGTGGCCGTTTTGTGCTGTTTAGAGCCTGCCTGTGTATCCTCGGGCTGCTTGTGAACTGGTTTTTGTAGCCCATGCTGTTCATAATAGTTCTTACTTGAATATGGATTGACATTTTTTCTCGGTTCCGGGTCCGGAGCATCATTCCTGTCGAAAAAGCTGGTTGCATTTCCTACGCCAGCGTTTCCGTTTCCACTTCCACCAAAATCCTCTGCCTTCCCAGCACTCTCTGATGTCGACATTTCTATATTGCCATCAGCTGGATCATATCCCTGAATCTTCTCTGGTGCTCCCAGATTCTTTCTAATTCTCTGCGCAACTATTTCCGGTGACCCTAAATGTTCTATCGCATCAGCCTCTCCTAATGGACCGGCATCATTTAAATATGACTGGTAATAACCAATCGCATCAGCTATCTCATTAGCCGGAAGATCACGAAGCTCATAGCTAAGTTTTCCAAGGAATTCTGTTTTACCCATTCTATCCATCTCAGCTGCCATTGATAAAAATCCTCATTTCTGTCGCCATATCATTGCAACGCAATTGCGATGCTATGTCAATGCAATTTTGTATGTCAATATTCAACTAACATTATAGCAAACTTTCTCCTGAAGTTCAGAAAGTTTTTCGTTTTCGCTAAACCAAATTAGTCAACCAGCTTACCCATTTTTTGCAATTTTTCTTGCAAGCAGATTACATAAAAACTGACGACATAGTTGACAAATAGCCCATTTTTTCAAGAAATCCCCAGTTTCCACACACTTATCCACAATGACACGTTTGTCATATGACGTGTCGTATATAAAAAATGCAAGAAAAATGAGATGCCGAACAGCGACATCTCACACTCCTTAGCCTATATATTTTCGCAATTCAGTTAAAAACTATCCCAAAAATCGCACACATTGTATCCGATATTCTTTCTGTTCACCTCAGAATAATTGCTCCACTCCCTAGGGAACAGCTTCTTATATTCAGGTAAAGTGAATCGATAATCCAGTAAAGCAACCACTCCAATATCATCTGAAGTACGTATTACTCTTCCAGCCGCCTGAAGAACTTTGTTCATCCCCGGGAACCTGTAAGCATAATCAAAGCCATTTCCCTCTCTCTCATCGAAGTAGTCTTTTAGTATCGTTCTTTCTTCTCCAACCTGTGGAATACCCGTTCCCACAATAATCGCTCCAATGAGTTCATCGTGTTTTAAATCTATTCCCTCTGAGAATAAACCTCCCAGAACACAAAAACCAACCAGCGTTTTTTCATCTTCGCCTTCGTTTCTTTTTTCCTGGAATTTAGCAAGAAACGCTTCGCGTTCTTCCTCCTTCATATTACTTTCCTGTATAAGACAGCTTACTTCGTTGTTTTTATTGTTTTCGGCTGCAAATATGTCATATACACTCTTCAGAAAAGCATGCGAAGGAAAGAAAACCATGTAATTTCCCTTTTTCTCCAAAGCGATATTCATTATATAAGCAGCTATTTTTCTGTATTCCGCCTCATTTCTGCTTGTATATTTGCTTGTAACATCTGTTCCAATAAACAATCCTCGCTTTGTTGGATCAAACGTAGAATCAGCATATATCTCGTAATCCTTGTTACTGCCTCCAAGCAACTTCTTATAGTACTGAATCGGAAGAAATGTAGCCGAAAACAAAATACTACTCCTTCCTCGTGCCATACACTCGTACAGATTTTCAGACGGGTCAACATTAAACAGCTTTACCAAAAACCTTCCGTCATCCTCATGTTTGGTATATACAACATAATGGTCATCAAGCAAATCTCCAATCATTAGGAAATGTGATATTTCAAAATAGAAATTTAGTATTGGCTGTCGTAAATGCTTGAATTTTTCGGCAAGTTTCCTGTCCTCTAGAAACTTTCCAATCGATTTACTAAGCGAGTCAATAGCCAGTTGTAACGAGCCAACTGGTACATCCACGGAGGTTCCAGGGTATTTACGCTTAAGTGAAAGGAATTCCTTATTGCATGCCTCAAGCTGCTTTGCTATCCCCGGAAGTTCTTCTTTGACCAGACGCTTCAAATCCAAAAAGTCCTCTTTATACAGCTCTGCGCTGTACATTTCTCTTCCTCTGTCCACGAGATTATGTGCCTCGTCGACCAGGAATATGGCGTCTGTTCCAGTTCCTTCCGCAAAAAATCTCTTGAGATAGACATGCGGATCAAATACATAATTGTAATCACATATAATGGCATCGCAGAAAAGTGATACATCCAGCGACAACTCAAAAGGGCATACCTGATATTTCTCGGCATACTTAATGATCACTTCTCTGTCTATACTCTTCTCCTCAGTTAACAGCTCATATAAGCAATCATTAACCCTATCAAAATGACCCTTCGCATATGGGCACTCTTCAGGATTACAGGGCATCCCATTTTCCGGATTTTCAGGTTTGGACATGCATATTTTCTCTTTGCCCGTGATTACAACCGTTTTGAAAACTAGTCCTCGCTCTTTTAATATCTGAAATCCTTCCATTGCCACAGTTCTGGTAATTGTTTTTGCCGTGAGATAGAATATTTTCTCACCCATCTCATTTCCAATTGCCATAACTGAGGGGTAAATTGTAGCCAGAGTCTTTCCCACCCCGGTGGGTGCCTCAAGGAACAGTTTTCTCCTATGATAAATAGTCTTATAAACGTTCTCTACAAGTTCCTTTTGTCCGCTTCTATATGGATATGGAAATGGCAATCCCTGTATAGATTCATTCCTTGCTTTCTTATGACTCCCCTCAAGTTCCAACCACTTCTTATATTCGTCGATAAGTGCTTCAAACCAGGCAGATACCTCTTCAAAACTGTATTTTTCATCAAAATAACACACGTTATCATTCTCTGTGGATACATACGTCATTCTGACACCTATTTCGCCGAGTTCCATTTGGAGCGCATGAATATATGCATAACACTTTGCTTGTGCAAGATGAACGCCTTCCGGTTCCTTCATCTTGTTCACATCTCTATATACAGACTTAATTTCATCGATAAAAATACAGTCATCCATCTCAAAAATTCCGTCTGCCCTTCCGTCTATCTGAAGATATATTTCATCACCATTTTCGGAATTCACGCATACAACATGAGAAAGAGGGACCTCAGCCTCATAGCCGGGTCCCATCCCACTTTGAATCATCTTATGAATTCTTGTTCCTTCCTGCATGGCTTTTTCCGTTACTCCGACATGGCGATTATCAATGTCACCACTCCTCATAAGGAATTCAACCAGCCCTCTGACTGAGATTCTTATCATAGTTTGCTCCAAAACAATTTCAATCAGCTCGCCGAATCGAAATCATCAAAACATTTCGAAAAATATTTTTCAAAAATGTTTTCTACGCCATCATATCGCAGACATCTGTCATCTCAATATAATACAAGCTTCCGTCCTTTTTTCCTTCTGTCACGTCAAGTTCCATAGCCCCCTGATCTGCATACATCGCCAGCTTGTATGAGCGCTTCTTCATAGAGTCCGCACTTTCTAAATCTCCGCAAATATACAGCCTTTGCATGAATTCCTTATATTCTTCAAGCTGCGCATACAAATCCTCACCAATTTGCTCCTTTTTCTCATGAAGAGCCTTATTGAGGAACAGAAAAACATATGGATACTGCTTCATTATCATATTCTTAGCCATGGAAATTGCTTTAACATTTCTCCAGAACGGATCATCTACACTAAGAGTAAGACTTGAACACTCAAGCTTTATATATCTAATTCCATAATTGATGATAAATTCATATAATCCCTGCTTACTCACGAAATAGTGAAACAATAACCCCTTACTTATCTGTGCTTCTTTCACTATTACATCAGTACAGGCGTTAGTATATCCATTCTCCGAGAATACCATCATAGCGGCATTCATCATCCTATCCTGTTTCTCTTTATTTAGGTTCCAGAATTTTTCGTTCACAATAATACCTGCCTTTTAAAATTGACTAATCCAGTCGAGAATTAGCATATCACAAATAGTGCCTGCTTATCAATACCTCCTATAAGACCTTATATAGAGCATTATATAAGTCCTTACATAAAGCCTTACATTTACATTTTTCCCTTGAGCACATCCTCTCTTTGTACTAAAATAATAAAGTAATATTATTTAAGTAATAAAGGAGACAAACAATGGCTAAGGTTTTTCGTAAATTATTATTTGCTGGTGCTCTTGCCGGTGCAGCTTACGGAGTATATTCATACGTTAAGAAAAAGAATTCACCTGTAGTAGATAATGCTACTGAGGACGATGATGATTTTGACGATTTCAATGCTGATCTCGAAGACGACAAGACCGAGTCCTTTAGAGATAAAGAACGCAAATATGTAAATCTTGCTTTCGACAAAGCTAAGATTGCTCTTGATGCCGCTCAGAGAGCTGTTACAAGAACTGAAACATATTTCAATGATGAAATTATGGGTGACAAGGACAAGAACGCATCAGACAAGGTAAAAGAAGCTGTTATCGATGCTGAAGAGAAAGCTGTAGAGGTTGTTGAAGCTGCTACAGAAGAAACAAAAGATTCAGAAGACAAGGCAGAATAAGTTAGATTTGCACACATCGACGCAACTCTATGATGAAAAGCGCCGCTAAGCGCAGAGAACGAAACATAAAAGGCAGCTGATGGCTGCCTTTTTAATTTAGGGTTATAGGACAAAACGTGTTGGTCTTTAGTCCCAATCATTGAGCGATAACTTTAATTCAGACAGATCCTAAGCATCTTTAATCCTGCTCTAATCTGTCCCTCCGACAGAGCTCCAAATCCCAGCATAACTGTATTTCTGAAGAAATCCTTTTTTAAAAGCCTTTCATCTGACACATATCTCGAAAGCGCATAGATTTTAATATTCATCTTTGCCGCCTTCTCCTCCATCTGCTCACCAGTCAGTCCAGTTTTAGAGGTAAGCAGCAAATGAAGTCCTGCATTTTCTCCTGAAACCTGAAAATTCGCTCCCCAGGTCTTCAGCTGAGATATCATAAGCTCATGCTTTGCTCGATAATGCTTTTTCATCTTATTAACATATCTCTCATAATATCCATCTCGAATGAACTCGTTCAGAATTGCCTGATCCAGTCTGGATACCGTACATGATAAGAAGCTGCATTCATTTTTAAATACTCTCAGGAGTTTATCTGGAAGAACCATAAAGCTCACACGAATAGACGGAGCAATTGATTTAGAGAAAGTCCCAATATAAATTACTCTATCATTTTTATCTGATGAATATAGCGCCGGAATCGGCTTCCCCTTATATCTGAACTCAGAATCGTAATCATCTTCAATTATATATCTGTCCCCATCAGCAGCCCAGGATAGTAATTCCATCCTTCTACCTATGGGAAGAACTGTACCTGTTGGATACTGATGAGAAGGCATGACATAAACCAAATTTGTCTTGTAATCAGAGAGGAAATCCGTTCTCATCCCCTGCTTGTCCATATCGATAGTCTCAATCCTATAATTCATGGATGAAAAAATCTCTTTTGCTCTCTTATATGTCGGATCTTCCATAGCTACGAGCCTGTCTGGTCCGAGAACGTACCTTAGAAGCAGCAGAAGATAATCGTTTCCTGCGCCAACAATAATATGATCCGCGTCAGTCTCCATACCACGAGCTCCATACAAGTACTCTGCAATGGTTCTCCTTAGATTCTCATCTCCCATCGGATTACCAGATGCAAATAATTCAAGCCTGTCATCACTGATTGTATTTCTTGTTATCTTACGCCATGTCTCGAATGGAAAAAGAGTCATATCTATCGAATTGGGATTATAATCAATCTGAACCTCCATCCCATTACGAGGTTGCAAATCCGGAATTTCTTTTTCACCCGTACGCTTTTCTATCTTAAGCAAATCCTCAACCTTGCATACATAATATCCGCTACAAGGGCGCGACTCTATGTACCCTTCTGCCAACAATTGAGAATATGCATAATCAACTGTCGCTCTTGATATTCCAAGTGACTCCGCCAAAGAACGCGTTGAGGGAAGCTTCTCCTCATAGAGAAGCTTCCCCGCTCTAATTTCTTCTACAATATGCTCGTAGATTTGTTCATATAACTTTTTATTTCCAGATGAATCAAGATAAATTGTTAGACCCATTTTTACAACTCTTCTCTTAACTCTTAGTTAAGCCTTCTGCTTTTCCTTGATTTTTACCATAACCATCTCTTTGAGATTTCTGGCTTTTTCTTTCATTCTCGCATTTGCAGAGCCCGAAACAAGAATTCCAGAAATAAGCTTGGTCGCAACATCAAAATCATCAAACCTAAGAGCTATCACCGCTATAAGATAATCCACTGTGGATTCATCCATTCCACACATCGGATACCCTTCTGTCTTACGTGCAGCCAAGAAACCTTCCAATGCATTTTTGAGGAACTCATTCTCATCAGCATCAATCTTGGCCTTTTTATCTTTGTACTCCGGGTCCCCCTGATCAAGGCTCTCACCCTGACCTCTTAATAGCCATGCTGTTTTAAGACAAATATATGCCTTTTCAGAAGCCTTAGCCTGTTTAACAATAGCATTAGCAAGCGCCATGCGGTATCTATCGAGTGCTTCCTCATAAGAATATGTCTCTTCATTCTTGCTTGTATTCTTAAATGATCTCGAGATAACCTGCTTAATCTTCTGTGCCTGTGGCGCAGTAACGAATTTAAAGTATCTAGACAAAGCCGTATAACCGCACCTTGGACAAAGTATCGTATCATACTTAAGCATATCGATTGCTTCATATTTAGGTCTAAGATCCAAATCCTGCCCTACCAGCTTAGCCTTACCAACTTTAACTGTTTTTGCTTTGAATTCGTGATCGCAAATCGGACATGTATATGCCTTGTCGAAAATGAAATCCTGCTCTTTTACTACATGAACAACAGGAGCCTCCGCCGCCTGCTGTTTTTTCTCTTTTGCAGGCATCTCATATAAATCCATGCCTTCGAGTCCGCCAAGTCCAAATTGACTCAATCCATCAAGTAACCCCACTATATACCTCCTTCTGCCTAATCGTTCTTAGGCAGAACAAAAGAACTCTTAAGCGAAACAATTCTATTAAATACAAGTTTCTCTGGTGTTGAATCCTTATAATCTACTGTAAAGAATCCCTGTCTTACAAACTGGAAGCTCTCATAAGCCTTTGCATCAGCAACTGAAGGTTCAACATAACAATTATCTAAAACAGTGAGTGAGTTTGGATTCAAGTTAAGCGATCCATCCTCGTTATATACTCCCTTTTCTTCGTCGATCAAGTTCTCATACAGACGTACAGTTACTGGAACTGCCTGCTTAACTGGTACCCAGTGAATTGTTCCTTTGACCTTACGTCCGTCAGGGCTGTTTCCTCCTTTTGACTCAGGATCATAGGTTCCATGCACAACTGTTACCTTGCCGTTCTCATCTGTTTCATAACCTGTACACTTAACAAAATAAGCATTCATGAGTCTTACCTCATTTCCCGGGAACATACGGAAATACTTCTTAGGTGGCTCAATCATGAAGTCATCTCTGTCAATGTATACTTCTCTTCCAAAAGGAACCTTACGACTTCCAAGTGATTCATTCTCGAGGTTATTTGGAATATCAAGCATTTCCTCTTTATCTTCAGGATAGTTATCAATGACAAGCTTAACAGGATCCATAGCAGCCATAACACGTGGGCGCTTGGTCTTCAAATCTTCTCTGATACAATACTCAAGCATTGCATAATCTGCTGAAGCATTGCTCTTACTTACTCCGCACAAATCAACAAACAGTTTAATTGATTCAGGAGTAAAGCCTCTTCTTCTAAGTCCAGCTATAGAAACAAGTCTTGGGTCGTCCCAACCGTCAACTATGCCCTCTTCAACAAGTCGCTTGATATATCTCTTTCCTGTTACAACATTTGTGAGGTACATCTTGGCAAATTCAATCTGTCTTGGAGGATTCTCATACTCAAGTTCCTCAACAACCCAATTATAGAGTGGTCTATGATCCTCAAACTCAAGAGTACAAATAGAGTGTGTAATTCCCTCAATTGCATCCTCAATTGGATGTGCAAAATCATACATCGGATAGATGCACCACTTATCGCCTGTATTCTGATGTGACATATGTGCTACACGATATATGATTGGATCTCTCATATTGATATTAGGTGATGCCATATCAATCTTGGCTCTGAGAGTTCTCTCACCATCGGCAAATTTGCCATTTTTCATATCTTCGAACAGCTGCAGATTCTCCTCTATGGCTCTGTCTCTGTTGGGATCATTTTTACCTGGCTCAGTAAGGGTTCCTCTGTACTCACGCATCTCATCTGCTGTAAGCTCTGATACATAAGCCTTACCTTTTTTTATCAGTTTAACTGCACCTTCATACATCTGATCAAAATAATTAGATGCAAAAAACAGTCTGTCTTCCCAATCTGCACCAAGCCACTCAATATCTTTCTTAATTGACTCAACAAATTCGCTCTTCTCCTTGGTAGGATTGGTATCGTCAAATCGCATATTAAACTTACCGCCATACTGCTTGGCCAATCCGTAATTAAGAAGAATACTCTTGGCATGTCCTATATGAAGATAGCCATTTGGCTCTGGGGGAAATCTTGTATGAACAGTATCATAAACTCCCTCTGCAAGGTCCTTATCAATCTCCATCTCAATGAAATTGCGGGATACCTTCTTATCTCCTTCTTCTGAAGTAACAATCTCTTTTGTCTCGTTTAACTCGCTCATTTTCTCTTTCGGCCTCTGCCGTCTCCTTAAGTTATATTCTCAATTTTTACTATTTAACAAATCAACTAATTCCTGCTTCTTCATTGGCTTTCCAAAATAGAAGCCCTGAATCAGTTTTACTCTCATATTAGTTATCTCGTCGAATTGTTCTTTGCGTTCAACACCTTCAACGCACACACTCACGCCAATTGACTCCGCCAGCTCGGCAACCATCTTCACGAAGGCCCTAGAATATGAATCCACATCCAGTTCTCTGACGAAGCTCTGATCAACCTTTATGATATCAAGCGGAATCTCTCTCACATGGTTCAAAGAAGAATAACCAGTTCCAAAATCATCGAGAGCAATTCCAATTCCCAGTTTCTTAATTCCACCAAGAATTCGCTTCATCCTTCGCATATCATTGATAGCCAGCGATTCAGTCACCTCAAGTGTAAGATTTCTTGGATTAATTCCAGTTTCAGTTACAACCTTCTCAATTGACTCAACAATGTCATTCTGTAAAAGCTGAACTACTGACAAATTAACACTGATTTTGAAATCAGGGAAACCATTGTCATTGAGCGACTTTAACAGCATGCAGGATTCTCTAAGCACGTGGCTTCCAATCGGATTAATCAGTCCTAGATATTCTGCAAGTGGAATAAATACGTCTGGTGTAATAAAACCAAGCTCTACCGAATTCCATCTGATAAGTGCTTCCGCAGCAACAATCGGATTGCCTTTTTGTGTAATATCTACAAGTGGCTGGAAGTATACTTCAAACTCGCGGAAATCTCCATTTGAAGCATTTCGCATGTTTTTCTCCATGTCCAGCCTCTTATTGGATTCATCAGACAGCTGGTCGGAATAGTAAACAACCCTGTTCTTTCCGCCTCTCTTAGCTTCGTACATAGCAACATCAGCTTTTTTAATCAGCTCATGTATTCCTTCTTCTTTACCTGGGAATTCAACTACTCCCATACTCATTGTGCAATAGTAGTCAGCATCCTTAAGAAACCATGGTTTAGAGAAAATTGTCTTCACCTCATCAACAACCTGTTCCATCTTAGGATATGCATCAATGGTAATGATAATGACGAACTCGTCTCCACCCATTCTATAGAAAGCACCATCAACACCAGATATTCTTCTAACATTCTTGGCTATGGTCTGAAGAAGAATATCTCCATACTGGTGACCTAGTCCATCATTGATATGTTTGAAGTCATCAAGGTCAATATAGAGAATTGCACCTTTTTTGCCATATTTCTTTGCTCTATCTATCTGCACTGCCAAATCTCTCTCGCAGCACATTCTGTTGAACAAGCCAGTAAGGAAATCTGTGTACGCCTGCTGCTCGATCTTCTGCTGGTATAATCTCTTTTCCGTTATGTCATATGCTGCATAGAGCACTGCCGGCGAGCCATCCACCCAATTAAGACTTGTTGTGTACAATTCATAGAACTTGGAGTTCTGCTTGCAGAAAATCTCGCGATGCTCTCTATTCGCATCCCCTTCCACTTCCTGGAACAGTGTGCTGAGACTTCCGTCCAACAGCATTGATTCAAATGTGCTTTTCAACACCTTGTTAGCAAAAAGAACACGTCCCGTAGCGGCATCCTGCACCAGTATCGCGCTTCCAACATGGTCCAGAATCATCTCTAGTGATGCGTATGAACCGACAAGAGAGTTCTTCTGAATTCGCTTTTCAAGAATCGATTGCATAACCTGAACAACATCGTTCATGAATCGAATCTCATCTGCACTCCACTGACGTTCTTTTTTGCACTCCGCAAAAAAAACATACATCGCTGGAGTCTTCCCAATCATAATAGGAAAGCTTGCTCTTGCACGAATATGTGCCTCATCCATGAGTTTTCTCTCAGTGGAAGAAAGCGCTGTATTGCTTGAAATAATTACAGCTTTTTCGCCGTATAATAATGGCGATTTCTCAACATTTTTCGTTCTGTCAAATATTGAGGTCACACCATTCGAAACCCACTCGGCAAGAATGTCCATCGTCTCACCGTCACGGTTAAGCCTGAATACCTGTGCTGAGCTTACGCCGAGATATTCGCCTGCATGCTTAAGTGCTATGTCAAAAACCTCTTCAACCGGCTTATCACAATCCAGAAGCTGTACAACTTCTGTGAGCGCACCAATTCTCTTCAGGTCCTCTGAGAGATTCTCACTCACACTCTGAGATTTAACATTCTGCAGATTAGCTTCTGCTGCAGTGGTCTTGGCCTCAATAATAATACGTGATACATATCTAAGCAGCTCTAGCTGCCTATAAAAATTATCCTCGGAAACAATTCTTGTGAGGCCAGCTAGTACAGGTGTCTCCTCACATCTCTCAGCGATTTGTGCAATGACAATCCAGCTAATCTCTGAATACTTGGAACCGCTTATCCTAACAGCAGCAAGCTTGATATTCCTATAGTCAGTGTCTTCTATTACCTGATCTTCAAGTGATTTGCCTGATACACGTTTGAAAATACGCTCAAACTGTTCACTATCAATCGCTTTATTTATTATTTCAACTTCCTCGGGCGTTCCTGACATATCCGTGAGCGGATATCCATATTCGTCCACAACAAAAGAATAGATGCCAAATAATTTGCATGCTTTATCCTGCACCTTCTTAAGCTTCTCTTTATCCCACATACTTTCGAGGGAAAAATAACTCATATTATCCTTCATCAGATATCTCCCAAGGGTAAAAAATGCGTTAGGTTATCATACGCTAGAATTATTTTATTTTACTATTTTTCTGTACATAAAACAAGGGGAACGGCTAGCGTCCCCCATTGGTTAATTGATTTTTTTATTAATATTCTCAATAACTATCTTGCATCAGAAGCGTAGTTTGGAGCTTCCTTGGTAATCTGAATATCATGTGGATGTGACTCGCGAAGAGCAGCTGCGGAAATCTTAGTAAATCTTCCATTCTCTCTCAGTTCAGGAATTGTTGATGTTCCGCAATATCCCATACCAGAACGAAGACCTCCCATAAGCTGGAATACTGTATCTTCTACAGTTCCCTTGTATGCAACACGGCCCTCAACTCCTTCAGGAACAAGCTTCTTAGCATCAGACTGGAAGTAACGATCCTTACTTCCGTTCTCCATTGCTGCAATAGAACCCATTCCACGATATACCTTATATTTACGTCCCTGGAATAATTCAAAGGTTCCAGGTGCTTCATCACAGCCTGCAAAAATTGATCCCATCATACATACGCTACCACCTGCGGCAATAGCCTTAGTAAGATCGCCTGAGTACTTGATACCACCGTCTGCAATAATCGGGATACCATATTCCTTAGCAACTGCATATGCATCCATGATTGCAGAAACCTGAGGCACACCAATACCTGCAACAATACGAGTAGTACAGATTGAACCAGGTCCGATACCAACCTTAACAGCATCTGCACCTGCATCAATAAGAGCCTTAGTTCCTTCTCCTGTTGCTACATTACCTGCAATAACCTGAACATCAGGATATGCTTCTTTTATCATTCTAAGGCATCTAAGCACGTTCTCAGAATGTCCATGTGCAGAATCAAGAACGATAACATCAACCTTAGCTGATACAAGTTCTTTTACTCTATCAAGTACATTAGCGGTAATTCCAACGCCAGCACCACACAGAAGTCTTCCCTGTGAATCCTTCGCAGCAAGTGGATACTTAATAGCCTTCTCTATATCCTTAATTGTGATGAGTCCAACAAGATTATTCTCGTCATCAACAATTGGAAGCTTCTCTTTTCTGGCACGGCCAAGAATCTCTTTTGCTTCATCAAGAGTAATACCAGGTTTACCTGTTACAAGGCCTTCGCTGGTCATTGACTCTTTAATCTTCTTAGTGAAATCTGTTTCAAACTTCAAATCACGGTTTGTGATAATACCAACCAGCTTACCATTCTCTGTAATCGGCACACCGGAAATACGGAACTTACCCATGAGAGAATCAGCGTCTGCAAGTGTATGCTCAGGAGATAATGAAAATGGATCTGTAATAACTCCGTTCTCTGAACGCTTAACCTTATCAACTTCCTCAGCCTGCGCCTCGATTGACATATTCTTATGAATGATACCAATACCACCCTGTCTTGCCATTGCAATTGCCATGCGGTATTCAGTTACAGTATCCATACCGGCACTCATAATAGGGATATTCAGCTTAATCTTCTTAGTAAGGTTTGTTGATAAATCTACCTGATTAGGAATCACCTGTGAATAACATGGTACTAAGAGCACATCATCAAATGTAATTCCTTCTCCAATAATCTGACCCATTTTGGTCCCTCCTACTCGTTCTTCGTCAATATATTTGTCTGTATATTTTACATTTTTTTCTTATAATTTTGACAATTCTATCAAAGTATATGTGTTATGTCAATCAGTGAAAATCTTTCTTGGCACTGTGCTTCTGAACAATTTGATAAGCTCATCATTTGGCTCAATCAGCACCTTGGAAGAGTCCGTAATCATAACATACACTTTGGCGCCTTCCTCCTGTGAGGTATAATCCTCAAGTCTATAGGTTTTATTCTTGAACTCGTCTAAGTGATATGAGCCCTGTGGCGCTATCATCTCCACTCTCTCCATATCCAGCACAAGGACATTTTTTCTTTTTGCTTTTCCTAATATTTTGTCGACCGACAGTTCCTTGCCAACATAGAGATATTCATACTCAACATCGACATTGGTTCTCATAACCCAGAACAGAACTCCAAACAGCACCGCACCCACAAGCGCAAGAAGCGACATTGGTGATGTTGCTAGTGAAGCCGGGAAATAAAAAATAAGGCTGGAAATTGCGAGTAATAACAGGAGCCATACCATGCCCTTTTGCCAGCCTGCCGTTTTTCTAGGTACTAATAATTCAACATAATTCTCGTTCATATGCCAATCCTTCCACGCCTTTACAATAACTCTTTATATTCTATGCTTTTTTTCAGAATTATTCAATGCGAGACCTGAACAAATAAACAATCAAAGTGCATTTCGATTGACTAAGTCACTCACTATTTCTATTATGAATAGTGTGAAAAATAACGCTGATGCACTTATTTATCATAAGTTGTTCAGAAATGAGGATTAGTATGAGCGATTACGATTCAATGGCCGAGGAAATTCGAGCAAACAAAGAAAAAATGAAGGAGCATACAGGTGGCGAGCGACTTGCCTTCTTTTTCCTATACTATAAATGGCCGTTTGCAGCGGTATTATTCGTAATTATTGTTCTGGTATTTCTTATTAGAAGCTGCTCACTCTATCAGGTGACGCCATACGTATCCGGAGCATTTATCAATTCCAATGCTACGGCTATGATTGAGAAAAGCTACGAGAAAGAATATGCATCAGCAATTGGGCTTGCGGACGGCACACTCGATATATGCTACGATTTCTCTATGAACTATAACGCCTATGGTGAGAACCCAAAATCTGCTATCGACACCCCAATACTCATGCTGGCTCACTCCGAAGCAGCTGATATGGATTTCTGCCTTATCAACGAAAAGGAGTTTGAATTCTTTGCCGCAAATGGCTATTTCGTAGATTTAAGACAGGTACTTGATGCGGAATTACTATCCCGCGTTTCTGATTCTCTATGGTACATGACATACAAAAATGACCCAGGTGAGTATCCAATTGCAATCAAACTCACCCGGGACATTGCTCCCTACCTGTGGGAGTCAGGCATATATACTGACGATACCCCGGTAGTCTATTATTCTGTTTTCTTTACTTCTACCAAAAAAGCACGCTGCGCTGAATGGTTAATTCACATACTTGATAATGATGTTCCAATACTCGCTAGTGAAGAGTAGCTTTGCCGTTGGAAACAACCAAGCTCCTGCAGGTACTTCCGTTCACCTTAGTGAAGCATTCCGGCATAAATATCTACGATTTCCATGAATTCTTCTTTGTACTCATCGCCTCTGAAACCTGAGTTAGATACAAGCTTCATCACGCTATCACAGGTGCTGTTTCCCTTGAATTCACTGTCTCTTAAAATCATTCCAAACTCGGCAACGGCTGCTGCAAAGGACATATTTCTGTCAAGCTCATCTGAATACTCGTTTGATCCAATATTGTAAAGAAGCTCTGTGCTCACGTCCTCGCTTGGCTCCTTATATCTGATATGAAGAGTTGTCCAGTTCTGAGTCTTCTGTGCTTTTGCATCACTTCCTGCAAGCTTAATTTCATATAATACAGTTACGCTGTGACCTGCTCCAATTTCTCCAGCATCCTTTGTGTCATCGTCAAAATCCTCAGCAGCCATCTGTCTGTTCTCATAACCAATCTGACGATACTCAGCTACAACATCAGAGTTGAACTCAAGCTGGAACTTTACGTCCTTGGCAACAGTGACAAGAGTTGCACCCATTTCCTCAACTAATACTTTTTTGGCTTCCTTAACTGAATCGATGTAAGAATAGTTACCATTTCCCTTATCTGCAAGGAGTTCCATTTTGTCATCCTTGATATTGCCTGCGCCAAATCCGAGTACAGATAAGAAAACTCCACTATTTTTCTCTGACGAAATAAGGTCCTCAAGTCCTCCGTTGCTTGTAATACCTACATTGAGATCACCATCAGTAGCAAGAATTACTCTGTTATTTCCACCCTCGATGAAATATCTCTCTGCAAGCTCATAAGCGGTCACAATACCTGCGGAACCATTAGTTGAGCCACCTGCTTCAAGTGAGTTGATAGCGTCCTTAATGGTATCCTTCTCATCGCCTCTAGCTCCGCGAAGAACAACTCTGTCATCTCCAGCATATGTTACGATTGAAACACGATCTTTTTCAGACAGATTATCTGTCAGCATAGTAAATGATTTCTGAAGTAGAGGAAGCTTATTAGAATCATACATAGATCCTGATACGTCAATTAAGAAAACAAGATTAGATGCTGGCGCTTCAGAGAAATCTATGCTCTCAGTGCTAAGTCCAACCATCATGAGGTATGACTCATTGTTCCATGGGCACTTTGCTATTGACGAGTTAACGCTGAAAGGCTCGTTAGCCTTAGGTGCCTTATAATCGTAAGAGAAATAATTAATCATCTCTTCTATTCTGACTGCATCCTTATCAATCCACTCTGGTTCATATCCATCAAGAATCATTCTTCTTACATTTGAATATGATGCGGTGTCAACATCAGCTGAAAAAGTAGAAAGAGGATTCTCTTTTACGCTGAGAAACTTATTCTCATTGATCTGTGCATATGATTCTCCGCCCTGATAATATGGCTCAACGTAAGGTCCACAATCGGCTATCGCATAATAGCCTCCATTGTCATAGAGAGCCTCCTCAGTACACACATCGCTTGTTCCGCTATACTTGTTCTGCGATGATTCAGTCTCAACTACAGCAGGTACATCAACAGGTGTATCGATATTCTGTGTAGGTCTCGTATTGTGGAAATCGTTTGCCACATCCACTGCCGCTCCGCATCCAGTAATAAGTGATGCTGCAATTGTCATTGCCAAAAGTCCTGATACAATCTTTTTCTTCATAATAAAAATCCCTCCGTTTATTGCTTAAGAACTGTTTTGTTCGTGTAAGCTTTCTATTACTTTGTTTGCTCTTATGTAATAGATACGGATGGGATTTTTATTTTTATGGGTTTTTTTGAAATTTTTTTAAATTTTTTGTTTTTTTGTTTTTTACTGCTTAATTAAGTGCCACGGTACTAGCAACTGCTATGGCCTCATCTTCGGTAAATGCTGCTGCCACAAATGCCACCTGATAATACAGATTATGCTCTTTATCTTCAAAATAGAAGATATAGCAATTCTCGCCTTCAACAATATCCAGCACTGGCTCACCCGAAATATATTCAGGAACTTCATCCTGCTTAAGGACTGTCACTATAATGTTTCCTTCATCCGCTGCGCCAGTAGCATAAGCCTCTGCCAGTTTTTGTGGAATGCTGTAAGTCAAATGCTCATCTGCCTCAACCAAAACCCACTCATCTGCTGATATGCCCTGAGTCGCACCTTCTTCTTCAGTATCTTCGACTGCAGCTGATTCGGAATTCTCCATAGCAGGTCCGTCGGCCACCTCATAGACACCCTTTTGTCCTTCATATACAGACTCCGCAGCCGGGGTTTCTGAATTCGAATTCGTCACCGCATTATCCATCAGGTTCCAATTATCAGCTGTCTCCGCCTCATCACTTGCTGCCTCCGTCTCCATTTCAGAATAATAAGCATCTTCACTCGGTGCTGTTGCCGCCATTCCATGGAAAGAAGCATCCTGCGCTTTCTTAGGTCCTATATTCATAAGAATTGGTATTGATATACCAATCACAACTACTGCAGCTGCTACCGAACCAATTGTTGCCCAGGTTCTTCTGTTAAATCTTACCACCTTTTGAGGGCTTTTCCGCTCTATCTGTAGTTCCTGTTCTAACTGTAGGTTTTGTTCTATCTGCAGGTTTTGTTCTATCTGTAGGTTATGCTTTTCATGCAGGTTTTGCTTTTCATGCAGCTTTGGCTCGATTCTACTCCAAAGGTCCGGAATCTGGGCATCGAGCATTTCATTATATTCTTTTTCAAAATCCTTACTCATATCCGCACCTCCTTAATTTTTTAATCGCCGCCTGATAGCGCCATGTTATCGTTCCCATAGGAACCTTCAACTCTTCCGATATTTCCTTGAATGTCATATCCGCCAGAACCTTTCTCTCTATTACTTCTCGTTCTTCCGGCGACAATGTTGCAAGCGCATGTTCGACACTCATATCTCCGACCACCGCTTCTTCCGGTGTCTCCTGTCTGGCCGGAGCATAATCTCCTCCGGTGTCAAAAGCAGTTACCTGCGATGTATCATTACCATTATCTGCTCCATATTCTTCATTCCCGCCTGTCGCAATAGGTATTTCTCTTCCGGCGCGTCTCATATGATCAATCGCATGATTTCTGGCAATTGTCGCAAGATATCCCTTGTGTCCATGCCCTGGTTTGTACTGCTCTAGTACATCCCATAATTTGATAAAAACATCACTCGTCAAATCTTCAGTAGTTTCTTTATTTCCAACAATATTGTAAATAACCGAATAGATAAACTTAACATATGCAAGATATATCTCTTTTAATCCTTCACGGTCACCACTTCTGATTCGAGCGACTGCTGCTTCAAATTCAGCTTCAGTCACAATGCTCCTTTCTGTCGCCTAGTACATCCTGTTTATTTCTGATACGAATAAGGCAACTGTTTTTTATGGTTTATTTTTTCTTTTTTATATAAGTTAAAAAAACGGTGGTGCCTTCACACCACCGCTTTACATTACATCTTCTTAATTCTATCAACAGCTTCTACTGTATTCTCATAATTACCAAATGCAGTAAGTCTGAAATAACCTTCACCGCTTGGTCCAAATCCAGATCCCGGGGTACCAACTACATTCACAGTTTCAAGAAGTCTGTCGAAGAATTCCCAGCTTGTGAGACCATCAGGGGTCTTCATCCAAATATATGGTGCATTGACGCCACCAAATACTGTATAACCTGCCTCTGCAAGTCCGTTCTTGATATAAGCTGCATTCTTCATATAATATGCAACCTGCTCAGCTGTCTGCTTCTCGCCCTCTGCAGAGTAAACAGCTGCTCCAGCCTTCTGAACAATATAAGGTGCTCCATTGAACTTGGTGCCATGGCGACGTGCCCACAGCGCATGAAGACTAACATCACCCTGCTTTAAATCCTTAGGAACAACTGTATATCCAAGACGAAGTCCAGTAAATCCTGCTTTTTTAGAGAAAGAACGAATCTCTATAGCACAAGTACGTGCGCCCTCACACTCGTAAATTGAATGAGGTGTGCTAGGATCTGAAATATATGCTTCATATGCTGAATCAAAGATGATAACAGCATTATTCTTGTTAGCATAGTCAACCCAAACCTGCAGCTGATCCTTAGTGATAGAAGCACCTGTTGGGTTATTAGGGAAGCAGAGATAAATAATATCTGGCACTTCCTTAGGAAGTTCAGCTACAAAACCATTCTCAGCAGTACAAGGCATGTAGATTACATTGCTCCACTGCTCGGTTTCAGCATTATATGTACCTGTCCTGCCTGCCATTACATTAGAATCAACATAAACTGGGTAAACAGGGTCACACACAGCGATTCTGTTCTTTACTGAAAAGATTTCCTGAATATTGGCAGAATCACTCTTTGCTCCGTCTGAAACAAAGATTTCATCAGCACTGATATCACATCCACGATCCTTGAAATCCTTCTGTGCAATTATATCTCTAAGGAAGCTGTATCCAAGGTCAGGTGCATATCCTTTGAAGGTACTTGCCTGTGCCATCTCATCAACGCCTTCATGAAGTGCCTTGATTACCGCATCACAAAGCGGCTGTGTAACATCACCAATACCAAGTCTTATTATTTTCTTGTCAGGGTTAGCTGCTGCAAATGCATTAACCTTTTTTCCAATAGTAGAGAACAGGTAACTTCCGGGAAGCTTCTGATAATCTTCATTTGCAATAAACATTTTCTTATCTCGCTTTCTGTTTTATTTCATTATTATTCGTACATATCTCTTACTTTTTACAAACCGCTTTTCATTATATCATATGATGCATTATTTTCCACATCCTGAACATGATATTTTTGCAAGGGTCAATGTCAACGCAGCGTTCTCAAAT
>JAGHUF010000073.1 GCA_018064935.1 Candidatus Merdinaster equi | reverse complement strand
ACTGCAACTTCTACAGCCTCTGAGATTGCACATCCGAGCGAACCTGTTGTTCCAGGATGAGCTGCAAGAATTCTCTTACCTACCTCTGTTGTCTCAGAAGGCGATGGTGTTACTGATGCGCCATAGGTTCTCATAACTTCACGTCTGAACGGCTTCTGCTCATATGAACACTTAACCATATAAACTTTACAGTCAAGATTGAGATATGCACATGCCATTGAAAGTGCTGTACCCCACTGTCCGGCACCAGTCTCAGTGGTGACACCCTTAAGTCCCTGCTTCTTAGCATAATAAGCCTGAGCTATAGCAGAGTTGAGCTTATGGCTTCCACTGGTATTATTACCCTCGAATTTGTAATAAATCTTAGCAGGTGTTCCAAGAGCCTTCTCGAGATTATATGCACGTACAACCGGTGATGGTCTGTACATCTTGTAGAACTCACGAATATCCTGTGGAATATCGAAGAAAGCAGTGTCATTATCAAGCTCCTGCTTAACAAGTTCATCACAGAATACTCCACACAGTTCCTCAAAAGTCATAGGCTGGAGGGTTCCTGGATTAAGTAATGGAGCTGGTTTGTTTTTCATGTCTGCACGAAGATTGTACCACTGCTTTGGCATCTCATCTTCATTAAGATAAATCTTGTAAGGTATTTCCTGTGCCATTTTTCTCTCTCCTTTATCATTCATTTTTTGCTATTAATAAAATCAAATCACTTTTCCTAATCACTAATCACGCATAAACAGATCTCTGGTGTAAACCTTCTCTTTTACATCAGACAATACATCATCATATCTGTTGGCAATGATACACTGCGACTTCGCCTTGAACTGGGCCAGATCATTGACTATTTCAGAACCGAAGAATGTCGAACCATTCTCAAGAGTTGGCTCAAAGATTATAACCTTTGCTCCCTTTGCCTTGATTCTCTTCATGATTCCCTGAATAGACGACTGTCTGAAGTTATCCGAATTAGATTTCATTGTAAGTCTGTAAACGCCAACAACTGTCTCTGTTTCTTTTGCAGAATTGTATTCCTCAGAATTGCCATAGCAGCCTGCAATTTCAAGAATTCTGTCTGCAATGAAATCCTTTCTAGTTCTGTTACTCTCAACGATTGCACCGATAAGATTATTTGGTACATCCGCATAGTTAGCAAGAAGCTGCTTGGTATCTTTTGGAAGACAGTAACCACCATAACCAAAAGAAGGATTGTTGTACTGAGTTCCGATTCTCGGGTCAAGGCAGACACCATCAATTATTGAACGAGTATCAAGTCCCTTGCTCTCTGCATAGGTATCAAGCTCGTTAAAATATGATACTCTGAGTGCAAGATATGTATTGGCAAACAACTTAACAGCCTCTGCTTCTGTTGTTCCCATGTACAGAATATCAATATCTTCCTTGAGAGCGCCCTGACGAAGAAGTCCTGCAAATGTCTTGGCAATCTCTTCCTGCTCTTTGGAGCTTCCAACTATTATTCTTGAAGGATACAGATTATCATATAAAGCCTTTGACTCACGAAGGAATTCAGGGCTGAAAAGAATATGATCTGTATTATATTTCTTGCGAACAGACTGGGTATAACCAACAGGTATGGTAGACTTAATCACCATGTACGCATTTGGATTAGTCTTGAGAACCAGCTCAATAACCGCCTCAACAGCTGTTGTATCAAAATAGTTCATCTTAGCATCATAATTGGTAGGTGCAGCGATGATGACAAAATCTGCATCCTTGTATGCCATTTCTGCATCAAGTGTAGCTGTAAGATCAAGTTCCTTCTCAGCAAGATACTTCTCAATATAATCATCCTGTATTGGGCTGATTTTATTATTAAGCTTCTCAACTTTCTCAGGGATAATATCCACTGCTGTAACCTTATTGTGCTGCGATAGCAGAACTGCCATTGACAGTCCTACATAACCTGTTCCTGCCACAGCGATATTCATAACGAATTCCTCCAGTTTTACATCTTGTATTTATATAACCACGGTTTAGTTAAAATCTTTTTTGATTACAATATCTACTTTTTTATCAACAATTCCTACTTTGACATCATCAGCCACGCCGAGAATAATCGATTTCTCAAGCTCATCCCATGGCTCCTCAGAATTGGTATACTCCTCAGTCTCCATATAGTTATCAAGAGACCAGTATGCACCAGGGTATGTATCAAGTGACATCATATCAAGAAAAGCAGGGCTCTGTTCTGCTGCCTCCTGTCCTTCGAGGAAGCTCGATACTGCATTCAGGATTCCATTGATTATTCCCTTTGCACTATTCTTCTTATCAGCTGATACTGATAAAATTCTATCCTTATCCATGTCCATTCTCTTTACAGCCTTCAGATTAACATGGATTTCAACATTCTTATTCTCTCCATCAATATAAAAACTGCCCTCAGAAAAATACAGAAGTTCCGGAATCATATTAGAAACTTCCTCACACAGAAGTCTAAGCTGCAATGCCTTTCTTGCTGGAAGCTTATAATACTCTGCAACCTTCTCAGCCTGCTCAAGTATAGCCTCAAGTGAATTAGTATTGTATTTCAATGCAACAGCGTCAGTTTTCATACTAAAAATCCATACCCTTTCCTAAACCTGCATAAACTACAGGTGCGTAACAACTTCTTTGATATAACAACGTGATAATCCCATATCAAAATTACCACAGTGCTTTTATTTTATCATATTTTTGCGAAATAGACTAAATATAATTTTTGCTTGGTCGTGTAAATTTACTGTAGGAATTTAATAGACAGAGTGTCCCTTAGATCTGTTTTAGAATCAAAGATTTCTCCATCATTATATTCCTTTTGTTCTCTT
>JAGHUF010000106.1 GCA_018064935.1 Candidatus Merdinaster equi | reverse complement strand
ATAAGCATGGACCATATGCAATTCTTAGGCAATTCTCTTGAAAAGATAGCAGGGAATAAAGCTGGTATCCTAAAAAAGGGATGTGCTGCAATTACAATAACTCAGAGAAGCGAGGCTCAAGGGGTTCTTGAGGAGGCGTGCGATAAGCTTGGTGTCGAGCTTAGGGTTGCCAGACCAGAAAATGCGTCGCATATAAAGAATAAACTTGGTACGCTAGCTTTTGATTACAAATCTGAGCATGTGTGCATTAAGGGAGTACGTCCAGGGCTTTGTGCGGAGTATCAGATTGATAATGCGATCCTTGCAATTGAAGCAGCAGCTTATCTTGCAAAAGTGTATGGTATTTCAGATGAGAGGCTTGAAGATATTATTCATGCAGGTATTGCCTCTGCGTCATGGCCCGGAAGATTTGAAATAATTAGTAAAAAACCTCTCTTTATCATTGATGGAGCACATAATGAGGATGCGGCTAGAAGGCTCTATCATACGGTTTGTACTTCGTTAAAAGACAGGAAGATAATAATGATAATGGGAGTACTCGCAGATAAGGAGTATGAGAAGGTTGCATCAATTATGACGCCGATTGCGACCCAGATTCTCACTGTGACGCCACCGAGTAACAGAGCACTTCATGCACTTGATTTGGCAAAGTGTATAACAGAGATTAATCCGAATGTTACAGCTGTTGATTCCTGTGAGGAAGCTGTCGAAATATCTTGTATGATGGCAGGAACACAGGATGTAATACTGGCCTTTGGATCGCTCTCTTTTCTGGGTAAGATAAAGGCATTGGTATCAAAAAAGTAAGACTAGGAATGAAAAAGGATCAGAAAATGGATCATAACAAGATTGAAGAGGGAGTTCGACTTATTCTTGAGGGGATAGGTGAAGATGTAAATAGAGAGGGACTTGTTGACACACCTGCAAGAATTGCCAGAATGTATGAGGAAATATGTGCAGGTATGAATGAGGATGCCAAGGAGCAGTTGTCGCGAACATTCTCAGTCAGCAGTTCTGATATTGTGATTGAGAAGGATATTACCTTCTACAGCATGTGTGAGCATCACATGATGCCTTTTTATGGCAAGGCGCATATTGCATATATACCTAATGGTAAGGTGGTTGGAATTAGCAAGCTCGCGAGATGTGTTGAAACCTATGCAAGAAGATTACAATTACAGGAGCAGCTTACAGCACAGATTGCTGATGCAATTATGGATTACCTTGCGCCTAAAGGGGTGATGGTAATTATGGAAGCAGAGCATATGTGTATGACGATGAGGGGAGTTAAGAAGCCCGGAACCAAGACTCAGACCTATGCAACCAGAGGTGTTTTTGCTTCTGATGATGCACTTCAGGGAAGAGTTCTTCAGATGATCAAATGATATCGGAAGATGAGATATCAATGTAAATGGACCAGGATGGTTGAAAAAAAGAAATGTTTGAAAAATGTGCCATAACGACTAATAGAATACAGGCAATAATTGAAGACAAGGCATATAAGAAGTATTACAAGAAGAATACAGAAGCAGAGAAAAAAAGAGAATTCTGCAAACATGATATGACGCATTTCATGGACGTTGCCAGAATTGCAATAATTCTCAATGAGAAGGCCGGTGGCGTAGCTGATGAAGAACTCATCTATGCGACCGCCCTTTTGCATGATATAGGAAGATTTAAGCAATATGAGAAGAGCATACCACATGAGCAGGCAAGTGCTGAACTAGCCCCGGATATACTCGTGAGGTGTGGCTTTGACTCGGATGAATCCGCTAAAATCGTCAAGGCAATACTTGAACATCGCAATAAGGAAGTGAAGGATGAACTTAGCTTGGCAGGACTGATATACAGAGCTGATAAGTTGAGCAGACCATGCTTTGCCTGTGCTGCGCAGAAGAACTGCAATTGGAAGGACGATAAGAAGAATCTGGTAATTAAGATATGAGTATAGTGATAAGAAACAGAGAATATGACTTTGATAAGCATACCTACGTGATGGGTATACTGAATATGACTCCTGATTCCTTTTCTGATGGGGGAAAATGGAATGAGAATGTCTCTGCCAGGAAACATGTGCAGGATATGATAGAAAAAGGTGCTGCAATTATTGATGTTGGCGGGGAATCAACGAGACCTGGTTTTGACAAAATAAGCTGTGAGGAAGAGATCAATAGAACGATTCCAATTATCAGCTGGATTAGGGAAAACTATCCAGACATACTAATATCGATTGATACGACAAAAGCCGCGGTTGCAAAGGCAGCACTTGAGGCTGGGGCAGACATAATCAATGATGTTTCCGGATTGTATGAAGATGCGGACATGGCTTCAGTTGCGGCTAAATACGATGCGTATGTATGCCTGATGCATAATGGCCTGTACTTTGATAAAAACTATTCTGGAGAGCCGCATGAAGAGGGGTATCTTGAGAAGGAAATGAAGATGATGCTAGATAATGCATTGGCTTCCGGGATAAAAAAAGAACGAATAATACTCGATCCGGGTGTGGGCTTTGGCAAGACGCAGGAAGAAAATGCTCAGATACTTGCCAACCTAGGGGAACTTCATTCATTGGGATGTCCTCTTTTGCTTGGGACATCGAGAAAATCAGTTTTCGGTTTTCTGACAGGACTTCAGGTTAATGATAGGCTAGAGGGAACTATGGTTGCTTCTGTACTAGCGGTTCAGGCGAGATATGCCGTTGTGAGAGTACATGATGTTGAAGAGAATTACAGGGCGGTCAGAACTATGGAGGAGATCCGCAAGTGGACGAGATAAGGATTAAGGGATTAAAAGTATTTGCTCATCATGGATGTCTTCCGGAGGAGACTAGAAACGGTCAGGATTTCTATGTAAATGCAACACTTTATGTTGATAATAGGTACGCATCGGTGAATGATGATCTGAACAAGGTCATCAATTATGCAGAGGTGGTTTCAGAGATAACGAAAGAGATGCAGGAGAATACGTGCAAGCTCATCGAGACGGTGGCAGAGAATGTGGCTGAAAGGGTTCTTGTTTCTTTTGGTTTATGTAGGGCGATAGATGTCGAGATTGTAAAGCCGGATGCGCCGATAGATGCTCAGTTTGAGTCGGTGGCAGTTAAAATTCACAGGAAGCGCCATGTTGCATATCTGGGTATAGGATCGAATCTTGGCAATTCAGATGAGACTATTGCGGAAGCAGTTGCTAAGCTTGGTGCAGATTGTAGGATAAGCAGTGTGAGAACATCTAGCATTATCACAACGAAGCCATACGGGGTGGAGGAACAGCCTGATTTTAGAAATGCTGCAATCGAAATAGAGACGGTTTATTCGCCAGCGCAGTTGTTAGTGCGTTTGCATGAAATTGAGAACGAGGCTGGAAGAGTGCGTACGCTGCACTGGGGTCCACGAACACTGGACCTTGATATTCTGTTTTATGATCATCTGGTTATGAAAACTGATGATTTAATCATTCCTCATGCTGATCTTCATAATAGAGATTTTGTGCTTGGACCAATGATGGAACTGGCACCAGAATATGTTCACCCAATTATGAAGATGAGTGTTTCACAGATGTATGAGAAGCTGGGTGGAAAATAAGGTTTTTGGGAGATTAGTGTGAAAGAAAGTAGAGGAAAGCCATAAACTGGCGCGCTTAAATAAGCTGTCTAAATTAGGCAACTTGTTTGAGGATATAGATTAGGTAGATGGATCA
>JAGHUF010000098.1 GCA_018064935.1 Candidatus Merdinaster equi | reverse complement strand
TTCGCAGATATACTTAACCTGCTCTGGCAATAGTACTTCAGAAGTATATAATTCCTTTTCTGACAGTTTGAGTTCTATTTTCTTTCCGTTTTTTGTATATGATCCATTTTCAAAAATCTTCAATGTATCGTGTAACATGTCTATATTTTCTTCTCGCATGCAAACTTCACCTCCGCTCAAAAAAGCCCCGTCATATACCCATATCCTTCTATGGAACAATTACTCACCACTGACTATACGCACAGTTTCTTCAATATAGCGATAACCTCTTTACTACCAACACCATGAGCAAGTCTTTTGTCTATTTCTTTCGCTTTCACAACATAAGTCTTAAGAATTGACAGCATGTCCTTTTCCTTGCCCAAATTAACATTCACACACCTCAACCCTTTGTAAAAACTCTTAGTCGTATAGGTAAGCTTTCCCTTATCTGAATCATAGTTAAACACAAAGTTTGCGTAGTCTGTTTCAAACTTTACCACACTTCCCGTTACTCTTGCTTCTACGCCACATTTTTTCATCAACTCCCGAATTTCCTTAGTCTTGTTTTTACTCTCAATTCTATCAAGTTTAGGGAAGAAATTCGTCACACAAATAGCCGTAAAATCTCCAGATTTTACGTATTGATCATATTTAGTATCCAGATGCTTCTTACCTGCAATATTAAGTTTTCTATAAAGCCTGACCATACTTTGTGTCTTATATACAGGGAATCTAGCCATCGACTGTTCATAAGAAAGCCCCATCTCATCCATTGCAGTCATATACTTTGGAGTCACATCCCTTACACTTGAAGTCATTGCAACATACAAATCCTCCATATGAATAAACCTTCTTGGACTAATTGTACCTCCTACTTCCTTATTCATGTACTTAATCAGCTTATTAATATCTTTATCCCAAATCAGGATTACATCCTCGTACCCTGCCCACTTTCCGAATTCTACCCAGCCTTCCTTATCAGTACCAACCGTTATCTTGCCCTCCACATCAAAGTGAAGCTCAGATTTAAAATATCCATCATCTGACTCCTTAATAAATCTGAATGAGTCTGTACTATGTATCTCATCATCCAGCTTAATCGCTGCAATCTCATTAAGTGAATATTGAACTTTCCTTCCAACAAGTCCAAAACTCCACACTATATCAAGAACTATGTACCCCATGCTATTTTCCTCCCTTCTCTTCACCCAACAACCTTAATTCCTCAAGCAAATTCGGAATATTATAACGTGGCTCTGGAAAGAATGACTTTACAAATTTAAGTTCTTCCTCAAGCTTTGAATAATCACGAAATTTATCTTTTATTAAATCGATTATTTCTACCGGGACGCTTGCAAAATTCACTTTACGCCCAACCTCGTCTGCTTTTTTATTTTGTTCTCTGGGTATATAAGTTATCTTCACACTTTCAAATTGCTCCGCCAAAAACTGATTTCTGTTCACCTTATACCAGTTATCAACTGCGCCAGTATTATCCGTGTAAATAATGACATCTCCATGAAAATCATAATTAAATGCAATTTTCAGCAATACTGCACTAATGGCTTCGATTGCTGAATATGTCGGATCCTTCGCTTCATTTGCTAAACATGCATTCTGATACAAAGTATTCTCAACAGCAATCTGATTCTCACTTGAAAGAAAGCCTTCGCATATAATGTAGCTATAGCTCGCCTGCCTATCTACTAAAGTCGGATCAAATGTAGCCCAATAGGAGTCTCTAATAGATTCATCAATGAAAACTGATAGAACCCCTTTGTCTAAAATCTCACTTCCCACGTTACCTGAATTCTGTAAATTAATACGCACCTTATCAGTGGTTCCTATGCATCTGCACGGTTTATAGCCAGCGTTTGTGACCTTCGAATGTGTAGTCTCAATAAGCTGTACTCTTTTGCAGAATGGACAATTGGCTCTATGGTATTTTTGTCCTGTCTGAGTAATATAGACCTTTTGGTCCACCTTACTCACTATTGAAAATCTTCTATCTGATAGAGCCTCCTTCAATACTGCTTCCATAGGCTGACTCATTAATTTTTTGACATTTGTATTTTCACTGAAAATACTCTCAATATTGATTCTCGTCCCTCCTATTTCATTTTTACGAAATCGCTCGACATGTTGCACTGCCTGAGCAGACATCAGGATAAGTAGCTGATCAACCTTACTATCCAGGCCATTAGTTATCAATTCAGGATATGTCTTTTTCAATCCGCAATACTGCTTATAATAAACTCTCCCTTTATTATAAGCCTTATTCTTCTCTGCTTGAGTATAGCTATTACTTGACAAGGTCATCACGCATTTATCAATGAATCCAAACAGTTCAGCACGAAATGCCTTTCTCTTTTTCTCAGTTGTGTTCTTCATTCCACCAGTCAGACTTTGAAATTTAATATATGCATCGTATATGATCTTTTGTTCCGAATTAATATCCATCTATCAACCTCTCTTTCGTATACTTATGCCAATCTTCACATGAACATCTTACATATTAAGCTGTCCAATAAAAATGACAGCTCTCAAACGCTGTATTTATTAGCATTTGAGAGCTGTCTGTCCCATCAAGGTTGATTGACTGCAAAAAAATGTAGACTGTTGTTTCCTTTTCCATATACTTCAGAAGTTTCCCATACCCGCATGTTTACTCATCATCCACGCCAGTGAATCCGTTATACATCATCTCATTCCACCTAGCATTACTATTCTCCAGTTCTTTCTTCGCCATAATTCTATTTCGATCAGAAAGAATCTCCAACATCTCATCTACAATTTCTATCATACTTGTTATACACTATTTTCTATACTATATATCCACTCTCTGAATCCACAATTTTTAGCTGATTCGTATACTGGTCTGATAATATGATTCAATCTCGTCTTAAAATCAACTTCAGATAACCCATCAACATATAATTGGTTTCTTATCTCCTGATTATTCAAGTGATATGGCGCAATCTTATTAAATTTCTTTGAAACCATTTCATTTTCATATATTAAGCGATAAGCTCTGAATTCAATATCACTAAACCTGCCAAAATAAACCTCCCAGGACGGAAGAAAATTATGCTTTGTACTATTTATTGAGCATGTTGTTGGATGTAAATTCCATAGTTCATCATGAGCAACATATTGCCATGGAACAAAATGATCCACCGATATTGTCTGATTAGATAAATCAACATCTCCGTATATGTCATGCAGACTTGGATCAACTTGAATGATTAATCTCCAATACTTCCTTACTCGCTCAATATCTCTAGCAACCGGTGGCTCAATCTTATCTGCTATTCCTGGTACACTGGGATTTTTATTCTGTAAATATTGGATAAGCCTTAACTGTGTCCAGCACTTAAGTATTTCTTTATGCTTTACCATATATTCAGCCCATGCTGTATCCACCTCTATTACTGTACCTAGTCCACTTATCATCATGAAATAATACATAAGTCGCCTCTGGCGATTTATTTCATTCGTAAGATTCTGTTTTGATCCACTCCACATACCCTTTCCAATTTTTATTTCATCATAGAAAGGAACCTGTAAACGATATGGCACATTTAAAGTTAAATCTGACTTATACTTTTTAATTTTCACATCATCAGATATCTCCAAAAATGCAACAATCTTTTCTCTCTTTTCTGATGACGCAAAATTATAAGTCTTATATATGTACTTGACTACTTCCTCTAAATTATCTGTTATTCCAAGTGGTCCAAGCCTGAGATGATATTCTGTAACCATATACCACGCATCAGCAATCATCTCATTGATAAGTTCATCAAAAGTAAATCTACTATGATCAGAATCCAATTTATGCAAAATTGCTTGAAACCAAAAGAATTTATAGCAGTTAGTCGTATTGTCAAACAACCTACTTAAATAGCCAATATTCAATTCTTCAGCATATGGTAACTGCATAATTCTTCCTCCTCTCATAATTGTCCTCATCTATTTTTTGGTACTTAGTCAATAACCATCTATCAAGTGCTATTGTATGCTCGTCTTTGCTTCTTTTTTCACTCCAATTTTATCAAAGCTCACTAGCTCAGTCCACATATGCGCAGGCTTTTTATTCACATCCAAAAACCAAACTACAAGGCATAAAAAATCCAGATTATCCATACTGAATAATCTGGGTTATCAATCATTTGCGAAACAACTTATTACATCAATAATCAAAACTTCAAAATGACCGCCGAACAGTTGTCCATCTGTTCATGCCTGTGAGCCTTTTTATAAAAAGAAGCTATTGTCTTGTCTCCATCTCTTTTCAGATACTTTTTTATATCAGCGTCAGAAACGACGCCCTTTATTCCATCTGAGCAGATAAGGAACACATCGCCTTTATCAATCAATCCTGCTTTGATATGCACCATCTCGCCTCCGGCCACGTTCTTTTTTCCAAGGTATTTCGTGAGCGTGTGGAGATCTCTTGGAGATACGTTTTCCCCTGCATCGATTTTCTCTCTTGCAACGGTATGTTCCTCGCTGAGCATTTCCAGCAGGTCACCCCTTAGCTGATAAATTGGACTGTCTCCAATATTTGCCGCCCAGTACTTATCATTCTTCCACAGTAGAATCGAAATAGTTGTTGCCGTTTTACCTATCTTCTCTCCGAGGATAATTATCTTCTCATTTATCTGATTCAGGAGTTCTTCAACAAGAGTTTCGTGGACGCCCTCCTCATTCCTGTAATTGTCTATAAAATGCGATACTGCCTGAATCGCAGCCTTTGCTGCCAGCTCACCATGATTGGACGAGGCTACTCCGTCTGCAACAGCAACTACGTGCAGTTCATCCGGTTCACAGTCAATATACCCCTTAATCTCACAATCCTCACCCGCGTATGCGAATCTTTTGTCTATCATGAAATTATCCTGATTGACATCTCTTGTTCCGATGTCAGTTCTTGCATGATAGTGCACAGAATAGGCTTTGAATCCAGAGTTTTCCTGATTTTTTCTTCCATAGAATTCATCTGCAAATAGTTGCACTGACTGATATCTCTTATTTTTATCCAGAGATAAACCATGCATCAGTGCATTCTGCATCTTCGAAGTCAGCGATAATCTGGTCAGCATGCTCGGAACAGAATCATATTTCATCCTATCCTCAGGAGAAGGCAACCCCTCACCCGTCAGCAGATAGACAATCGTCACACACAACGAATAGATATCTGTCCAGCTTCCTATTTCAGAGAGCTGATTATTCTCCGGTGCTTCCAGGCCCTTATGGTTGAAGATTATATTACTCTTCAAGCTGTTTTCCTTAGTAGATGTTGCACTTCCAAAATCTATCAGCACCAGCCTGTTGTCTTCACTCACAAGGAAATTGCCAGGACTTATGTCTCTGTGGATTATTCCTCGTTCATGCATCTGATCCAGCGTAATAAGCGCTGAAGGCAACAGCTCTTTGAGTATATTTATCCCAATTGTTCCTCCTAATTCTGCTCTGTATGCAGAAAGAGATTTACCCTGTATCAGCTTCATAACAAGAAAATGATTTTTTCCGGTCACAAAATAATCATATATATGCGATATGTTTGGAACATTATCCAGAGTCTTCAGCACCCTTGCTTCGTGTGACAGATTGTTCTCAGAACATTTAATCGCGACAAAACGGTTCACAAGATGATCAATCGCCTTGTACGTTATTCCAAATCCGCCCTTTCCAAGCTCGCTTACTATCTCATATCTATTTTTTATTCTGGTTCCCTTTTGCAATTCCATATATCAATTAAGTCTGTTACTCATCTGCAAGAATTTTTATTACCGCAGTATTCGCATAGGTTAGCGGTTCATTGTGAATGAAGAACAGTGTTCCTCCGACAGGTGCATATAGTGTTTCCAGCACTTCGCCTTCATACGGTCCAACAATATTGGCAAGTGGCGTTCCGGCCTCCACCTTATCCCCGGCCCCGACTAGAGGTTCATATATACCTGACTTGGCAGTTCTAACGGATATAAGTTCTTTATCATCAAAGATTCTTATTTTTTTCTCACCAATAGCGCTGTACTTAATTATGTCGCAATTAGCCAGGAAATTCATAACTGACATGACTGCTGCCCCTGCACCGGTTTTACTAATCTTCGATGTCGTGTTGGTATATAGTGAAAAAGCCTTAGTATCCCACACCTGCCAGTTGTAATTAAGTGTAGCTGTATCATATGGTCTGACTGTTCTCTCCACGATGTACTTCATACCAAACTTCTTGGCATCTTCCGCTGTCGTGTATCCCTCTTTCATGTATCTCACATGCGGAACGAAATCTCCGGGCGTGTAGAAAGAAGTAAACTGAATGCCATACTTGTAATCCTTTATTTCGCGGAATACTCCATCTGCAATTCTCTGCGTGGTTTCACCCAGATTATATCCCGGAAACATTCTGTTAATGTCCGTATTATCTGTTGGCCAGAACCTCTTCTGTATATTCATGGAGTAAGGGTTAATCGAAGGGATAATTAGTATTTTGTGTCCGCTCTTAATTCTTCCCTCCTCCTCAAGCTGCTTCATCTTCTTCACAAGCTGAGAACAGCAGTAAGTCTGCTGAACTTCATTGCCTCTTGAGTTGCCAATTATACATACAGATTCTTCACCCTCACCGAATTCATATCCGGTAATTCGAAAATCATCTCTGTACATTCCCTTAATCTCATATATTATTTTCTTATTCATGAATGCAGACCTCCTCTTTCAATATCCTTCCCATCAGAGATCCTTCATCGACAATCGGGTAATCCCTTATTGTAAATAAAAGCCCAGCCTGCGGCGCTCTTACTTCATCCAGAATCTTTCCACATAACGGATCGACAATTCTTCCAATTAGTTCACCCTCTGCAAGCATTGCGCCATGCTTTACTTCCGGAACAAACAGTCCGCTTGAAGTCGCATTGAGATAGCTGACATCACTTGGGTTTTTCGAGATCATGGGTTTCTTAACAGGAGCCACTTCACCGCTCCAGATTCCCATTTTTTTCATGAGACTGAATATTCCATCAACCATCTGATTACCATATTCTTTCGTAAGTCTCATTCCAACACCCATCTCGACGACAAGCACCGGTGTTCCTATACTATTAAGGCTGTGAGCAAAGGTTGCTTCCAAAACAGTGCTTGCTCCATGCACCCATATGAAATCAACATTAGCTTCTTTGGCAAGCGGAACCAGCTTCTCTTCATGAAGCTCATTTATTCTTATCTGAGGTATTTCAGTCAGATAAATATTGCTTGCATGGATGTCAACTACGCAGTCAGAGCCCTGAACATCACTCATAATTCCTGCAGCAATATATTCAGTCATGTTTCCGTCTATATTCCCAGGAAACAGTCTATTCATATCAAGGTCAAACGCCGGAATTCCCCTTGTGATTGAGTCAATTCCAAGCGGATTCATTGCCGGATATATATCCACTATCCCAGTCAGTTTATCCTTCTCTAACTCAATTCTCCTCTGTAATTCATAGCAGACATATTGTCCTTCGAGCTCATCTCCATGTATGCCGGTAACAACACTGATTCGCTTATAGCCTGTGCTATCTCCACCTTCTGGCATAATCCGGTTTTTCTTTATCATCAGTTTTTCATCAATAGGAAGACCTACCGACGTTACTATCTCAACCATTCTTCAACTCTCCCAATACAGTGTAACGTTTTCTATATGACTCGACTTTTTTCACAATGCTACACTAATAATATTTATCGACACGCACTTTAACTTCCTGCGTCTGCGCGCCACCGCCCCACATGACTCCTCTGTTTATGGCACAATCTGTCGCATCACGCCCCACGCCAAGCTTGATATATTCATCCGTGATTTCCATATTGTGTGTTGGATCTAACGCAATGTAGTTGCCGTCTATTGCAGCTTCAACCCACGCGTGGCTTTCTCCTTCTCCAACAATCAATCCGCACACATATCTAGCCGGAATGCCAAACATCCTGAGTAATGTGATGAAAATATGGGCAAAGTCCTGACACACACCTTTGCCTCCCGAAAAAGCCTCCTCAGCACCAGTCTCTATAGCCGTGTAGCCTTTTTCATACAGCATATTTTCATTGAGCCTATTCATAATCGTTATGCATTTGTCCTTGTCCGAAGTGCACGCCTTAACTTCATCGCCTATCTTCCCGGCAAACCGATTTATAGCATCACCGGCAACGCACTTACCATGAGGGTATTTATACATACCGACCTTTGAATCAGTCACACCTCCAGTTATTCCTGTAACATTGGTTTCCACCAGGCCTTTAATAGTATAGTCATAGCATGAGTGTGCATGCGCCACGCTTCCAATTATCTGTCTGTTGCCAAAAGAATCACTACTTGCAGAGTATGTTGTATTGGGTGTCATGCTGATCTCGTACGATATGCTTCTTTGCCTGAAATCATCTGCAGGTATGGACTTAATTGTAAAATAGCATTTCTCTACTGGTTCAGAGTAACTTATTACCATTCTGTACTCATAATTTAAGAACGCCACATTTTCACCTTCTCACTTTTAATTTATGCAACTATTGCCTCAACATTAGTAATAATTGCTCTGTAATCCATTGTGCTCTCATTGACAAGAGAGCTTACTTTGCTAAGTGCTGTTTCATTGTATTTGATTCCGCTTCTGAGCACTCTTGGAATCATTCTGTGTATTTCCCTCTCGAGTTTGTACTTGTCAAGCTTAAGCCTTGCGTATAAATCGATTCTTTCTATTCTTTTTCCAGCCTTAATAATATTTCTTATCTGTTCCTCATCTATCTGATCATCTACAATTCCCCAGAAGGACAGAAGGTCATCCATTATCTGCTGAAGTTCAATAAGCGGTGACTCGCTCTTAGCTGCTCTGTTCATTGCATATATGGACAGCTGAATATATGACAGCGCATCTGAACCAATAGTCTCGCGGAGCACAATGGCATTGTCATATGCTCTGACAAGATTGCTGATAATTGAATCTGGAATGCTCTCATCAAATGGATACCTGTTAAGAAAATCTTCTTTGGATGCATAGATATTTGGAATATCCAGCGCCCGGCAGTATTGCGGATACACATCATCCGTAGAATCAATCATTTCATCATAGCTTTTTGCGAAAATCTTAAGTGTTGTATAAACTCGCTCTGTATATCTTCCTAACCAATATAGATTGTCAACCTGTTTTACTGAGATAATACCCATGTGTCTTTAAAACCTCCTCCTTGTGATGAGTTAACGATGAATGAATCTGGATTTCTCGAAAATCTGGTAAGTCCGCTCGCCCATACAAGCGGTTCGTCTGCCATCAGGACAAATGCTCTAAGATCTGCCTTTCTTGGCACAATATTGCCTTCGTCAAGAATCTCCAGTTCCTGGAAATCAATAACTTCCTGTGCTATGAAGCGCCTTGGCTCGGATTTCAGCAGCTCGATGAAGTTCGCTTTCTGCTCCGCTGTCATTGTGTTGCCAAATACAACTCCATAACCGCCTGCCTCAGCAACATCCTTGAGAACAAGATTATCAAAATGCTCAAGAACATAGCTCATGTCCTCCTCATAGAATGGCAAATAAGTCGGTGCATTCTTAAGGATTGGCTCCTCGCCAAGATAGTACTTAATCATCTTGGGAACAAAATAGTAAATGCCCTTGTCATCTGCCACACCGTTTCCTGGTGCATTCAGCAAGGCAACATTTCCCTTTCTGAAAACATCATATATATGAGGGATTCCAATCAATGATTCCGGATTGAAATTCATAGGATCGAGATATTCATCTGATATTCTCCTGTAAACGGCACCAACTTTTTCCCTGTCACCGCTCGCGCCAATATAATATAGATAATCATTCTCTACAAACAATTCTGAACCGGTAACCAAATGTGCACCTGTCTGTTCTGCAAGGTACGAATGCTCGAAATATGCCGCATTATATCTTCCTGGCGACAGAATTACCGTATGACCGCCAGTATTGACATAATCCATCGTCTTCCTTAGCAGGTCTGCATAATTTCGATTGTCACACAGTTTGATATTATGAAAAGTCTCAGGAGAACTCTTTCTGCATAAATCTCTCGCTATCATCGGATATGACGCCCCCGACGGAACACGCAGGTTATCCTCTAACACGTACCACTCGTTATCTTTTCCTTTTACGAGGTCAATGCCTGAAATATGAGAATATATATCTTTTACAGGTAGCACTCCTTCACACTCAGCCATATAACCTGATGAGGCAAATATAAAATCTTCAGGCACAACATTATCTCTTACGATTTTCTTATCAGAATAGATATCCTTCAGAAATAAGTTGAGGGCTAAAACTCTTTGTTTCAGCCCTCTTTCTAACATTTCAAACTCGGCATGTTCGATAATCCTGGGAATTGAATCAAACGGAAATAACTGTTCCTTGAAGGTGTTATTCTTATAAATACCAAATTTTACTCCGTAGCGGGCCAGCAAATCATTAATCTTGTCTGTGTGTTGCAATAACTGTTGTTCTAGCTGTTTCATGTGCCTGTCCTCCTTTGTATTTTTGATATGAAATAAAAAAAGGCGCTTATGTTTCAAACATAAGCGCCTTTGCTCTCATC
>JAGHUF010000076.1 GCA_018064935.1 Candidatus Merdinaster equi | reverse complement strand
AACACACATGCCACATGAAGCAAAATTGTCCAAAATGGCAGATAGCCAGTAATAAATTCGTATGCTGATGCTCCTTCAGACATTGATGCGCCTGACATGTTATAATCAAAGCCAGCCAATTTGCAGATTGAAGCCTCAAATGTCGGAATGAAATCGAGCTTTCCTACAGTCTTTGTACCAAATTGCATCTCCATTCCAGTTCCTGGATATCTTAAATACACTCCATCCGCCTGAAGAATAGTGACCGTCTTATCCATGGTCATATCTGTTCCAAAGCTGGGTTCATATATGTGCATATTCAGAAAGCACAGCACCAGCATGGCGCATAGAACTGCGGGCAATACAATTTTTGCGATTATGCCCTCATTTTTATTCGCAACCTGGTGACTTTCGCCTGCCGCATGATGCTTTCTTGCAATCGCTTTGCAGATAACCACACATGCAAGAACAAGAGCCGTAACAACTACGACCATAATCGGCAATGAAACAGCTGTTCCACCGAGATTTTGATGTAAAGCATATCCACCAATATGTGCAAGAAGTGCAGCAAACAGCATAATAAAAGACCCGACGGCAAATAAACCGGCAATGCCGATTCCGCGGATCTTACCAAATAGCTTTATTATAATTCCAGATGCAAGAGGTACCAGCATCATTATTGCAAGTACTAATATGTACATATTTACACCATGCCCCTTATCATGTATTCCCCTTATTTCTGTCCTCATCTTTTTTTCGAAGGAAAACTATTTCATAGGCCTTGTGAAGTATCTTGGAACTAACCTTTCCATGTCTAATCTTATCAAGTGTCCAGTAGACCGGATATCCAGCCTTAAAATATTTCTTAATCTGAGCTCTGTTCTCATCCCACGCAAGGGACTCGTGTTCGACGCTTGCGCTCGCCTCGTCAAGAGAATAATGACATATCGTTATACCAGTTGGAACATACTTCTTTCCAGCCTTGTGCATCCTGATCATCCAGTCTCTGTCCGCTGAGATCTTGTAGCTCAAGTCAAAGTTATCATGCGAAAAGCATTCTTTTCTGGCAAAAATCGACTGATGGTTAATGCAGTCTCCAAGGAGATAATAGAATTTGGTTCCACAAAACTTAGAATACACTCTCGTTGAGTTTGTGTTATCGGGATAATCATAGATTATATTCCCATAGAAAATATCCCCAGTGTGCGTCTCGATAAACGCATTCAGCTTCTCAAGAGTCTTCCTCCCCTTGAGATAATCGCCGGCATTCATCATGTTGATATAATCGCCGGT
This sequence comes from Candidatus Merdinaster equi, assembly GCA_018064935.1. Taxonomy (GTDB): domain Bacteria; phylum Bacillota; class Clostridia; order Lachnospirales; family Lachnospiraceae; genus Merdinaster; species Merdinaster equi. Next base: position 4,161 of record JAGHUF010000076.1, on the reverse strand, counting down.
AGCCATGTCGATTCCCTTATTCATTGCATCATAGATTCCCTTGTCAGGCTCGCTGATGAATCTTACACGTGAATCAGTCTGGGCATATTTCTTGATTATTTCAAGCGTTCCATCTGTAGATGCACCGTCAACAAGAATGTATTCAATATTAGCATAAGTCTGCTCCAGCACAGACCTAATTGTCTTCTCAATGACAGCCGCAGCCTGGAAGCATACCGTAATTATTGTGAATTTAATCATCTGCTTCATTTATGTCAGTTTTACACTTTCTTTTCCAAATGTTTCCTCTAACCTTGCAATTAGTTCAGCATTTGCTCCAACCCTCCAATTTCTTGGAAGTGACTTCATCTGCTTGGTCGCATTAATGTAGATTACAACTTCATCATGCCCCTCACTTGTTCTCAGAATATCCATGAGCTGTGCATCTGATTTTTCATACGCTGCCATGTCTTCAAATCTAATCCACAGTTTTCTAGGAATATCATCAAAGGAGGTAATCTTCTCGCATATAACCTTCGCATTTTTGCCTTCTTCAGTTGACGCATGCCCCTTGATAAAGACCTTAGCATCCTGGTTAAGCAATGCCGCATTCTTCTCATAATCTTTAGGAAAGACAATGACTTCAACCGTGCCGACAAGGTCCTCCAGATTAACAAACGCCATAGCTTTGCCAGTCTTGGTATATTTAATTGTCTTATCCGCTATCATGCCACCTACCGTGACAGACTCATTATCTGAGACAGCGCACTCGTCCGTCTCTTCATCAATGACAAAATCAGTTGTCTTTCGTGTGATATGCTTTGTCCAGACGGACTCGAACTGCTGCAATGGATGCCCGCTTACATACACGCCCAAGACTTCTTTTTCAAAAGAAAGAAGAAGGTCCTTCTCATACTCTCCCACATCAGGGAGTTTCTCCTCCATCTCTTCCTTAACCTCCTCGGATACCAGGTCAAAGATAGACATCTGTCCTGCCATGTTGTTCTTCTTATCATGCGCAAAAGAATCCATTATTCTCACATAAGAACACATGAACTGCTTCCTGGTTCCCCCTAAAGAGTCAAGCGCACCAGCCTTTATAAAATTCTCAACCGCTCTTTTGTTAACGTCACGTGACGATGCACACATTCTCTCAAGAAAGTCTCTGAAATTCTTGAACGGTCCCATCAACTCTCTTTCATTTGCGATTGCTTCGATAACAGGGCGTCCAATGCCCTTGATTGCATTTAATGCATATACTATTTTGCCATCAGAAACAGAGAATCTTGACTCACCTTTGTTGATATCCGGTGGCAGAATCTCTATACCCATGCTTCTGGCAACCAATATATATTCAGAAACCTTACCTGCATTATCAATGACAGATGTCATAAGTGCTGCCATAAATTCGACAGGATAATAACATTTTAAGTATGCTGTCTGATAAGAGACAACGGCATAGCATGCAGCGTGAGATTTATTGAAGGCATATTTTGCAAAGTCCATCATCGTATCATAGATATGATTTCCGGCCGCTTCAGAAACACCCTTTGCTATACATCCTGGTACACCCTCAGACTCATTTCCATAAATAAAATTATGGCGTTCTTCCTCCATGACATGCTGTTTCTTCTTACTCATGGCGCGTCGAACCAGATCCGCTCTTCCCAGCGTATACCCACCAAGGTCCTGCACAATCTGCATTACCTGCTCCTGGTACACAATACATCCATGTGTTGCCTGAAGAATTGGTTCAAGCTGTGGACATTCATATGTGATTCCGTCCGGATTCTCTTTGCCCGAAATGTACTTTGGAATAAAGTCCATTGGTCCTGGTCTGTATAAAGATATTCCTGCGATGATATCTTCCAGGTTGTGAGGCTTAAGTTCTTTCATGAAACTCTTCATGCCCGCACTTTCAAGCTGGAATATTCCCTCTGCCTTGCCACTGCTTATAAGTGCCAATACCTTAGGGTCATTATAGTCGATATTATCTATGTCAAGTATTACTCCTTGACTCTTCTCAATATTCCTTACTGCATCCTGTATAACAGTGAGAGTTCTAAGGCCAAGGAAGTCCATTTTAAGAAGCCCAAGCTGCTCAATCGTAGTCATGGTAAACTGCGTGGTGATAGCGCCATCACCACCTCTTGACAGAGGCACAAACTCCTCGGCGGGCTTCTGGCATATTACAACTCCGGCAGCATGCATAGATGTATTTCTCGGGAGACCTTCAAGCCTCATACACATGTCTATCAGTTCCGTCACCTGAGGGTCATTCTGATATTCAGCTCTCAAATCAGTTGACATCTCAAGCGCTTTGGCAAGAGTCATATTAAGTTCTGCAGGGACCATTTTAGAGAGAGCATCCGCCTTCGCATATGGGATATCCATTACACGTGCGACATCTCGAATTACACCCTTAGCACCAAGTGTACCAAAGGTGACAATCTGAACGACCTTGTCCGAACCATATTTTCGTGTAACGTAATCAATTACCTCCTGACGCCTCTCGTAACAGAAGTCAACGTCAATATCGGGCATTGATACACGCTCCGGATTGAGAAAACGCTCAAACAGAAGGTTGTAACGAATAGGATCAATATTGGTTATATGAAGACAATAAGAAACAATGGAACCAGCAGCTGAACCCCTTCCAGGACCAACCGCAATTCCATGTTCTCTAGAATAATTAATATAATCCCAGACAATCAGGAAATAATCCACATATCCCATCTTCTGGATTACAGACAGTTCATATTCAAGACGTTTCCCCAATGTTCCATCGTCATCGGGATAACGCTCTGCCATTCCGTCCTGACACAGTTTATTGAGATAAGTCCAAGAATCATATCCTTCCGGAACCTCGAAATGAGGCAGCTTAGTCACCCCAAATTCAATCTCGACATGGCACCTGTCTGCGATTTTCTGAGTATTATCTATAGCCTCATATGCATAAGGAAAAAGAAGACGCATCTCGTCTTCACTCTTTACATAGAACTGACCGCCCTCGTACTTAAGTCTGTCTTCATCGCTCAGTTTTTTGCCAGTCTGCAGGCATAATAGAATATCATGCGGTTTGACATCATCCGCATAGGTGTAATGAACATCATTAGTTGCTACAAGGGGTATATTCAATTCCTGTGATAATTGCAAAAGATAGTTATTAACCGTCCTCTGCATTGGAATCCCATGGTCCTGTAGCTCCAAAAAGAAGTTGTTCTGACCAAATATATCAATATAGGTCTCACACATCTTCTTGGCTTCTCCATATAATCCTCTGGAAAGAAGCCTTGGGATCGCTCCCGCAAGACATGCTGACAGACATATGATTCCCTCTGAGAACTCGCGGAGCACTTCCAGATCTACACGCGGCTTATAGTAATAACCTTCAGTAAATCCCCTTGAGACAATCTTCATCAGATTGGAGTAGCCTGTATTATTCTCGGCCAAAAGAATCAGATGAAAATACCTCTCATCTGAAACCCCTGTTTCTTTGTCGAATCTCGACCCAGGTGCAACATACACCTCACATCCGATTACCGGATTTATACCTGCTTCTTTGCAGGCTCTATAGAAATCAATGACACCATACATAACGCCGTGATCAGTTATTGCCGCGGCGTTCATTCCAAGTTCACTTACTCTTTTTACATATTCAGTTATCTTGTTCGACCCATCGAGAAGCGAATACTCTGTATGGGTATGAAGATGTACAAATGCCATTTTTTACAAATATTTCTCTTTACCTTCAGCCTTTAGCTCTTCAACAATCTTCTTTACATCCTGAGCTTTGTCCTTGTGGCAAACCATTATCGCATCATCCGCTTCAACGATGATTAAATCCTCAACTCCAAGCGCAGCAATCAGTTTGCTCTTTGCATATGCAATACAGTTGCGCGTTCCGATATGCACCTGCTCTCCGTAGATAACATTTCCGTTTTCGTCAGGTTCGTACAATGCCTGAAGAGCATCCCAGCTTCCCACATCATTCCAGCCGAATTCTCCTTTTAACACAAGAACCTTATCTGCTCTTTCCATAATTCCATAGTCAATCGAAATCTTAGGAATTGTAGGGTATACATTATCAATTACTTCAGCTTCCTTTGGCGTTCCCATGGCATTGCCAATCTCATCGAGTTTCTCGTAAATATCAGGAAGAAGCTTCTGGAAGTATTTCAT
>JAGHUF010000070.1 GCA_018064935.1 Candidatus Merdinaster equi | reverse complement strand
TCTGATTTTTTTTTATTTACCACAATGTCATTCCGAGTCATTTGTTGGTGCAAAGATTTTTTCTCAGAACAAACCATCTCTTTCTGGCTTTAATGTTCTATAGTTAATTGTTTCTGGTTTTGTAACTTCACCTCTAGACCATTCTCTGATTTTCTCAGGTGATGCCAAACCAATCTTGATGGCATCGAATGTCACTGGTTCATATGTATCTTTCTTTAACTCTGACATTTATGGTTCTCCTTCCAACCTCTAAAGGTTACAGATCTAATTCATCATACGTTTTTAGAATTCATCTTCTGAAAAATCGTATTCTTCAACCATTTCTGGTTCATCATCTACAGTTACAAGTTCTTCGCTGTCTGCGTCAAACTCCTGTGTCTGATAACCCATGCTTCCTAAATCGCCTTCTTCGTAATTACGTCCCTTACGATCCTCAAGGTCAAATCTGAAATCTGTTTCAGAATAATCAATTGTTTCTTTCAAATCAATTTCATTTCTGTCTTCATCTAATACCTTAACATCAAGACCAAGTGACTGTAATTCCTTCAAAAGAACCTTGAGTGATTCTGGAATACCTGGTTCAGGGATATTTTCACCCTTAATGATTGCTTCATATGTCTTAACACGTCCGATAACATCATCGGATTTCACTGTCAGAATTTCCTGTAATGTGTATGATGCTCCATATGCTTCAAGAGCCCAAACTTCCATTTCACCGAAACGCTGTCCACCAAACTGTGCTTTACCACCGAGAGGCTGCTGTGTTACGAGTGAGTAAGGACCAGTTGAACGAGCATGAATCTTATCATCAACCAGGTGGTGAAGCTTCAGATAATGCATGTGACCAATTGTTACCGCACCATCGAAGTACTCGCCTGTACGTCCATCACGAAGTCTTACCTTACCATCTCTTGAAAGAGGTACACCCTTCCAAAGTTTTCTGTGTTCTCTATTATCTGACAGATACTTAAGAACATCAGGATGAAGTTCTTCCTTATGTTTCTTCTCGAATTCTTCCCATGACAGATTTACATAGTCATTAGCAAGATCGAGTGTATCCATAATATCGTTCTCTTTTGCACCATCGAATACAGGTGTTGCAATGTTGAAGCCAAGTGCCTTAGAAGCAAGTGATAAGTGAATCTCAAGCACCTGTCCGATATTCATACGTGAAGGAACGCCCAGAGGGTTAAGTACGATGTCAAGAGGACGACCATTTGGAAGGTAAGGCATATCCTCAACTGGAAGCACGCGGGATACAACACCCTTGTTACCATGACGACCAGCCATCTTATCTCCGACTGAAATCTTTCTCTTCTGTGCTATATAAATAACAACAGACTTATTTACTCCAGGAGCAAGTTCATCACCATTCTCTCTTGTGAATACCTTGGCATCAACTACAATACCGTACTCACCATGAGGAACTCTGAGTGATGTATCACGAACTTCTCTTGCCTTCTCTCCGAAGATTGCACGAAGAAGTCTCTCTTCAGCTGTAAGCTCAGTCTCTCCCTTAGGTGAAACCTTACCTACAAGAATATCTCCAGCACGAACTTCTGCGCCGACACGAATAATTCCGTTCTCATCAAGATCCTTAAGAGCCTCATCACCTACACCTGGTACGTCACGAGTAATCTCTTCTGGTCCGAGTTTGATATCACGCGCTTCTACTTCGTATTCTTCAATATGAACTGATGTATAGACATCGTCCTGTACGAGACGCTCTGACAAAAGAACAGCATCCTCGTAGTTATATCCTTCCCATGTCATGAAACCAATGAGAGGATTCTTACCAAGTGCAAGCTCACCCTTTGAAGTAGAAGGTCCATCTGCAAGAACCTCACCTGCTTCGAAGTGATCTCCCTTATTGATGATTGGCTTCTGGTTATAGCAGTTAGACTGGTTTGATCTTGCAAACTTTGAAAGTGCAAGTTCTTCCTGCTCACCATCATCATAGGTTACGCGAATAATCTTAGATGAAACATAATCAGCAGTACCAGCTTTTCTAGCAACCACACACACACCAGAGTCAACGGCAGCCTTTGGTTCCATACCTGTACCAACAACAGGAGCCTCTGTAGTAAGAAGAGGAACCGCCTGACGCTGCATGTTTGATCCCATCAGCGCACGGTTAGCATCGTCATTCTGAAGGAATGGAATAAGTGCTGTAGCAACTGAGAAGATCATTCTAGGTGACACATCCATGTAATCGAACATGGTCTTTGCGTATTCCTGTGTCTCTTCTCTATATCTACCTGATACCATGTTCTTAACGAAATGACCCTTCTCATCAAGAGGTTCACTCGCCTGAGCTACATGGTAGTTATCTTCCTCATCAGCTGTCATATAAACAACTTCTTCGGTAACAACAGGATTCTCAGCATCTGTCTTATCAATCTTTCTGTAAGGTGCTTCAACAAATCCGTACTCATTAATTCTTGCATATGATGCAAGTGAGTTAATCAAACCGATGTTAGGACCTTCAGGTGTCTCAATAGGACACATTCTTCCATAATGAGAGTAGTGTACATCTCGAACCTCGAATCCGGCACGGTCTCTTGAAAGACCACCAGGTCCAAGTGCTGAAAGACGTCTCTTGTGAGTAAGCTCACCAAGAGGATTGTTCTGGTCCATGAACTGTGACAACTGTGAAGAACCAAAGAATTCTTTTACAGCAGCCTGTACAGGTTTGATATTAATCAGACCCTGAGGTGAAACTTCATCAGAATCATGAGTAGTCATACGCTCACGAACAACTCTCTCAAGTCTTGAAAGACCAATTCTGTACTGATTCTGAAGCAGCTCTCCTACGGCACGGATACGACGATTTCCGAGGTGATCGATATCGTCCTTATTACCAATGCCATACTCAAGGTGCATATTATAGTTAATTGAAGCAATGATATCTTCCTTAGTAATGTGCTTTGGAACAAGTTCAGACACATTTCTCTTGATTGCTTCTGCAAGTGCTTCAGGATCCTCACTGTACTCATTAAGAATCTGCTGAAGAACAGGGAAGTATACTCTTTCCTTAATACCGAACTCTGCGGGGTCGCAGTCGATATAGCTGGTAAGATTTACCATCATGTTAGAGATAACCTTTTCGTTTCTCTCTTCTGTCTGAATCCACACAAAAGGAACCGCAGCATCCTGAATTGCATCAGCAAGCTCTGCAGTTACTTTATCTCCTTTAGAAGCGATAATCTCGCCTGTGTATGGGCTTACAACATCCTCTGCAAGGATCATGTGGCGGATACGGTTACGAAGCGCGAGCTTCTTATTGAACTTATATCTACCAACCTTTGCAAGATCATATCTTCTTGCATCGAAGAACATTCCATGGATAAGGCTTTCAGCTGAATCAATTGAAAGAGGCTCACCTGGACGAATCTTCTTATATAACTCAAGAAGACCATTCTCGTAAGAACCTTCTGGCTCCTTATCAGTGATAGCTGTATCCTTCAAAAGGCTGGCCTCAATCTTAGGCTCATCACCAAAAAGCTCACGAATCTCGCTATTTGTTCCAATTCCAAGTGCTCTAATAAGTACAGTAATAGGAACCTTTCTGGTTCTATCAACACGTACATAGAATACATCATTAGAATCTGTCTCATACTCAAGCCAAGCACCACGGTTAGGAATAACCTGGCATGAATACAGAGTTTTACCTATTTTATCGTGATCAATGGAATAATAAATTCCGGGCGAACGAACTAACTGGCTAACAATAACACGCTCTGCACCATTAATTACAAATGTTCCAGTTGCGGTCATTAAAGGAAGGTCGCCCATAAAAATCTCATGCTCAGAGATTTCTTCTTTGTCCTTGTTATAAAGGCGCACTTTTACCTTGAGAGGCGCAGCATATGTTGCATCTCTTTCCTTACACTTCTCGATAGAATACTTAATATCCTTCTCGCAAAGCTCATAATCGACAAACTCGAGAGACAGATGTCCACTGTAATCCTCGATTGGAGAGATATCGTCGAACGCTTCCTTAAGTCCTTCCTTAAGGAACCACTGATATGAATCCTTCTGGATTTCAATCAGATTGGGCATATCGAGAACCTCTTTTTGTCTTTGATAACTCATACGCATGCTCTTACCCGAAGAGACCGGACGTATTCTGTTCTTTTCCATTGACATTTCACCCCGCTTATTAAATTCTATTGTTTCCACCCAAATCGGCTACAAATCGCATAAATTCGGGTTTAGGGCATAGTAAGCCCTTTTTTCCACAATAGTGCGTTATCCATATTAACACAAACAAATATGCCAGTCAATTATTTTTTATAAAAAATAAAAAAAGGACGCATCCAATCGGATACGTCCTTGTAGAATACTTGATGTATCAGGCACAAATTACTTAAGAGTAACCTTAGCTCCTGCTTCCTCAACCTTCTTCTTGATATCTTCAGCTTCTTCCTTAGAAGCGCCTTCCTTAATCATCTTAGGAGCTCCATCAACAAGATCCTTAGCTTCCTTCAGACCAAGACCGGTTACTTCACGAACAACCTTGATAACCTTAACCTTCTCAGCGCCAACTTCTGTAAGCTCTACGTTGAACTCAGTCTTCTCCTCTGCTGCACCAGCATCACCAGCGCCAGCAGCTGCTGCTACAACAACGCCTGCTGCTGCAGAAACACCAAACTCCTCCTCACAAGCTTTAACAAGATCGTTCAGCTCAAGAACGGTTAACTCTTTGATTGCATCAATAAATTCCTGTGTGCTTAACTTAGCCATTTTATTTTACCTCCAATTAATATTGTAGAAATTGTTTCATTTTTTGATTCGCACATTCTGAACTTAATGCCCATATGTGCATGCGAATACATAACAAATTATGTTTTCAGAATTATGCCTCAGCTGGTGCCTCAGCAACAGCTTCCTCAGCTGCAGGTGCTTCTGCAGGAGCCTCTTCCTTTGCAGGTGCTTCACATGCGCCAGCTCCACCTTTCTCTGCGATCTGATTAAGAACGCGAGCAAGGTTAGAAATAGGTGACTTCATGCTACCAAGCAATCTAGAAATGAGAACATCCTTAGAAGGAATGTCAGCGAGCTGACCAATTCCAGCCGCATCATAAAGAGTTCCATCAACTACACCGCCCTTGATCTCAAGTGCTGGAGCAGTCTTAGCGAACTTGCAAAGAACTCTTGCTGGAGCAGTAGCATCTTCTGTAGAGATTGCCATTGCGCTTGGTCCCTCAAGATATGTTCCGAGCTGTTCATAATCGGTACCCTTGAATGCACGGGTCATCATTGTGTTCTTGTACACCTTGTAGCATACGCCAGCTTCACGAAGCTGCTTACGAAGGATAGTATCCTGCTCAACTGTAAGACCTCTGTGGTCTACAAGTACAACTGACTGAGCGTCTTTAATCTTCGCAGAAATCTCTTCTACAATAGGTGCTTTCAATTCAACTTTTGCCATTTTCTTACCTCCTTATAGATTTGTGCCTTATTAGGATTATAAGAAAAGCCTCTTTATCATGAAGACAAAGAGGCAATAAATTCTTATCATTCCTCGGTGGGGGATTATACGTTAGACCTTTCGGTCCCCACTGTCTTCGGCTTCGGTCTTTGACCGAATATTAACTTATCATGCGCTTTCGCACACGTCAAGTCCTAAATTAGAACTTTGCAGTAGAAAGCTTTACACCAGGTCCCATAGTAGAAGCAAGTGTAATGCTCTTTAAGTACTGACCCTTTAATGAAGCAGGCTTAGCCTTAACGATAGCATCCATAAGTGCTTCGAAGTTCTCCTGGAGCTGCTGCTCTGAGAAAGAAACTTTTCCAACTGGAACATGGATGATATTTGCCTTATCAAGTCTGTACTCAATCTTACCGGCTTTGATATCTGCAATAGCCTTTGCCACATCCATAGTAACTGTTCCGGCCTTAGGGTTTGGCATGAGACCCTTAGGACCTAAAACTTTACCAAGACGTCCTACAACACCCATCATATCTGGAGTTGCAACTACTACATCGAAATCTAACCAGCCATCATTCTGGATCTTAGGAATCAGCTCGTCGCCACCAACGAAATCTGCACCAGCCTGCTCAGCCTCTGTAAGCTTGTCACCCTTAGCGAAAACAAGAACTTTAACAGTCTTACCTGTTCCGTTAGGAAGAACAACAGCTCCACGAATCTGCTGCTCAGCGTGACGACCATCACATCCTGTACGGATATGAGCTTCAACGGTCTCATCAAACTTAGCAGTTGCAGTCTTCTTTACAAGTGCGATTGCGTCGCTTACTTCATATAATGTACCGCTCTCGATATTCTTAGCGGCTTCTACGTACTTCTTACCGTGTTTCATTTATTTGCTCCTCCTTAATCCTCTACTACGATACCCATACTTCTTGCTGTACCTGCGATCATAGACATAGCTGCCTCAAGGGAAGCTGCGTTTAAATCAGGCATTTTCAGCTCAGCGATCTCCTGAATCTTAGCCTTGCTGATCTTAGCAACCTTATCTTTGTTGGGCTTAGCAGATGCGCTCTTTAAGTTGCAAGCCTTCTTAAGAAGAACTGCAGCTGGAGGAGTCTTAGTAATGAAGCTGAAGCTTCTGTCTGCGTATACAGTGATAACAACAGGGATGATCATATCACCCTGATCTGCTGTCTTAGCGTTGAACTGCTTAGTGAATTCAACGATGTTGACTCCGTGCTGACCAAGTGCAGGACCTACCGGAGGGGCAGGTGTTGCTTTACCAGCGGGAATCTGTAATTTGATATAACCAGTTACTTTCTTTGCCATGATGGCACCTCCTAATAAAATAATGCGCTGAGGTTATTCGCCTTGGCGAATTCCTCGGCAAGATTTGTGGTGCGGGTTAGGTTCCCTTCCACGTTTATGTTAAAGTCGTCTCACTTCCGCGAAACTGATTTCAACCGGTGTCTCTCTGCCAAACAGTTCTACGTTGATAGTAGCAGTCTGCTTGCCAAAATCCATTCTCTGAACAACTCCAACAGTATCCTTCCAAACACCAGCAACAACTGCAATTGTGTCGCCTTCCTGGAAATCAACTGAGATGTTTTCAGTTCTAATGCCAAGAGATTTCATCTCAGCATCTGTAAGAGGAACGGGCTTGCTACCTGGTCCAACGAATCCTGTAACACCACGTGTGTTACGTACTACATACCAGGTTTCCTCGTTCATAATCATCTTGATAAGAACATATCCAGGGAACATCTTCTTCTGTACTGTCTTCTTGGCGCCGTTCTTAACCTCAACAACGTCCTCCATTGGAACACGAACTTCAAGAATTGTTTCCTCTAAATGTCTATTCTCAATTGCATTATCGATGTTTGCCTTAACCTTATTCTCGTATCCAGAATAGGTGTGGACAACATACCACTTTGCTTCTTCCATAGTCTTCTCCTGTATTTTTTGCTGTTGATGTTGATTGCTCTTCGTCAGATACGCTTACAAATCCTTAACCGATTTGTGTAAGGAATTTAATTCCAATCTGAAGAAGGCCATCAAGTCCTGCAATAATTGCGCCAAGTACGATGGTTCCGCAAACTACAGCGATAGACTCCTTAATAAGAGTGCTCTTATCAGGCCATGAAACCTTATGAAACTCAGATTTCACTCCCTTGAAAAAAGGCACCTTCTTTTCTTTATTTGTAGACTCAGCCATAATAATCTCCTTAATCTAAAAAGAAATAATTATTTGGTTTCCTTATGGGTTGTGTGAGCTTTGCAGAATCTGCAATACTTCTTGATTTCCATTCTGTCAGGATGAGTCTTCTTATCCTTAGTTGTGTTGTAATTTCTCTGTTTGCACTCTGTACATGCAAGTGTAATCTTTGTACGCATTATATATTCCTCCGTTTTTCATTTATGTCCTTTTTTTCGGGCATAAAAAAAAGACCTAAAACTGATGTCGCTTGTCTAATATAGCATATGCCAATGTACGAGTCAACATGAATTTTACATCTTTTTTCTGCAACTTACTGCAACTACATTACCATCGCATCTGCCATTGGAATGTAACTGCTAAGCATCTCATCAACAGCTTTGTCAATCGACTCAGCGTATTCTCTATCCTTCATAAGCTTTGTGTTGACGCGAACATTCACAGCGGCTCCTTTTATCGCAGCAGCACATATTCCTGCTCCAGTGACTGCATCAGACACAACAATCCTGCTTCCCTTTTCGTAAAAGCCCTTCAATATTTCAACAGCCTCACAGCTCAGTTTCATAATTTTCATTGGAACTTCTGCCGCATCTTTCAGGCACTTCTCAAGAATCTCGTCACGTCCAGGCTCTTCCTTAGGGATACCATATGCTTTTGAAAGTGGCTCAAATGCCTTCGCATCTTCATCTATGCACTCAAGGAGCTTAATTCGAAGCTTTTGTGCCCTGTCCATGAGTTCAATGATGTCACCCTCTACGTCAGCGTATTTCTTTTTGCCCACAGTGAACTCACCAACCATATCACCGAGAGCTATACCAATGGCACCGACAAGCGCGGACGCCCCGCCTCCGCCTGGTACAGAAGTTTTAGACGCAAGCAGCCTGGTGAATTCTTCAACACTTGCGCCGAGCATTGATGCATCCATTTTATCGCCGCCTGATTCTTTTGTGCATTTTACCAAAGCGTCGCTATTAACAGATATGCCACAGTTTGCAGCTTCATTCGAATCACATCTGCAACCAGCCTCTGCCAATCTAGCTGCAGCCTCAACGACATGCTTAACAAGGATACATGTTGTAACCGATCCAACACCGCCCGGAACAGGTGTAACCGCGTGAGCAATTTCAGCGACCTCATCTGTCCTGACATCACCACACAGTTTGCCCTTCTCCTCATTCCAGCCAATTCCTACATCGATAATGCACTGGCCCTCACTGACATACTCAGCGCCCACAGATTCCATCTGGCCTGATGCCGCTATGATAATATCTGCTTCTCTAGTAATGGAAGGAACATCTTTAGTTCTCGTATGACAGATTGTGGCAGTTGCATTTTCGTGCATCAGCAGCATAGCTACAGGACGTCCTATTACCAGACTTCTGCCTATGACGGCTGCTTTTTTGCCACTTATTTCTATATTATAGTAATGAAGGATCTCCATCGCCGCCTGGGCAGTACATGGTGTGAATCCAATTTTTGTTCCAGTGAAGACTCCAGCTAGCGAGCCGTCCGTACAGCCATCGACGTCTTTTTCCGGCAGGAGCATTTTGCGTGCCTTCTCACCATCTATGTGCTTTGGCAACGGGCGAAACATGAGTATTCCATGAACATTCTCATCTGTATTAAGTGCCTCGAGCGTTTCGTAAAAAGAATCAGCCGGAACATCGGCAGGAAGAACCACATTCTTCACGGCAACGCCAACACTCTCGCACCTCTTCATGGCGCCCCTCTCATAAGAAAGATCATCCTCCCTCTCACCAACACGAAGAATCGCAAGTGTCGGATTAATTCCTCTTTCTTTGAGCTGCTCTATGTCTTTCTTCATCTCTTCACATAGTGCATCCGCAACAGGTTTTCCTTTTAATATATTAGCCGGCATGGTTATACTCCTTTTTTCTTTAGTTTAATCAATTCACGGTAATAGCATAAAGCATTTGCAGTAGCAGTTCAAAGCACCACTTTCAATATGTCTGCTACTGATTATCTCTCCATCTGCTGAGCTTAGAAAGTAATTTCAGCCAAAAATAAACCAGGCATTCCATTCTGAAGTCAGATTAAAACACCTGGTTAGCAATACGAATTAAACATCATTCCGCTGTATGCACTCGTCACATACGGGCTTGCATATCCATGTCCCGGATTCTTATATGCAACAATCGTCTTGTGCGCATAGTTCATTGGATTAATTGAGACGTTGTCCGTCTTCTTGACAAGGCTCTCGGTGAAGTCCTTAACCGATCCAAGAAGTTCCTCAACATCCTCGCCTGCAAGAGCATTCTCCATCTGGTCTTCATTGAGTATCAGATCCCCGTCCTGGTTGCGGCTAATTCCGATGCTGTGCAATCTATCTGAATAGCTGTCTGCGACAGCATTGAATTCATTGATAACTCTGCTTGAGTACGGCTGCCTTTCCATGAATGCCGAAGCCGTTTTGATGAACTCATTATAACTGCCAAGCAATCCCTTCAGATTGTTTTTCAGGTATTCATGGTCTTCGCGAAGACCTATAACAACAGGACCGGATTCCTCAGGTGTCTCCTTGAGAAGATTAATCTCATAGGTCTTATCTATCGTAAAATTGTTTGAATATGCATTTCTCTCGCTGCCGTTAATGGCAAATACTGCATTAGATGCCTCGGTTGAAATCGTGTTAAGTCCGAAATAATCAACCGTTCCTCGCATACGGCTCGTCTGGTCGTCCGACACCCTGAACTGGTTTTCCTGGCCTTCATGAAGCCCTGTTGCCTTTGATGACAGTTCCAGACTGGTAAGGCCGTCTGAATTTTCTTTTACACTTGCAGACAGACCAATACCTGCATCATTCACAAGTCTAGAGAGCCTTTCCTGTACATCTCTGTTCGTATCACCCTCATTAATATTGAACTGGAATTCATAGTTTAAGTTGTTTATTCCTATATCAAATGAGTATGAATCTGCAGGAAGCTCCGTTCTTGCATCCGGATTAAGGTACGCACCCTCGTTAATCTGAGGCGTTGCCAGATGTTTGACCTCAAGTGTAAATCCCTGGATTTCGCCCTCTCCGCCTTTCTCTCCGATGTACTCAGCTGTCGCCGTCTCGGAATCAGATGAAAACGCAATCTTTTTATTCAGAAGGGTTCCTACATCTTCGGAATTCATGGAAGCAAGCGAATTATGGAGGAAACGAGCTCCCTCCTTAAGTCCAACAGCAAATTCCTGCGTGTCCTTGCTGGTATCAAGGATGGCAAGAGGCGCTTCTTTATTCATCTTAACAATGGAATTGTAGATACCACGAAGCTCGCTCTTCTTATGGGTATCAAAACGCGAGTTGATCCCTTTGGGAGCGTATGTGGTCAGATAATGATTATAGACAGTGTTTAAAGCTGCTGCGTTCATAAGCTTGCCCTCCTTTCATCCATGAAGTCGTGGTTATAAGCCACTCTATCGATAGTCGGAGGAAGCGGTCCTTCGCTTCCGAATGCATTCGTTCCGATCAATGGATAGAGTCCACGCGGGCATAAAAATCCATTTAGTTAGATTTAACGTAACACATCTGAATTGCAAATGCAAGTAGGTGAATGAAAATTCCTTATTTTGAGCCACTATCCCAGCCCTCGTGGGCATTAAACTCCTAAACTTCCTCCACCACCTGGAAAATGAAGAACTTCAGATAGTAGCTTTCATCGGCAGCCCACAGAATCGGATGATCCGGAGCCTGTGTCCTAATTTCAATCTGTCTAAGTCTCTTATGGACAGCCTTTGCCGCCTGTGAAAGCATCTGTGCAAACAGCTCCTGCGTCATAAAATGAGAGCAGGAACAGGTGGCAAGATACCCACCATCTCGCACGAGACGCATTCCCTTCATATTAATCTCACGATAACCTTTTATCGCATTTTTAGTTGCTTCACGCGATTTGGTAAATGCAGGTGGGTCCAGCACAACCACATCATATTTCTCCCCTGCTTCAATAAGCCTTGGAAGTTCATCAAGCACATTCGCCGCACGAAATTTAACGATATTCTCCAATCCGTTTCTGACAGAATTCTGCGTTGCCTGCGAGACAGCATATTCAGAGATATCAAGTCCCGTAACACTCACGTTTATGGCTGTACTGGCTCCTATTCGTTCTCTCGCATCTTCCGTGTCTCCCTCATGTTCAGTCGAATTATCAAATGCATTGGTTTTATCCTCAAGCACCTGCTTCATGGCTAGTCCGCAGTTCAGAGCAAATGTTCCCATATGTGTAAAGCAATCAAGAACCCTGATGCTTCGCGCTCCACTTCTCTCATCCGCCGCAGAACCGCAGCCTTCATCAGGTTCAGCCGGTGTCTGCGCGCCCACGCTCATGTCAAGCTTCTGATTCTGACGCACCAGATTCCCACATATCTTCTGCATAGCAAGCCTGTTATATTTCTGATCCAGGAAAAATCCAGTCTTCTGACCATTTTTGATATCTACCAGATATCTTATTCCGTTCTCATATATTTCAATATTTGTGTCAAAGTAATTCTCATCATCAGCGTTTCCACTCGCAGCAGTCTCATCAACAAACCGACTGCCAGCGTTCCCATCTGCAGCAGTCTCATCGATAAACCTGCCGCCAGCGTACAAATATCCTTTGCGCGGCTGCATACCTTCCTTCTTGCGAACTGGTGCATCTGAACGTTCAAATATGCCGCGGACCACAATCCCGTCACGCTCCAGGATATCTATCAATGCGGTGAGGATATCTTTTTTTAACATGTCCGTCCCCAGAGAAAGCGACTCCACAACCAGCAGGTCGCCATATTTATCTATGACCATCCCTGGTACGTTGTCAGCTTCGCCAAAGACAACTCGGCACGCATTAAGGTCAGCATTGCCAGTATTGCCCACTCCTGGATGAGGCAGATTATTCACATCCGTCAGATTATTTCCGCCGCCGAGAACAGTCTTGCGATAATCCCAAGCCCTCTGCATTCTGCCATGCCAGAAATCACTGTCTATCACTGCGTCAGCCCGTCTTGTCAACATTCTTACGCGAATAACGGAGTTCTGGTTTATGACGCCAATGCCCATGGGATATTCATCAAAATCCACAACTTTCACAAGGCTCCCATTCGTGAAGCCTCCCTTTATGCTGGCGATTTCGTTGTCATACACCCAGGCGCCACCTGCTTTGAGTGCACGCCCCTCGCCCTTTTTCAGTGTCACAGTTGAATAATTTATATCTGTCATCTGCTCAATCCTATCACCTGTTTATTTCTATTTGAATTATACCCCAACTCAGTCTCAAATAGCACCATTCTTTGTCCACTCTCTTCCCACATCACTGAAAATGGTTGTATACTAACAATATATCAATATCAGAAAGGATCTGCCTATGACCAACTTTTCAATAATGCTATTCACACTGGTTATGTCCGCAGGGCTTCTTATGGGCCCGTCGAAGATTGCTTTTATTTCTGCGGGCGCCGCAATTTCAGACAATGCAGAATATCTTTCTGTAATAGGCGAAAACATCGTAAACAAAAGCGCTGACCTAATTAAGCGAGAACTCATGAAACAGAAGGCAGCCGAATACGCGGAAGCTTCTTACACTGCAGCCGAGCTTGCCGAACTCGTTTCCATGGACAGCATTTATATCGAGGGGTTGTACGCCATGTATCTGCTGGATTCGGGGTATGAACCAGGTAGTCGTTCGCTTCAGGAGCTCCTCACCGCCGCCAAAAATATGGCTAGCGACAAAGTCCTATCCACTTATCTCGACGCCAACGCACAAAATGCGCTCTCGCAGATCGAAGGCATCGATTTAGGTATGTTCGCATCAATGGAACTTGATTATAAAACACTCTCACCCCTCACAAACATGGATGAGAAAATAATTAAGCTCCTCTTCATCTATCTGGATGAAAAAGAAAAACCGTCCTCAATTAAGCTTAGCGATATCGCAAAGTACCTACTAGAGCACGAAGCCGAATTGCAAAAGAAGTTTGGTGTTAGTATTGAATCAGAAGACATCCGCACCATGTTAGAGCTGGTTGTCGAAGGGTAGAACCGTGCAGCCATTATCAGCGCAAAAGCGTACGATAGATTTCCCTCATACGGGTTTGTAGTTTTAATGCATAAACTGCAACTAACGAAAGGAATTAGTGTTGAAACATATGAATGAATATATGAAATTAGCAATAGAAGAGGCAAGAAGTGGAATTCTCGCCGGGGACGGAGGTCCCTTTGGGAGCATAATTGTCAAAGACGGGAAAATTGTTGGACGCGGGCATAACCGCGTGTTAAAAAAGCACAATGCGACCTGCCATGGCGAGGTTGAAGCCATTGGTGATGCAGGCTCCAATCTAGGGACACACGATTTGAGTGGATGTGAGATATACACCACTGGTGAACCCTGTCCCATGTGTTTATGTGCCTGCATGTGGGCTAATATCGACAAAGTATATTATGGTGCGACAATTGAAGACAACGAAAGAATTGGTTTTCGAGACAACAAATTCAATGATTTAATGGGAGGCCGCGAAAAACTTCGCGATTATCTTGAAGAATGCGACAGAGATGCCTGCCTTGAATTATTCGATGAATACAATTCAATGGATAAAGAAAATTATTAGTCAAAATTATTATATTTAACCATTCATCTGCTTAGTGAACACATCACCAATCAAATCCATACGACCATTTTCAAAGGCTCCATTTAAGCCCTCGGTTCTAATCGCATTCTCACGGCTTGCACCTTCAACTTTTCCCATCTTATTTGCAAATGTCTTATCAGATGAAATCTCTTCCTCAATCAAAGCCTTTCGCTTTTCAGAGGCTGATTCTTGCTGCTTGCGAAGTTCGTCGAGCTTATCTGAACCTGCAGTTCTTTCTTCCTTTATCTTCGCAAGTTCTTTTTTGATCGGATTGGTCTCCTGCTCATCATCTGCGCCTGCAGTTCTTTCTTCTTTTATCTTTGCAAGCTCTTTCTTGATTGGGTCGGTCTCTTCCTCGTCATCAGCTGATGCTTTATTTACTGCACCCTCATTTGACAGAATTTCCGCCTCGGCGCGCTTATCAATCTCCTCATCATAATCAATGATTGAGATATCACCCTTAAGATACATACTCTCCAACTGGTCTGCACTAAACTCAGTCAGATTCTCATATTTATCAGATGTATATTCATTTTCATCAGAAGCAGGCTTTGCAAACACGACACCGTCCTGGAACTGTTTTATTCCATAACTGCTGGCGCTAAAAGTATCACCATGTGCAGATACGCTCTGACCAGCATTATTCGTAACAGTTTTGCTGGCTGGCATCGCTTTGGAAAGAGCATCCTCGTACGTTGGCTTTGCTATTTTTCCAGCATTCGAAGCAGAGGAAATATTATTGCCTGTAACCGCAGAATTTTTATCGACATTCTGATTTCGATTGATATCCTGTACCCGATTAGCATTGAGCGATGTAAATCTATTCTGATAATTGTAACTACCATATGCCTGAATAGGACTAATTCCACTCATTTGCATTTCCTCCTTTCGCTTCTTCTACACCCTACTGGATATAATTACTTTTAGTGTATTCTTAATTTTTGCAAAATGCAATACCTGTTTTACCCTATATTCCAGAAACGTTGCATCTGTATGTTACAATGTTTTTAATAACTTTATTTTATTAAGACAGAGGATAACAAATACTATGTTTCGAACAACACTTTGTTATATAGAGGAAAACGACTCATATCTAATGCTCCTTCGCAACAAAAAAGAGCACGACATAAACAAAGGGAAATGGATTGGTGTTGGCGGCAAATTCGAAGAAGGCGAGCCCCCGGATGAGTGCATGAAGCGCGAAGTTTTTGAAGAGACCGGACTGACCGTTTGCGATTATAAATTTCGAGGACTGATTCATTTCCTCCCTGAGGGTTCAGAGGCTGAGGAGATGTATCTATATACCGTCTCTTCGTACACTGGCACTTTGAACACCGATTGCAATGAGGGGGAACTTCGTTTCATACCAAAGTCAGATATACTCAATCTTAACCTCTGGGAGGGTGATCCTTTTTTCCTAAGAAAAATACTGTCAGGCGAACCAGAATTTCATATGTCGCTCATATACGACTCCGAAAACAATTTGGTTGAATGTAGAGAGTATCCTAATAATTCTGCACTGGCAAGAGCTAACGTGATTGCTGATAGATCTGCGCTGGCGGGAGCAGACGTAGATTCTGATAATTCTAAGCTGACGGTAGCTGACGTGTTTGCTGATAACTCTAAGCTGACGGTAGCTGACATAGATTCTGATAATTCTGAAGGCTGCATTACATGCCCTCACGGATTCTCAACAAGAATTGGCGGCGTGAGCCATGGGGTATTCTATTCGCTGAACCTTGGAATGAACCGTGGGGATGATAAAGAAGATGTTATTCGCAACTGGAATATTTTTTTAGATGAATGCGGAATTAAAGAGCGCGAATTTGTCTGCGGCGAGCAGGTGCATGGCAACAATGTTGTCATAGCCAGTTTCGCTGATGCAAGGCCTGCCTTTGGGCCAGGTCATATGCACAAAGCAGACGGGTATGTAACCAAGGAGTCTGGGCTTCCGCTGGCTATTTTCACTGCTGATTGTGTGCCCGTGCTACTGGAAGACCCAGTCAACCGCGTTATTGGTGCTGTACATTGCGGCTGGCGAAGCACAGTTGCAGATATCGAGCTGAAAACAATCAAAAAAATGAAATCATTAGGAGCTAATCCAGCAGATATCAGGATTGAAATCGGACCTGCAATAGACATGTGTTGCTTCGAAGTTGGCGGCGAGGTGATTGAAGCATGTCGTGCGCTTCTGAGTTCTCCGCTATCAGATAACACGGGGATAGACCCTCTTGAAGGATTGTTCACGCAGGGCGCGGCTGAAGGCAAATATATGCTCGACCTGCGCGGGGTTGTTCAAAAACGTTTTGAGCAGTTAGGCGTTCTCCCTCAGAATATTTCGCTTGTAGGAGAATGCACTATGTGCCACCCTGAACTCTATTATTCTCACAGATATACCGGAGGCGTCCGTGGTTCACTCGCGTGCGTCATTTCGCAGTAGGGCTAGTCATATGCAGTTCAGTTCTACCATTTATTTTTTTCGATGTCGCCTTTTGTGTACAAATTGCCTTTTACATCTTCGCTTATCGGTTCCAGGTCTTTCCGCTTAATTAAGTATGCGATATTCTGCCTTGAACACTCAAGAATTTCGCATGCTTTTGTCGTATCGCAAATATTTCGAGAGACGAACGATATAAAATCATCTGCTTTTAAGGGCATTCCGCTCCCGGTCGAATATAAATCAGTTGCCTGAATATCAATAGAATTATTAAATGTTATCGAATAACCACCAACGCCAACTTTTACACTATTGAATAGTTTTTTGTTCCTTAGCACCTTATCAATGTCATCATTATTTTTTAATTCAGCCAACGAGGTTACTCTGGTTGTATTATCTCCAAAAAAAACAAGCAATCTATCAGAACCCAACGCCACAACTTCTGTAACAAGTCTTTGCTGTCGCTCTTTCACATAAGCTGGAAGTTCATCCACTTTTTTAATATATAAACTGTCCTGAGAACATCTTCCGAGAGACAATTCCAGAAAGCGTATTTCATCATACTCCTTCAATTTGTGATTCTTCAGTATGTCTCCCAAGTTCTGCCTTCCACTCGGAATGATTCTTTCTTTAACCCACAGAAGGCTCACATCCTTTGGAATTGTATAAATGTTCTTTTTTATAAATGATGTAAAAAGAAGTGGGGCAGACCATTCATCCAGATTCTTTTCCAATTCTATAATGAATGCTTTCGCGTTTTCATAATAGAGGAGTGCACCAACTCTGGACTCGCTGTCTCCGTCGATTATTTCATAAATTTTCATATATTTGATACCTTTTCCATATCATGCTCCAGATTGTTTCGACATATTCCTGTGGAAGAATCACTTCTATATCCTGAAAAATAAACTCTTTATCGCGTTCCTTTAATTGATTTAGCTCAGGCTTATTATCCTTAACCAACAGCAAATTTTCATAACAGGAATTGCTCCCAATGAAATTGCGGCATTTCTTATCCTGCAGCACGTCAAACGACTTTGCATCATGCTTGGTCGAACACGAAAAAATAAGCGACAATCCATGATCAAACAGCGGTGCTATTCTAAGTGTATGCGCTCTTGCATTTCTCAGCACCTCAATATTAGCTCCGTGCCTGTCTCTGTTAAGGATTAGATAATCAATCACAATCATTTCATCAATATATTTTTTCCATCCATTCCTCACGCAAAAATCATAATGAGATTCCCCATTTAAGCTATTCACTCTGTAATAGTCGTCAAGTGCAACCTTGCTTTCACCCTTGTTCTTGAAATCATTTGAAGAACATAGATATGTGCTATGTGTAACTCCCTCTATCTCAATATCTGCATTTATTAGTTCGTAATCCAGATGATCCACTCCAAGAACAGTGAGAAGTCTATCCACGATGATTTCATTAACACATTCGTGCCCTACAATGCCTTTTACCGGGTCAAAATTAGACAATTTGTAATATTTCTTCACGCCTTCTAATTCAGATTGCGATTTCAAAAATGTTCCTGCAGTACCACTTGAATTTCTAATATGTGACCATTTGAGGAAGGTTAAATCCTGTTTTTCTTTTACTACTCTCATTCAAGCCTCCACAGTTTGTTATTTGTCGCGCGTCAAATAGTTACAGTTTGATTGTATACAAACATTTGTCGCGCGTCAAATAAATTTTGTTGTACAAAAAAAAGCAGCGAATTAATGAAACTCACTAATTCGCTGCATATTAAATGCGTTTATATTATGCAATTCAATGAGCCACAAGCCTTATCGCCACGGCTCACGCTCTAATTCATTTACGAACCACTAACCCCGTTCTCCTGGCTCATTTCCGCCGCAAGCTTTCCTGCTCTCTCGAGGGCGGCATCGATATTTGGCTGGAAATTCTCCTCACCAAGCTTGTCGACAAATCCTGCTTTCTTCATTACCTTCATAGGTTGTTCATTCACATGCGACAGAACCAGTTTTACGCCATGTTCCTGGCACACGTTATAAACATTCTCAAGTGATATCATTGATGTGATATCCATCGCAGATACAGATCTCATTCGAATAACCATGCACTTTGTATAATCCTTGGCATGAATCTTAGCAAGAGACTCTGCCACGCCGAAGAACAAAGGTCCAGTAATCTCATATACACGCACAGCCTTTGGCACATTGATAAGTTCCTCTGGATGGTCAACACCAGCCTCTTCCTTGTAATGCCATGCCTGAATTCCAGTTTCCTCGCTCATCCTCTTTATGAACATGAGCACTGCCACAACCATACCAACCTCAATTGCAACAACAAGATCAAATACAACTGTAAGTACGAATGTGAGAACCAGAACCAGAATATCAGACTTAGGTGCTGTTTTACACAATTTAACAAAGGTTCTCCACTGGCACATATTATAAGCAACCATGAACAGAATAGATGCTATACATGGCATTGGAATCCATGATGCATATGGCATCAGGAACAAAATAACAAGTACTAAAACAATTGCATGAACGATACCAGCGATTGGTGTACGACCACCATTCTTAATATTTGCAGCTGTTCTCGCTATTGCACCAGTTGCCGGTATACCACCGAACATAGCTGATGCAGCATTACCAATACCCTGTGCGATAAGTTCCGTATTAGATCTGTGCTTGCTTCCAACCATACCATCTGCAACCACGCATGACAGAAGCGACTCAATAGATGCGAGAATTGCAATTACAAAAGCGTTGCCAAGCTGGCTCTGAATCATACTAAAGCTAAAGTCCGGCATAACAAATGTAGGAAGACCACTCTTGATATCAGGGAAGAGATCTCCAATAGTCTTAACCTCACCAAATACGCCTCCGCAAACCTTAACCATGAGAATACCCACGATTACAGCGATGAGCGATCCGGGAATCTTCTTAGAAATCTTAGGCCATACTATCTGAATCAGAAGACATGTAACTCCGACTATCACAGCCCACCAGTTGAGTGTTCCGATATTAGTTCCAAATGCCTTCACTTTCTCGATAGTCTCGATTGGGGCTTCACCATTCATATATGTTATCTGGAAGAAATCCTTGAACTGACCAATCAGAATTGTGACTGCGATACCAGCTGTAAATCCTGTTGTTATTGTGGTAGGGATGAACTTAATGAGATTACCGAATTTGAAGATACCCATGATAATCAGGATTACACCTGCCATCACGGTCGCAGTTGCAAGTCCAGGAAGATCACTAGTTGCTACAATACCAGCTACGATTGTCGCAAAAGCTGCTGTAGGTCCAGCAATCTGAACTGTACTTCCGCCAAAAAAAGAAATTAAAAAGCCTGCGATGATAGCCGTATAGATACCTGCCTCAGGTCCTACACCACTGGCAATCGCAAGCGCGATTGACAAGGGAAGCGCAATGATTGCTACGATAATACCAGCAATCAGATCCTTGCCAAATTGTGCCGCTGAATAATTCTTCATGCAGCTAAACAACATTGGGTTAAATATTTTTTTCATAATACTTTAGAAAAACACTCCTTTGATCCATATTTCTAAACCAATAATAATCAGAACAATTCCCCCAAGAATTTGCGCCTTTCCTGCAAGCTTTGTTCCGACCACCTTACCGATTATAAGACCAATTATGCAAATTGCAAAGGTGGTAATTGCAATAATTATTGTAGAAACCAGTGCAAGTACCAGATCATATTCCGAAATAGTGAATCCTACGGATAGTGCATCAATGGAAGTTGCAATTCCCTGCACCATAAGAACGCCAAAGGTAAGGCGCACCTTTGATGCCTCTTCTTCGCCCCCTTTGATTCCTTCTATCAGCATTTTTCCGCCGATAAACAGAAGCAGAAGAAGTGCAATCCATGGAATGAATTTCTCAAAAAACCCGAAGTATTGCAGGATAGTATGCACACACACCCACCCGATCATTGGCATGAACCATTGAAAAAAGGCAAAACACCCTGCGATTCCACTCATTTTCCCGAATCGCATCTTAGGATCAGCAAGTCCATTTGCAAGCGATACAGAGAAGGCGTCCATTGCAAGTCCTACACCCAAAAGTATGCTATTTAAGATAAACACGAAGTCCATTTATTTCGAATGCTCCTTTTCACATATTCTCACATATCAATATCTGCGGCAGGTACGTACCCCTCAAGCATCTCATCTGCATATTGAATAATCTCATCATATGATGCGATTCTTGATTTGCTGTTTCTTCCTGCACTTCCTGTAAACAGGAGAACATTCTCATTCTCATCGTATCCAACACAATAAAGAAGCGTTGCGATTACTTCGCCCTTCTCATTTAACAGTTCCGGAATCGTCGCATTTTTTTTGCGAAGCTTATATCCATTTGGAAGATCATATGATATTTCCCCATCATCAATCATTTTTTTCGCATCATATAATGAAAGATATTCTTCCGGAAGTTCATCTATTTCTTCCATGTTCTTTCCCGGAACTGCTCTGTACTGCGTGATATAGTCTTCATTCAAAAATGACATATATACGCCACGAGAAAATGCAAAATTCTTCATTTGGATAGTTGGAACATACTTAATATAGTTAAAGTTATATAAGGATTCTTTTCCAAGAAGATATCCATAAGTCTCTCCATAGTTCGTTGCAACAAAATATGTTCCGCTATTACTCAGCTTTACACAATCCCTTATAGTTCCAACTCCACCTACAGAACTCTTTGTCTCTCCAGTCTCAGCATCAATTTCCATAGCAACTGACGAATTCCAGGCAAATATCAGCTTACCACTATCACCCTCAACAACATCAAGTGATTTAACACTGTCCGACCCAGCTTTTTTAGCCCACTTTTCTTTTTTCGCCCGGAAATCATAAGCATGCAGTTCATAATCATACAGCGACCCGTTTGTCACATCCTTGAGCTTCGCAATAGAACATATCGCCATCTCATCATCACAAGATATATCAGAACACAGATAATCACCATAGTTTTCGTTACTAAATACTACCTCTCCACTTTTTACATCAACTATGTCAGTAATAAGTCCTTTTACCGTAAATCCATACTCTTCCCTGTCAGATAACATTGCATATATATAGTTTCCACTTTCTGAGAATTCCATCTTACTAAAGAAGCCACTTTTGCTTTCACCAAACAGGTTGATTCTAAACTGTTCCGACAGTGTATCCATATCATATACGGTTAAGTTCTTATCACTCCCCAATGCAAAAATTCTCTGCTGTGGGCATGTAGCAATAACTGATTTGGCATCGGTAATAGCAACTCTCTCTTTTTGTGAAATGCGATAAATGTATGTTTTGCCAGAAGTGCAATAAGCAAACAGATCACTTCCAATGAATGTAATATTATCATCAATATTTTGCTCACCCTGTGAATCTTCATATATTAGCTCATGGCTATCCGAATCAATAATGCTTACCCTTCCATTCTCATTAAGGCACGCAAAATACTGTCCATCCTGTGATACTGCAATCGATCTCACTCCCTCGTCATGATAAGTATATACGGGAACCATGGAACTTCCTTCACCATAGAGATTCAGCGCTTCTACCAGCTGTTTCTCGGCTTCTGCAAGGTAAGGGATTTCGTCAGTTTTATCCATGCTGTCCGGCATTGCATTTCTAAGCATATACAATGCGTCCATTCCTCGTCCTTTACGAACAAGAATGGCTGCCTGTTCTGCCATAGATTTCTCATATCTTCCAGCTATATCATACGATTTCGCTCTTATCTCCTCATTTTTCTCGATAATCAGCTTCTCTCTCTCGACAAGTTCGGCATTCTGCGCCCTGATTTCATCAGCCTGTCCCTGTATTGTAAGAGCTGTATATGCCATATATGCACCGAAAATAATGAGTGCAGCAACAAGGCCGCTACCGAGAGCAATAAGCCTCCTCAGTTTCTGTTCACGATGTCTTTGTCTTAAGTCATCAAAATTAAGCCCCAGCATTGGAGCTACTAATCGCATTCCTTCAATCTGAAGCTTCTTTCTGACTTCACTGGCATTTTCACCTCTTGCGTCTGCACCAAGCGGCTCAATCGGATTACCAGCATCGTCAACCAACAACTGCGGTGGGAAAGATTCGTCCGGCTCACCCTCAGCCAGAACAGCGAATACCTTCTCTCTTCCATGGAGCCCAATAAAAGTTTCTATCTCCTTCTGGCACCACATAGATTCTTTAAGCTTTGGGGTACAGATGACAATCAAATACTCTGAATTCTTCAGAGCCTCCATAATTGGATCACCTAAGTTTGTAGTCAAAGGAAGTTCTTCCTGATCTCTGAATACCCTGCTGATCTTCTTCGGCAATTCCGGATGTGCCTTACGAACGGAACGTGGTATCTGAAAAGACTCCAGCATCTTATGAACTTCTTTTGCTACCATCATATCTTTTTCAAGATGACGATAACTGATAAACGCATCGTATTTTACATTCTCAAGATTCATACTGTTCCACCTGAATTCCTAACTGCTCCATCACTTTGTAAAAGCTTGGAAAACTCTTATTAACTGCATGTGCATCATCAATTTCACCGCCTACAATCGAAGATAATAGCACAAGGCTCATTACGATCCGATGATCATTGTGCCCATGAAGCACTTCGTACGGCGTATGTATATTCGACGGGAAGACCGTTATCTGGTCCTCCTCCCATTTCGTCTTAATTCCAAAGCGTCCAAGTTCCTCGCACATAACCGTACCTCTGTCAGACTCTTTGATTTTCAAACGTTTGGTACCCGTAAAAATAGCACCTCCCAAAACTCCGGCAAGCATCATAAGAACTGGTCCTAAGTCCGGACAATCCGTTAGGTCCATAACCGGAAAGGCACCTTGGCAACTTTGTGCAATAGCCTGACTAGCGTTCTGGTCTGCGTTCTGGTCTGCGTTCTGGTCTGCGCTCTGGTCTGCGCTCTGGTCTGCGTTCTGGTCTGCGTTCTTTCCGTTGCATCTTCTTCTGAATATCTCATAGTAGTCAAGGTATACCTTATCTCCCTGAAGACTGTCTGCCTCAAGCCCTTCAACCGTCACTTCTCCGCCAATAAGGTTGAGCGCATCCAGAAAAGCGGCATTCGAATAATCGCCCTCTGTGGTTATTTCGGTAGCCTTGTAATTCTGTCCACCCTTTATAAAAAGAGTCACATCGTCAATCCACTCTGCAGTCACTCCAAACTTCGCAAGTGCCTTCAATGTAAGTTCGATATAAGACCTACTTTCAACAGGTGGAAGCAGATGAATTGTGCTGTCCTCAGCGAGCATTGGCAGTGTGAATAATAGACCTGTAATAAACTGGCTTGATATACTTCCACTGACAGTGATATCTCCACCGTGAAGCTGTCCCTCACAGGTGATTCCACCATCCTCTCTGACAAATGTGAGTCCCTGTTCCTCCCAAAGTTTCTCGTACACGCTCATCGGTCTTGTCATCAACACTTCGCTTCCGGTGAAATGTTTTCTACCCGGAAGAAGCATAGAAAGTGGAAGGAAGAAACGGACAGTTGAACCAGACTCCCTGCATGGAAACATTCGCGGAAGTATTTTTTCTGAATCTAGATCTGAATACAAATCTGAATCTGAAGCCGACGCCATATCCTGCTGCCCCGAATAGTCCCTGCAGCCAATTCCTCTTACATAAACTGTTCCATTGTCCTCACGGCACTCGCCGCCCATCGCACGAATGCAATCCATCGTAGCAAGTATATCCTGCGAAAGCTCTATATGACGAACAACGCTCTCTCCAGCTGACAGAGCGGCACAGATTAGATATCTGTGCGCCATGCTTTTTGAAGGGGGCGCTGTTACTGTTCCATGTGCTGTTGAAGGTGTTACCTTAGCAATCATGTTAATCCTCATTTCTGATTTTCTTTTTCTATTTGTATGATTCTACGCAAAATAATCAGTGCCAAATCTTCCAACAAGAGCATCATAGATTACGATAGCCGCAACTGAGTCCACAACGACTCGTGCTCTGTGAATAATTGCAGGATCATGTCTTCCCTGAATTGACAGATCTTTATCTACACCATTTTTGAAATCGACAGTCTCCTGCTGCTTGTAAATAGACGGGGTCGGCTTAACCGCACAGCTAAACAGAATTGGCATTCCATTGGTTATTCCGCCATTAATCCCGCCGTTGTGATTAGTCTTCGTCACAACCCTGTCGCCATCCATTCTGAAAGCATCATTATATTCTGATCCCCTGCCATTAACCATGGCAAAAGCATCTCCAAACTGTACACCCTTAATCGCCGGTATACTGAAAAGTCCATGCGACAGAAGGCTCTCAACCGAGTCAAACCATGGTTCTCCCACTCCAGCTGGCACGCCACTAATCACTGTTTCAAGCACACCTCCGACGCTGTCACCCTCTGCGGCAATTGCTTCCATTCTGGCAAGCATTTCTTTGGCTGCCTCTTCATCCAGTACAGCAAAAGAAGCATCCTTAAGAGTATCAATATCACCCTGATATCCCTTCACGCCATCGCACGAAAATGCTCTATCTTCAACTCCTGCGCAGCTTTTAATATGAGTTCCAATATATATACCCTTTTTGTTAAGTGCAGGAATGAGCACACCACCTGCAGCTACAAGTGCAGCCGTAATTCTTCCACTGAAGTGTCCGCCGCCCCTATAGTCCTGAAATCCATGATACTTAACATCAGCTGTGTAATCAGCATGTCCAGGGCGAGCTGTCGACTTAAGCTCGCTGTAATCAGAACTGTGTGTATCAGCATTTGGAATCATAATGCACATACTTGTACCAGTCGTTTTACCTTCAAAAGCGCCACTCAATATCTGATATGGATCTGCCTCTTTTCTTGCGGTAGAAATTTTGCCTGCAGGTCTCCTGAGTGTAAGCTGATGCGCAATGAATTCCTGGTCAATATCCATTCCTGGTGTAAGGCCATCAAGCACTATACCGATTGCCGGTCCATGACTCTCTCCGAATATTGTCACCGTCATATTGTTTCCAAATGTGTTTTTCATCTTTGAATCCTTCTTCGTGTTATATGAATATCTCTCAACTGAGCGTTACGTCCTTGTAGTACCCAAGAATTCTAAGGCTGTCGCAGGTCTGGTTAAGTTTATCAATAAGATGCTCAACTCCCTCTGCGTTCTCCCTGCCTTCCAACTCTACATAGAAATAATACTCCCAGGGTGTTTCCTTAAGTGGCCTTGAGCGAATAACGCGCATGTTAATTGCATGAAGTCCTATTTCAAATATAACTCGCGCCAAAGCACCTGCTTCGTTCTTGACCGTGAACATCATGGAGAATACATCAGCATTTTTCAACTTATGCTCTTTTTTCGACAAGACAGCGAATTTGGTCTGGTTGATATTGCTTTTATTTATATTTTCAGCAAGGACAGTAAGTCCATACAACTCAGCTGTCTTAAGGCTTGCCACAGCGCCGATTGATTTGTCGTTCATCTCAGCAACCTCTTTGGCTGCTCTTGCTGTATTTACCGCTTCCTTGGTAGCTATTCCATACTCCTTGAGATATTCAGCACTCTGGTCCAGCGCCTGTGGATGAGAAATAACTGTTTTAATATCCTCTTTACGGCTTCCTGGAACTCCAAGCAGGTTCTGATTGACTTGCATCGCATATACCCCAACCATCTGGAGTGGTCTTGTAAATATGAGATCCATCACCTGCCCAACTTCACCGGCAAAACTATTTTCTATAGGAAGAACCGCATACTCACATTCACCATTCTCAACGCTCTTATATGC
>JAGHUF010000001.1 GCA_018064935.1 Candidatus Merdinaster equi | reverse complement strand
TTCTCTGCCATGTGCTATTCTCTCTTTCTATAACGCTATTTGCGTACTGATTCTTTATACCCCCAAGAGGCCAAAATGTCAAGAAAAGTCGCACTTGTCTTCATGATTACAGAAGGTATTGATTGATATTCGGAATATCCCCCAGCAAAAAATCCAAAAAGCAATGCGAAATTATGATAATATGAATGCGATATTATAAAAAAGCTTAATCGCGGAGATTTTCATGAAAAAAAGTTTGTTAGTACTTACACTTTGTACTTTTGTTCTTATATTAACGGGATGTCACAAACACACCTATAGACCTGCCACCTGTACAACACCACCCACCTGCGAGGAATGCGGCGAAACAGAAGGCTCCTCCCTTGGTCATAACTACAGTAATCCTACCTGCGAAACTCCTCCAACCTGCGCAAGATGTGGAGAAACAATAGGTGCGGCTCTGGGGCACACCTGGGTGGATGCAACCTGCGACAAGGCAAAAATCTGCAGTGTTTGTGGCACTGAAGAGGGCTCTCCGAATGGTCACAATTATTCAGATCCAACCTGTACTGAAGCTGCAATATGTATTGTTTGCGGGGAAAAAGGCGAAGATGCTTTAGGACATAACTACGTAGCAGGGAGCTGTACAGAAGACATAAAGTGTACAAGATGCGACGATACAATTCCGGCACCCGGCCATAACTTTACGGATGCCACCTGCACTGAACCTAAGAAGTGTATGGTATGTAATGAGACAGAAGGAGACCCACTAGGTCACATTCTTGAAGATGGACAGTGCACAAGATGTGGTCTTGATATTGGCAGTATTGATTCAATCAGATCCATCGCTGGTCTTAAAGCCAAGTGTGAATCAGATTATGCTTATTGCGTTGTCGACGCTGACTGTGACCCGGCCACGGGCAATCCATACGACGTAGACTATGATTACGGTCAGGCATATGAATCATTTGTCGAAAACTGCGACTGGTCATTAATCTATGACCATGATTACTATGCGAAAACATATCCAATCCTAGCCACGCTGTACCATAAAGATAAGCGTTTATTACTCAGACATTTCCAGACAGTCGGTATTCATGAAGGTCGCCAGGCGAACTCATCATTTAACGTATCTGCATACATGGATAACTGCTCAGACAACATAAAGGACTCTCTTGGCAGTGACTACGCCGCATACGCAATCTACTATATGCTCAATTATTCTACGGAAAAAAATATAGAGCATCTTAAGCTTGCAAATGGAAAAACTCCAGCCAAACAGTCCAAAGTTATTCTCACTGTAATGCAAGCCAAAGAGCTCCTTGAAATTAATAACTACAGAGCGGATGTTAATGCCCATGATTTGACCATTGACGCGGAATTGTGTGCTTACGCCAACTACAGAGCCTGGATGAATGCCCACGACGACTGGGCCGCTCATGACTGGGCGAAAAAAAACAACGATATGGTATGGGACTTACTGGGGACTATGAACGCAGGCTCTATGGCCGAAAACACCGTCACATCTCACCAAAAGCGTTCAAGAGGCGAGGCAAAATACGCAAACTACCGCAATTCCAAAGAACACTATGATGCTCTGATTCGTACTAAGTACAATTACTTCGGAACCTCGAACTTCTACAACAGCATCAATGAAAACCTTAACAATGATGAGTGGCTATCAAAGTACGTATCATCTACCTTTGACTGCTTCACAGATAAAGCAAAAACTGCATATAACAATTAAGCAAATGGGATTACTATCCTTATCTCTTGCCTCAAATACCTATGTTACCGAAAACATCCCATCTGATATTTCTTCAGGTCAACTCTGCCATCGACAACAGTTACACCCTCGCTTTTCAGCAAGTCTTCCTGCACTTTTTCTCCACCGAAAGCAAATGCGCCGGCAAGTCTTCCCTTCGAATCAACCACCCTGTGGCACGGTATGATACCTGGAGTTGGATTTTTATGAAGCGCATTTCCAACCGCTCTTGCCATTCTTTCATTTCCCGCCATCTCAGCTACCTGCGCATATGTTGCCACGCTTCCTGGCGGAATTTTCTTTACAGCCTCATATATCCTCTTGGTAGGCGAATCTGTGATTAAATCATAACTCTCCGCAATCATCCTCTTGATTTCATCTGTTGGAACTGTCCCATCCAAAATAATCGTGTTCCAGTTCTCTTTATTCTGATGCCACCCGGGAATAACAGATGAATACGTGCTTCTCCATAGGTCTCTCCACTCTGGCGAAACCTTGACATTTAAGTTGATGTATCCATCTCTTTCATAGGTCCACAGAAAAGCCTTCTTACTCCCCTTGACCCTTACCAGCTGCCAATTAGCATCATGGAACGGTGCCTCTTGATAGGTATCTGGCAAACTTAATCCGTACGAGAGAGCTTCTTCTCGCGTTAACATATCAATCCTTCCTCAAATTTCATCTATCACAAATTCAACCATCTCTTTTGTTGCTGGGTGCTCAAAAGACAGCTTGCTCGCGCACAATGCCACAAATCGAATTCCAAGCTCTCCCGCAAGCGAGATTGATTGTTCGGATCCATATTTTCTATCTCCCACAAGCGGATGACCTGCATGGGCAAACTGCACTCTTATCTGATGGAACCTTCCTGTTTCGAGCTCAATTTTTAATTTGCTGACATCTATGTCAGAATTGTATTCAATAGTATGAAAGTGCAATATGGCTTTCTTACACATCCTGTTAGGTTTTCCTTCTACAACTCTTGCCATTCCACTGGGTAACTTCACCAGATAATCTGTGAGCGTACCCTCTTCTGGTTCCATTTTCCCGGTCACAAGCGCTGTATATTCTTTATGCATCCTTCCATCTACCGACTGCTCAGACAGCTTTGCTGCTGCATCACTCGTCTTGGCAAACACCAGTATTCCTTCCACTGGCTGATCCAGCCTATGAACAACATAAAGAGGAGCTCCAGACAAATAATTCCGAAGCTCACTTTCCACGTCCAAAGAAGCCACATCTGCACTCTGTGTTGCCATCCCCGGCATCTTATGAACGACTATAATTTCATTATCTTCATATAAAATCTGTGTTTTCATATCCTGCAACTGAACCCTTCTAGAATAAGTGAGTTACATTCTACTTCGACTACTCTACATTTCCTTTAGCATCTCAAGAACAAGTCCCGCACTGTGAAGAGCTGCACCTCGTTCAAAAGTAGGATAATCCATGGTTGCAGAATCATCTGCCTTATCTGATATTGCACGAATAACAACAAATGGAACGTTGTTCAGATAAGAAGCCTGTGCAATTGAAGCTCCCTCCATCTCAGCGCAAGCACTCTCTTCGCCAAAAGTATTAATCAGAAAATCTTTTGTTTCTTTTGTCGCGATAAACTGGTCTCCGGATAATACTCTTCCCTCATAGGTCTGGATATCTGTATTTACCTTGCGGCATGCACTAAGTGCAACCTTTCTTAACATATCATCTGCCGGGAATGCCTTAACAGCTATTCCTGGAATCTGTCCTCTCTCATATGACAATGGTGTCACATCCATATCATGCTGTATAGCATCTGTAGATACAACAATATCTCCAATGTCGATCTTAGCCTGCAGAGAACCCGCAACACCTGTGTTAATAATATGAGTTACTGAATATAGGCTGCACAGAATCTGTGAACACATACCTGCATTTACTTTGCCGACACCACATTTGACAATTACTACTGATTTTCCCTCGAGTGTTCCCTCGAGAAAATCCATAGAGGCCATTGTCTTAGTACTTTCAACAGTCATCTTTTCCTTGAGCATTTCTATCTCAAGATCCATCGCGCCTATAATACCTATTTTCATTTCTTTTCGTAATCCTCTCTGTTTTGATTATTTGCACATATAACTATGCATAACTCAATACACACTCAATATGTATAAAGTATCACAAATTCCCCTAGAACATTTTACACCTTAAACCTGTATCCAACTCCCCATATGGTCTCGATATACTGTGGATTTGAGGTATCAAGCTCTACCTTTTCTCGTATCTTCTTGATATGAACCGTAACAGTTGCAATGTCACCTATTGAATCCATATCCCAAATCTCTCTGAATAATTCTTCTTTAGTATATACATGGTTTGGATTTTCAGCAAGAAAAGTGAGTAGATCAAACTCCTTGGTTGTAAAAGTTTTTTCCTCACCGTTTATATATACGCGCCTTGCCGTCTTATCAATCTTAATTCCTCGAATCTCGATGATGCTATTTGTATTTTTCTTAACAGTTCCGACAAGTCTGTCATATCTGGCAAGATGCGCCTTTACCCTCGCAACAAGCTCGGACGGGCTGAATGGTTTAGTCATGTAATCATCTGCACCCAAACCAAGGCCTCTTATCTTATCGATATCATCCTTTTTAGCTGAAACCATCAAAATCGGAATATTCCTGGTCTCGCGAATCTTCTTGCACACCTCAAAGCCGTCCATGCCCGGTAGCATGAGGTCCAGAATTATCAGGTCGTATTCCTTTCCTCTGGCGAGCATAAGGCCTTTATCACCTGCATCAGCTATATCCACTTCGAATTCGGACAGCTCAAGATAATCTTTCTCCAGATCTGCTATTTCTTTTTCATCCTCGATAATTAATATCTTACTCATATCATGTGCTCCTATCTCTCTACCAACATTTTATATCAATATGCCTAACTTGTATTTGTCACTGTCACAAAAAAGAACGAAGACCTCGTCTTATAAACGTAGGCTTAATTTACAGGACATTGCTCGGATCAGCCTCCTCATACTTACGAAGGACAAAATGCATACAGGTTCCTTCATTCACTTTACTCGTCGCCCATATATATCCACCATGGTCTTCTATTATCTTCTTAACGATGGACAGCCCTATTCCGCTTCCGCCCTGCTTGGTATTTCGGGATGAATCTGCCCTGTAGAATCTTTCGAATATCATGCTGAGCTCTTTTGGAGATACTCCGCGTCCATTATCCTCAATCTCCACTCGAACAGAATCAACCTCATCGAGAAGTCTTATGTCTATTTCTCCTCGAGGCTTATCCATATACTTAACACTATTTCCAATTATATTGTTAATTACTCTCTTTAGCTGCTCGGGATCAGCAATGACAACAGTGTCATTTGGTATGGTGTGAATATAATTAAGTTTTATATTCTTAGATTCTAAATCAAGACCAACCTCTTCAACACAATCTGTGAAATAGTCAATCATATTCAGTTTGCGGAAATTATAGGGAACTCTCCTGGACTCAATATTTGAATATACAGTCAACTCATTAATAAGCTGATTTAAATCGTTTGTCTTATTATAGATGGTCTTAATATATCGATCCATCTTCTCAGGGGTATCCGCAACCCCGTCCATTATTCCCTCAACATATCCCTTTATGGAAGTGATAGGTGTTTTCAAATCATGGGATATATTCGATATCAGTTCTCGGCTTTCATTTTCCTGCCGAATGGTTTCTTCAGTAGATTCCTTCAGCCTCATGCGCATCTGATTGTAATTCTCATACAGCTCAGCAATTTCTCCGGTTCCCTTTGAATCAAGTGCATAATCAAAATTACCATCTGCGACATGCTGCATTCCCTCAGACAGCTCGTGAACAGGATAAAATACTCCATTTCTTATCCACCAGATAAGCATGATACTTGTGATGAGAAGCACGGCAAGAATTGCAAAAAATATGCTTAGAAGTGTCTGGGCAGAAATAAAACTGTTTACTCGCGTAACTATATTAAGTTCGCAATATGTTCCATCACTTAACTCAAAGCTGAAACTACGGATAACAGCCTTGAAATCTCGAAGATAATATCCGCTCTTCTCGACATCCGTATTCGTGTTTTCTTTTTCAAGAGTGGCTAACAGCCTATCATTATCAATACCTTTGTTATATACTATTTTTCCATCCCGTATTATGACCAGATTTGATGCTTTTAATGATAGTGCCTCCTCAGTCTTGTCCAAAAATGATTCCTCAAGAAGTGCAGAGGGATTAGTCTGTGCCATATTTTCAAGCTGCTTCATCTCTTCCTCTGTCAGCTGGCTGTAGGCATCAACAGGATTGGCCAACAATTCAACATTAATATCATTAACACCATAGTTCTGTTTGATATTACTGCTGGCGAATATTCTATATCCGAAAAAAATAACTGTCGTGAGTAGTATAGGCAGAATAATGATGAGGACAAATGCAACAATTAACCTTGTTTTTAATTTCATTCCTTAGACCCTCTCTATTTTCTTAAAATATTATAAATCCAGCAGACAATCAAAACCATAAATGTAATCTAAATAAACATAAAATTTTCTTAAAATAAAACCCCTTTCACTGGATTAATCCAACGAAAGGGGAGGTTCTACATTCTATACATTTCTATTTTGCCGCTTCATTTATCAATCCCATTATAGTGGAAATTGGGTCATTGATTTTACTCTTGCTCATTGCATCTATGTAGGTCTGTCTGTTGTCATACAGCTCCATAACCTTATTCGTAAGTACGTCACAGTCCAGATATTCCTCCTCGATAACAATGGAGAATCCCTGGTCAGCAAACGAATTGGCATTCAGTATCTGGTCACCTCTACTCTGTGAAGTAGGAAGCGGTATGAGAATATTTGGCTTGCGAAGAAACAACAGTTCACATATTGCATTTGCACCTGCTCTTGAAATGACAATATCAGCCATTGCAAACACATCCTTCATCTCAGCCTTAACATATTCAAACTGCTTGTAGCCTTCCTTTGTGAGCAGAAGATTGTCTATCTTATCCTTTCCGCACAGATGAACCACATTGAATTTCTCTAATAATTTAGGCAAAGAAGAACGTACTGCTTCATTTACAGAGGCAGACCCTTGACTTCCTCCAACCACCATTATGACAGGCTTGTCAGTTGTGAAACCACAGAATTTCATTCCGGCCTCTTTTGACCCTTCCGCAAGTTCCTTTCTAATAGGCGATCCCGTCAGTATCGCTTTGTCCTTGGGAAGTGATTCTACCGTCTCTGGGAAAGTACAACAGATCTTTGCAGCCACCTTTGCGCAGAGCTTGTTGGCAAGCCCGGGAGTCATATCAGATTCATGAATTATGCAGGGAACTTTATTTTTTGCCGCTGCTCTAACAACAGGAACCGATACAAATCCGCCTTTAGAAAATACCACGTCAGGTTTAATCTGCTTGATAATCTTCTTGGCCTGTGAATAGCCCTTGAGCACCCTGAATGGATCCGAAAAGTTCTTGGGGTCGAAGTATCTTCTGAATTTTCCTGTCGAAATGCCATAATATGGTATGTCAAAATCCGCAATCAGCTTCTTCTCAATTCCATCATACGAGCCCATATAATGAATCTCGAATCCTGCTTCTACCAGCGAAGGAATCAGCGCAAGATTCGCTGTTACGTGACCGGCAGTTCCACCACCGGTAAGAAGAATTTTCTTCATCTTATTCTTTATCTCCAGTCAAGATTATATTCTGTCATTACTGATTTATTGCCTGCTCCAGAGCAAGTGCAAGCTGATCCGGGCAAGATGTTGGTCTAAAACCACACTTAATGCCTTTAATCTTGGCTATCGCGTCTGAAACCTTCATTCCTTCAACAAGTCTTGATACACCCTGTGTGTTGCCGTTGCATCCACCTGTAAACTCTACCTTTTTAATAACATCGCCATCCAGTTCAACATCAATCGCACTTGAGCAAACGCCATGTGGAATATATCTCATACTAATGTCCTCCCAAAGGAATATGCTTTGCAGCATCATCCCTTTTTTCTCATATGATGCCATAATCTTTCACTAAACAGGAACATGGTCGACAGCTGTGACTGTCAACTGCTACTGTCATCTGTGACCACTATCTGATATGCTATCACACGCATACACACATTTCAATAATGTGGCCTTATGGCAGGTCCAGCAATTTACAATTTCCATAATAACTCATAATGACAAGGTAGCAAGGATTGTGCTCTTATCAAATCCCTCTTCCCGTGATAGAATAATTACTCATAATACATGATCATTAGATAAAGGAGGTTTTTCAATGAACATGAATATGAATACACAAAATACTCAGACAAGATCAAGCAGAAGCACTCTGTTTGCTCCCAATCCACTTGTGAGAAAGCTTTCAAAGCTTACAGAGACCAGCGAAACACATGTAACATATAAAGGAATTTCAAATAAATGCATTTTCTATGTATGTACCATTGTCCTTGGGGTTCTGCTCGCCTTCATTCTTCAGAATACTGGCACAGCTCTCAACATTGAGAATATTGCCATCAATGAGAACTTAACACTAAACACCTCAACAATTACACTTGCAGGAATGGCAGGACTTATGATATCCCTTTTGATTTTCCTCATAACTCCATTCCTTGCTTTCCTGATTAACAAAACAATTCCTGTTACAGGTTCTTTATACTGTATGAGTACAGGATATATTTATAGCTACCTTGCTATTATTTTTGTGCAGTATCAGAATGCCGTTGTGCTTGCATTATTTATCACAGCCGCTGTATGTATCTCGATGTTCCTTCTGTACAGAAGCGGTATTATTCGCGTAGGTAAGAGATTCCAGACTGTACTGTTTACTCTGCTTATTTCAATGGCTCTTATTTCCTTAGTAGTCTTGATTTGTAGTTTTATTCCTGTTCCTGCCGTGCAGGCTATTTCTCATATATTCACCGGAAGCGGTCCAATTTCTATTCTCTTTTCCGTTCTGGGTGTTGTAGCTGGAACAATGTTTTTAATATCTGATTTTGCATTAGTTGATGAGTCTGTTGAGAATCAGCTCCCTAAGAAATATGAGTGGTACTGTGCGTTCAGCCTTGCATTCTCAGTTATATGGCTTTACCTCAAGATTTTGGATCTGTTACTTAAAGTCCTCAGCAAGTCAAATAGTTCGCACTAAATTCAGAATTATTCGCACCAGCTATATTCATTACAGACTCGTGTGATTTGTGATGTGAGCAAAATTGATGCGAGTAAAATTGATGCAAGTAAAAAAGCAGATGACGATTTTAGTCGTCACCTGCTTTTTTTGTGCAAGTCATAAGACAAAATAGACTTATTGGACAAAATGGGCTGATATAAACCGCCCTAACCCTTGCGCACTCCTGGATTATACTAACAACAAATTTTACCTGCAACTTCTGCAGCAAGCACCGCATTTTGGATAATCATATGCTTCTGTGCCTCCATGCTGTCGCTTCCCATTTTTTCTTTTATATACTTCATCAAATATCCCGTAATTGCCTTACCTGATACCTTATCTTTTTGGCTGTTCTCTATAGCCTCATTAATTACTCTGTTCATAAGTTCAGAGTCAACAGCATATTCTTCATCTATCATATTTGCAAGAATCATACCTGTTTTAATTCCAAATTCATTTTTAATCTTATATGTTTCAGCGATGGTATTAACATCATCCATTCTGCAGGTCAGCTTGATTCCACTTGACCTTGCCATATATGCCGGCAATTCATCAGTCCTATATCCAATAACAGATACGGCCTTTGTTTCAAGGTACTCCATCGTAAGATTCAGATCCAGAATCGATTTTGCACCAGAACAAACCACAATAACATTTCTTTCTACAATTTCTTCCAAATCTGAGGATATATCCATAGAAATTTCAGCTCCTCTATGTACCCCACCGATTCCGCCTCCTGATACTACAGGTATGCCAACATAATCAGCCACTACCATTGTAGCTGCAATTGTCATAACGCCACTTTTCCCCTGAGCTATAATCTGCGGTATTTCTCTTCTGGAAGCTTTTTGCATCGTTCCACGCATTTTGGCATAAGCATAAACTTCTTCCTCTGTCATACCAACTTTTACTCGCCCATCCATTATTGATATATATGCAGGCGTAGCTCCGGCTTTTCTGACATCGGCCATGACATTAAGTGCCGTCTGCGCATTCTCAGGATATGGTATTCCTTCAAACGTTCCACCCGTCTCAATTGCAACAACAGGCTTATGGTCATCTAGTGCTCTTCTTACTTCATCTGAAAAATCTATGTATTTATTCAATTTCGTTGCCCCATCTCTTATATTTCTACAACCTAAAACGTCCCCTCACGGGGACAACCGAGTAGGCTGACACCTACTCGGTATACACTCGTGTATAACAAAACAAGTAGGAGCGGAAAAATCCGCTCCTACTCGATTCGGTTAAACCGACAAATCAATATTTGCGCCAAGGTCCGGATTAACAGATAATTCCATCATTTTGGTAAGCGCTTCCGTGTTCGCTTGCTGCGTTTCAAGGGCTTTATCCATCATTCCGAATCCAAAGCTTGTAAGTAGGCTGCTTTGAGCCATCGACATTGAAAGTGCCTGAATATCCATACCGGTTCCTCCTTTCGTCGCATATACTCTATTTCGGCAGTTTTTTTCGATACTTTATACTAACATTTTCAGGAATACCCCTGGCCAGGCCCAGTGGTCCATTACATCTTGTCACTAATCATATAAGCATAATTATATCTAATTCACAAGATTTCTCTCTCTTCCTTCAAGATAGGCTTCAATATTTGCAGCAACCTCATCAACGCAGCGCTTTCTAGCTTCAGTGCTCGCCCATGCGAGATGAGGCGTAATAATAAGCTTATTCGTGTCTTTTATTTTACTCAATGGATTATCTATTGCAAGTGGCTCTTTTTCCACAACATCCAACCCTGCTGCCATAATCTGCCCACTGACAAGTGCGTCATATAAATCCGAATTGTTAACAACCGGTCCTCTTGCAACGTTAATAAGGACTGATGTTTTCTTCATTTTGGCCAGAGCCGCAGCATCAATCAGATTCCTTGTCTTGTCGCTCAATGGACAGTGCAAAGACAAAATGTCACTCTCCTTAAGCAATGTGTCAAAATCAACCCTCTCATATTCTGTGCATGTACTGCTTCCCGATGCGGAATAGAAAATAACTTTTGCACCAAAAGAAGATGCTATCTTAGCAACTCTTCTTCCTATGTTGCCCATGCCGACAATGCCCCAGGTCTTTCCCTCTACTTCAGCAAACGGAATATCAAAATTAGAAAAGCGGTCCTGAGCTGAATACTCTCCCGACTTGACATAGTTGTCATAATGTGTCATATGCTCGAGGAGCCATAAAGCCATTGTAAAGGTATGCTGTGCAACAGAGGATGTACAATAATCTCTTACATTGGCAACAGGAATTCCTCTTTTTTTGCAGTATTCAACATCTACAGCGTCATATCCTGTTGAGAACATGGTGATGAATTTGACGTTCTTTGCATCCTTCATGGTCTCTTCATTTAAAGGTGCCTTATTAGTCACAACTATATCCGCATCCTTGATTCTCTCTGCAACATCTGCCTTAAGCGTATTGGGATACAGTTCAACTTCTCCAAACTTCTCATATATATCGACAGGAGTGTCAGTTCCAACACTATTTCTCTCTAATATTACAATTTTCATATAAT